>JAZRVX010000032.1:0-39324 GCA_045599455.1 Faecousia sp. | reverse complement strand
GACCGGGAGCGCTTTAACAGACGGCGAGGCCGTGAATGTGGGTTCCTACACTGCCAAGGCAAGCTACACCGTGGGCGGCGATACCTACACCATCACAAAGGACTTTGCCATTACCCCCAAGTCCCAGCCCAAGACGGGTGTGGAGGACACACTGCCAATGTGGTTCGGCGTGATGGCTGTCAGCGCGGCTGCCTATGTTCTGACCTCCAAGCGCAGATTCTTCTAAGTGAATCACAAAGCGGTGACGGTTTATCCGTCACCGCTTTCAAATTTTCGAAAAACCTGAAATAGGAGGTCATTGCCCTAAAGGATTCCCTTCGGTCAGGAGACCATTGCGCAGAATGGCCGTGGTACCACAAGGGCATTCCCTGGATGCGGTGCTTTGGCCATTGGCTCAGCCAACTGACTGCACGGCCTTACGACCGACGGATGGAGCAAGCCCATCCCTACAGTGGTTACCGCAGGAATGGGGATATATTACGGCAAAATTTTATGTCGGGGCGGCTGGTAGCCGCCCCGACAGTTTCTGACACAGGATTCGTCTATTTATCCGGCACAACTTTCCCATTAAGTCGTCTCCAGCCGAATGGTGTTGATATCCTCCGACTGACTGTCCGTTCCGCCCACGAGAACGAGATAATCCCCCTTTGAAAGGGACAGAATTTCTCCTGCACATACAGCCGCCTGATAGAACCGAACATCCGGGGAGCTGTTCAGCGCGGTCATGGCGGGGACAACACCCCAGCTCAGGGAAAGCCTGCGGTAAATCCGCTCACTGCAGCTGATGCCGATGATATCCGTGCGGATGCGAAAGCGCGACACCAGCGCGGCGGTCTTCCCGGTCAGGTCGCACACGGCGATGGCCTTTGCGCCCACTCCCACCGCCATGGCGCAGGCGGCGTGGGACAAAGCATCTTTGGGATTCTGAATGTGAAAGCGCCCTGCAAAGAATGCCTTTTCATAGTCGATTTGCCCCTCTGTGAATTCACAGATGTGCGCCATGACCTCCACAGAGCGCACGGGGTTTTTCCCTGCGGCGGTCTCCCCGGAGAGCATGACGGCGGAGGAAAACTCATACACGGCGTTGGCTACATCCGTGATTTCCGCACGGGTGGGACGGGGGGAGACAATCATGGATTCCAGCATTTCCGTGGCGGTAATGACCCGTCTGCCAAGCCGTCTGCATACTGCGGTGAGTTTCTTCTGGACGGCGGGTACCTCGGCATAGGGAATCTCCACGCCCAAGTCTCCCCGGGCAATCATAATACCGTCGGCAATGGCGCAGATGGCCTCAATATTGTCCACCCCGGAGCGGTTTTCAATCTTGGCAATCAGGTCGATATCCCCACCGCCGTTTTCCCGCAGAAAGGATTGCAGCTGTGCCATATCCTCCCCGGTGGAGACGAAGGAGGCGGCAACAAAGTCCACATCATTTTGGATGCCGAAGCGCAAATCATCCTTGTCCTGCTCACTTAAAAACGGCCCTCCGAGGAGTTTTCCCGGGAAACTCATGCTTTTGCGATTGGAGAGCACACCGCCGGTCAGAACCGTGCACACAACTTCGGGCGGACGAATTTCCTCCACCTGAAAGACCACCAGACCGTTGTTTACCAGTACTTTGTCTCCGGGGGACAGCGCTTCGGGAAGTCCCGCAAAGCTCACACTGACCCGGTGCTCGTCCCCCTCCACCGCTTCACTTGTAAAGGTGAAGCGTGCCCCCTCCTGCACGGTGACGGAGCCGCTGCCGAAGGTGCCGATGCGGTACTCGGGCCCCTTGGTGTCCAGCAGAATCCCCAGAGGAATGCCCAGCTCCTGCCGCACCTGCTTGAGAAGGTCAATTTTTCGCTGATGGTCGGCGTGGGTTCCGTGGGAGAAGTTGAGCCGTGCCACATTCATGCCCGCCCGGCACATGGCAATTAAGGTTTCCTTATCCTCGCAGGCCGGGCCGATGGTACAGATGATTTTCGTTTTACGCATGGTGCGCCTCCAATGTGTTTTGTGCATAGTTTGTGCAGCCGATGGGAAATGATGCGGCTGACAATGCGGATAAAGGAAGCTTTAGCGCAGTGGTCAGTATTCAGTAGTCAGTATTCAGTTTTTATGCGAAATCGTAAAGACTGCGTAAAATACAGATGAAAAGCCATTATAAAAAAGGAAAATTTCGATTAATATATACTGAATACTGATTACTGACTACTGACCCAGCTAAAGATTCCTTTACACAACCTGGAACAGGAAGAATTTCAGATAGTTGGTCTCGTCCACGCCCCACAAGATGGGGTGGTCGGCACACTGTTGCCGCACCTCAATCTGGCGCAGGCTTACGCCTGCATCATGGGCGGCGGAATAGAGCATTTTTATAAAAAGCTCCTCGGATGCAAAATGGGAGCAGCTGGCCGTGGCCAGATATCCGCCCCGGGGCAGCAGCTTCATGGCGCGGTAGTTGATTTCCTTATAGCCGGAAATAGCGGAGCCCACCGTCTTGCGGCTCTTGGTAAAGGCGGGCGGGTCGAGGATGATGAAATCATACTTCTTGGGAGCTTTCTCCAGTGCAGGAAGCAGGTCGAACACATCCGCCGCCATGCACTCCATAACGCCGTCCAGACCGTTTTTGCGGGCGTTCTCCCGGGCGCACTCCACGGCAAACTCGCTCACATCCACCGCCGTGACGGACTTGGCACCGCCCTTGGCGGCATTCAGGGCGAAGGAGCCAGTGTGGGTGAAGCAGTCAAGCACGGTGTGTCCCTTGGCGAGCTTCGCAACTGCCAGACGGTTGTATTTCTGGTCGAGGAAGAAGCCGGTCTTCTGTCCGTTTTCAAAATCCACGGTGTAGGTAATGCCGTTCTCCGTAATATCCGTGGTGGTTTTCACGGGAGGTGCCTCACCCTCCAGAATGAACCAGCCCTTATTCTGGGTTAGCCCCTCCTTTTCCCGCAGGGCAACATCATTGCGCTCGAAAATGCCGTCGATGGTTTCGCCGTCCTCCCGCAGCACCTTGGCAAGCAACGGAAATAACACGGGCTTGATGCGCTCCATGCCCATACTGAGGGTCTGGGTGACTAAAATATTGGAAAAGCGGTCAACGGTCAGGCCGGGAAAGAAATCCGCCTCACCGAAAATCACGCGGCAACAGGTTCTGTCGCTCCCCATGACGGTCTTGCGGTAGTCCCATGCATAGCGGATGCGCCGCTCCCAGAAGGCGGCATCAAAGGTATCATTGGCATTGCGGCTGACAAGCCGCACCCGAATTTTGGAATGGGAATTGTAAAAGCCTGTGCCGAGGTAACGCCCCTTGGCGCTTACCACATCCACCAGTGTGCCATCCTCCGGTTCGGAGGAAAGGTGCACGACCTCACCTTCGTAAACCCATGGGTGGCCGCCCACCAGCGCCCGCTCTCCCTTGGGCGTGATGGACACCTGAATATAGGGGCGTTCTGCTTTCATAATATAACCTCACATTTTTCGTTTTTTTCATTATAGCTTTCTCACGGATAAAATGCAATCTCGGATTGGAAATCGGATGCTGTAACGCAGAATAAGGAATCTTTAGCTGGGTTAGTAGTCAGTAGTCAATAATCAGTATTCAGTATATATTAATCGAAATTTTCCTTTTTTATAATGGCTTTTCATCTGTATTTTACGCAGTCTTTACGATTTCGCATAAAAACTGACTACTGACTACTGAATACTGACTACTGCGCTAAAGCTTCCTTTAATTCCCCCATTATGAAAGAAGGCCCCGTATGATTCGCATTGCCGAAAAGAAAGACATCCCTGCGATTTTAGCCATCTATGCCCCCTATGTGGAGCATACCACCGTTTCCTTTGAGTATACCGTCCCCACTTTGGAGGAATTCACTCAGCGATTCGAGACCATCACAAAGCAGTACCCCTGGCTTGTATGGGAGGAAGGCGGTGAAATCCTCGGCTACTGCTATGCCTCCGCCGCCTATTCCCGCGCGGCTTATGCATGGACCTGCGAGCCGTCCATCTATCTGCGCCAAGAAGCCAAGGGACGGGGCATGGGACGAAGGTTCTATGAAGTGCTGGAAAAGATTCTCATTTATCAGGGCTATCAGCTGAGCTTTGCGCTGATTACGCAGGAAAATACGGCTTCGCTGGCCTTTCACGAGGCCATGGGCTACACCGTCAAGGTGTTTTATGAGAACATCGGTTTCAAGATGGGGCGCTGGCTGGGGCTTGCATGGATGGAAAAAAGGCTGAAACCTGTTGAAATTCCTGCAAATCCCCCCATAAGCTGGCGGGATATTATGCAGGATGAACAAAGAAAATCTTATATTTTAGGTATTTTGTCACTTTCGTAATCGGACAAAATATGGTATGTTAGGCATGGAAAAAACTGTGCTTTTGGGCACAGTGAAGGAAATGTCCCGCACGATTTACACTTACATAAGGAGCTGTGACCATGTACTTTCAGAAAAAACGTGCCATTGCTATGCTTCTGGCCGGTGGCCAGGGCAGCCGTCTCTATGTCCTGACGCAGAAAACCGCAAAGCCCGCCGTTCCCTTCGGCGGCAAGTACCGCATCATTGACTTCCCCCTGTCCAACTGTGTGAACTCCGGTATCGACACCGTGGGTATTCTGACCCAGTATCAGCCCCTGGAGCTGAACGAGTACATCGGTAACGGTCAGCCCTGGAACCTGAACAAGTCCCACAGCCGTGCACAGGTGCTGCCTCCCTACGAGCGCAACGACAAGAAGCAGGGCTGGTACAAGGGCACTGCAAACGCCATCTATCAGAACATCGACTTCGTCGACCGCTTTGACCCCGACTATGTGGTCATCCTGTCCGGCGACCACATCTACAAGATGGACTACGATGCCATGATTAAGTACCACGAGGAGCACAATGCAGCCTGCACCATCGCTGTGCGTAATGTGCCTCTGGCAGAAGCTTCCCGCTTCGGCATCCTGAACACCAACCCCGACATGTCCATCTATGAGTTCGAGGAGAAGCCCAAGCAGCCCAAGTCCACCAACGCTTCCATGGGTATCTATGTTTTCAACTGGAAGGTGCTGCGTGAGGCTCTGATTACCGACGAGGACGACGAGACCTCCTCCAATGACTTTGGTAAGAACATCATCCCGAACCTTCTGAACGCCGGTCACAAGATGATGGCTTATCCCTTCGACGGCTACTGGAAGGATGTGGGAACCATCTCCTCCCTGTGGGAAGCCAACATGGAGCTGCTGGGCAAGGAGCCTGTCTTCGACATCCGCGGCGAGAAGTTCAAGATTTACGCTCGTAACGATGCTCTGCCCTCCTCCTTCATTGCCGAATCCGCCAAGATTACCGACTCCTTCGTGGCCGAGGGCTGCCTGATTTCCGGTGAGATTAAGCACTCCGTCATCTCTGTCGGCTGTCAGATCGGCGAGGGCGCTCTGATTGAGGATTCCGTGGTTATGCCCAATGTTGTGGTTGAGCCCGGTGCCATTGTCCGTCACGCCATTCTGGGTGAGGACAGCAAGGTTTGCAAGAATGCTGTTGTCGGCGGCGCTTACAAGGAAGGCGAGGAAGTCAAGATTTCCGTCACTGCCAAGGGTGCCGTTGTTGCAGAGAACACCGTGCTGCAGCCCGGTGAAATGATCTAAACCGGTTAGGAGGAATAATAGATATGAAAGTAATGGGTATTATCTTCACCAACGATGCTAAGGTTGGTGAACTGACCAGCAAGCGTTCCATCGCTTCCATCCCCTTTGCCGGCCGTTACCGTCAGGTGGACTTCCCCCTGACCAACCTGGCCTGCGCAGGTGTTTCTCATATCGCTGTTATCTCCCGCTATAACTACCAGTCCCTGATGGATCACATCGGCGACGGCGAAGAGTGGGGTCTGGAGCTGGGCGAGGGCGGCCTGCAGTACATCACCCCCTACGCAAACTCCGAGACTCACAGCTACCGTGGTAAGCTGGAGTCCCTGAACAACGCCATGAGCTTCCTGGAGTACGATGAGGAAGACGAGTATGTTATCATGACCGATGCTTCCGTCATCTCCAACATCGACCTGAACAAGGTTGTCGATGCCCACATCAAGTCCGGCAAGGATGTGACCGTGGTCGTCAAGGAAGGCATCGCCAATGCCAAGAAGGTTCTGGATCTGGCTGTGACTCTGGATGAGAAGGGCGAAATCAATGACATGGTCGTTGACTATGCCGCTGCTCCCAAGTTCCTGGCTTCCATGGACATCTTCGTCACCTCCAAGAAGTGGCTGACCGCTACCGTTCACGAGCTGGTTGCCCGTAACAAGTTCCACATGGACCGCGATTTGGTTCTGGGCGGCTGGCAGGCTGGCAAGGTCAGCGTCAATGCTTATGTGTTCGACGGTGTTGCCATGTACAACGACTCCGTGGAGGAGTACTTCCAGAACACCCTGGCTCTGGTCGGCAGCTCTGCTACCTTCCAGAATGTGTTCTTCGGTGCACACCATGTCTACACCAAGGTTCGTGACCGCGTTCCCACCTACTACGGCGAGGGCAACAAGATTGACTCCTGCCTGGTCGCTGATGGCTGCATGCTGGAAGGCCACGCCAAGAACTCCGTCCTGTTCCGTCAGGTCACTCTGGGCAAGGGCGCAGAGGTTGAGAACTGCATCATCATGAACGACACCGTGGTCGGTGAGGGCGCTGTCCTGAAGAATGTCATTCTGGATAAGAATGTCACCGTTTCCGCCGGTGCTCAGCTCATCGGCACTGCTAACAATCCTATTGTCATCAAGAGAGGTGGCACGGTATGAAAATCGCTATCTGCGCCTCAGAGGGTGCGCCCTACGCCAAGTCCGGCGGTCTGGGCGATGTAATGGAAGCGCTGCCCGCCGCACTGTCCCGCATTGCGGGCAATGAGGTTGTGCTCTTCCTGCCCTACTATCACAAAATCAAGACGAATTCTGCCTATCAGGTGGAGCAGGTCAAGGATTTTCGGGTGCAGATGGGTTGGCGTCAGCAGTATGCCGCTGTTATGAAGCTGGAGCGTGCTGACGGTGTTACCGTGTATTTCATTGATAATGAGTACTACTTCGGCCAGCGTTCCGGCGCCATCTACGGCGACATGGACGATGGCGAGCGCTTCGCCTTCTTCTCCAAGGCCTGCTTGGAAGCCATGCTCCATCTGGGCTTCACTCCCGATGTGGTTCAGTGCAACGACTGGCAGACCGCTCTGATTCCCGTTTACCTGAAGGCTCTGTACGGCAGCTCCGCACTGTCCGGTGTGCGCTGCATGTACACCATTCATAATATCGAGTATCAGGGCTGGGCAGGACACAATTTCTTCGATGATATTCTGGGTCTGCCTTGGGAGTATCGTGGATGCCTGGACATGAACGACTCCGTCAACATGATGAAGGGCGCCATCGAGACAGCTGACTTGGTCTCCACCGTGTCCGAGACCTACGCACGGGAGCTGATGTATCCGTACTATGCGCACGGTCTGGACAGCATTCTGGCGCGCAACTCCTGGAAGCTCACCGGTATCACCAATGGTATCGATGTGAATACCTTCAATCCCGAGAAGGATCCCGCCCTTCCTGCCCATTATAACTCTGCCACTTTGGCAGAGGGTAAGGCAGCCTGCAAGGCAAAGCTGCAGGAGGAAGTCGGTCTTCCCATCAAGCCCGATGTGCCCCTGATGGTTATGGTTACCCGTCTTGCCGGTCACAAGGGACTGGATTTGCTGTGCTACATTGCCCGCCGCCTCATGTGGGAGGAGGATGCCCAGCTGCTGATTCTGGGTACCGGCGAAGCACAGTACGAAGCATTCTTCAAGGAGCTTGCTGAGCAGTTCCCCGACCGGGTGGCTGCGAAGATTACCTTCAATCTGGGACTGGCTGCCCGTATCTATGCCGGCGGCGACATCTATCTGATGCCCTCCAAGTCTGAGCCCTGCGGCCTGAGCCAGATGAACGCCATGCGCTACGGCACCGTGCCCGTGGTTCACTCCACCGGCGGCCTGAAGGATACCGTTCCCCCTGCTGATGAAGAAGGCAAAGAGGGTCTGGGCTTCACTTTCCAGAGCTATAATGCCGATGACTTCATGGCAGCTGTGAAGCGTGCGCTGAAGCTGTACAACACCGACCGGGATGCTTTCCGTGCCCTGCAGAAGCGTGGCATGGATACGGATTTCAGCTGGGATGTCCCCGCTGAGAAGTATATGGAGCAGTTCCGTCGGATGCTGAACTTCTGATTTACCAAAAACACCCTCACCGGGTAACCGGTGAGGGTGTTTTGCTTTTCGGAGATTTTGATGCAGGATAAGGAGACGATTACTGCGTTACGAATCGGGCGTACAAAAGCTCCCCTTGGAAAGGCTTTGGCCTGTGCTTCTATCGCAGGAATATAATCCTATTCCCGCGTTCCGTATTTACGCAGTCTTACAGCGGCCACTGATTCCTGCGGTGGCGTTCATGTTCTTCATCCCGCCGATGCAGATAGCGGTAGGTATAGTTGTCGTGGGGGTCGCGTTTGGGAGCCTTATGACGCTCAAGCGAGTCAGTAAATTCCTTGATGGCTTTGTTGGTTTCCTCCCAGTCGATATCTTCGGTGGGTGGAGAAATCCTGCTCACAAGCAGCCCGATGACCAGGGGAATCAGGAAAATGAACACAATAATATACATGTTGAATCCTCACAAACGGGAAAACACTTATTTTGCGCTTTCCGCGTAGATATTCCGAACCTCCGACAAGCTCATATCCTGCTCTCGGGCGATTCTTGCCATGTCCTCATACTCCGCTTTGCTGCGCTCCACGCCGTAGCCGGACACGGTCTTGCGGCGAATATCTCCAAGGGGAGTGGAAACGGTGTCCATCCGGCGCTCCAGCACAAAGCGGTCACACTTCGTCTTGCGGATGCCTAAGGTTGTGGTGTGCCGGAAAATTGCCCTGACCATTGCATCCTCGTCTTCGGGTTTGCACAGAACCGTAAGCATCACCCCCGGGCGATTTTTCTTCATCCCGATGGGGGTGGTGAACACGTCCGGCGCTCCCGCTTCGAGGATGGCCTCCATGGCAAAGCCGATTTCTTCGGCGGTGCAGTCGTCCAGATTACATTGGAGCTGTGTAATTTCATCGCGGCTTCCATCCGCTTCACCCAGGAAAACCCGCACTACATTTGCTCTGGGGAAGTCTTTTTTGCCACAGCCATAGCCGCTTTTTGTAACTGCCATGATGGGCTGTGCCCCAAATTCATCCGCAAATTCCGCAAGCAGGGCAGCCCCAGTGGGGGTGCACAGTTCTCCTTTGATTTCGCCGCCAAAGGTCGGAATGCCGTGGAGCAGAATCTCCGTTGCCGGAGCGGGCACAGGTAAAATACCGTGGGCACAGCGCACCGTTCCGCTTCCCACATGGATGGGGGAGACCACAACCTTATCTGCGGAAATTTTATCCATAAGATAACACACGGCACTTACATCGGCAATGGCATCCAGCGCGCCAACCTCGTGGAAGTGCACGAAGGTCACAGGCTCATCGTGGACTTTGCTCTCTGCCTCCGCAATGCGGCGGTAGACGCGGAAGACCTTATCCTGCAAAGTCTTTTTCATATTGCTCCGGCGCAGGATTTTTCCAACGGCAGGAAGGCTTCCATGAAAATGGAAATCCTCGCCCTCTTCGCCATCGTCAATCTTCACGGTCATGTGGGTGCCGTGAATGCCGCATTTTTCTGCCTCCTCAGGGACAAAACGCACATGGGGAATGCCCAAGTTATTCAGCTCTTCAAGAATCTGCTTTGGGCTGTCAAACAGCTCAAACAGAGCGGCGCTGAGCATATCTCCCGCCGCACCCATACTGCAATCAAAATATAAAATCTTCATGCTCGAAACTCCATATCCAGTGTCACGCCCTCATAGCGCTCACACAGCTTGCCCTGTACAGCCTCCCACTGCTTGAAAATCAGGGGAAACTGTTGCTTTTTTATCTGAATCCGGGCGCATTCCCCCAGCGTTCTGACACGGAAATCGGAAAATCCCATCTGCGTGAGAATGCCTTCCGCCCACTCGGTGCGCTCCAAGAGCTTGGGGGTGATGTGCATTCCTGTGGGGATGCGGGTGGCAAGGCATGCATAGGCAGGCTTGTCGTGGGTAAAAAGATTGGCTTCCTTGGACTGCTTTCGGATTTCCTCCTTGGTAAGTCCGCAGATGCGAAGAGGGGACAGTACTGTCATTTCCTGCAAAGCGCGATATCCCGGACGGTCAGCGATATCATCGCTTGCGTTGGTGCCATCGCAGACTACCGTGAAGCCATCGGCATGGGCGTGCTTCACAATGGAGCGGAAAATACGCTTCTTGCAGTAGTAGCACCGATCCTTGGGATTGGCGGTGATTTCCTCATCCTCTAAAATGTTCAGAGATATGGTTGCCATATCCGCGCCAAGCTCCTTGGCAAGGCGGCAGGCATCCTCATATTCAAATTCCGGCTGAAATGCCGTGCGTACATAGTAAGCGCGGACTTCGCAGCCGCATTTCACGGCGCTGTACAGCAGGAACGCAGAATCCACGCCCCCGGAGAATGCCAGTGCAACGCGCTTATGTTCAGCAAAAAAATCTTCCAGTGTCATGGGTTAAAACCTTCTCGTGAGTTCATCGATGCCCGGAGCGAGGATGCTCTCAAAGTTCCCGCCAAGGGCTTTTTCTATATGTTCGTATTCCCGAATTTGACCGTGGGGGACGGCAAATGCACCGGCATCGGAACCGGGAGCCAACAGCCCTCCGATTGCGGCGAAGCTTCGAACATTGGTCAGGGCACTTTCGTAAATCTTTTGAACCGCAATTTCATCAAAGCGACCGGTGCCAAACAGATTACCGATGGTGCTCAGAGTGGGAACCCACACGGTGCTGTGTTCTTTCATGGCGGAAAGCGCCTCTTCGTTTAAGTATGCCCCATGCTCAATGGAGTCAACCCCGGCTTTTACTGCGGCCAGAACCGCCCGGTTCCCGTTGGCGTGAGCGCTGACGGCAGTTCCTTCCTCATGGGCGATGTGCACCATCTCGGAAATTTCGGAGGAGGCCAGCCCCTCTTCGCTGAGCGCGCCGTACCGGTCAAAGTCCATAAGTCCGGATATCATAATCTTGGTGAAATCCGCCCCTTCGGAGCGCTGCTTATGTACCAGTGCGGCGTATTCTTTCATGGTCTCAAACTGCAATCCGATGAATGCGCCGTAGTGTCCGCGCTTACTCAGGGGTGCGTAAGGCGTGCGGTAGCGAATGCCGTACTCGGGGGCGATTTCCCGGGAAAGTCTGCCTACGCCCCATTTGTCTCCGCAGTCGCGCAGATAGGTAAAACCTGCCTCGCGGTAGCGAGAAAGGACGGCACGAATCTCGGCTTCATTGGGGCAGCTGCTGTGCCGTGCAATGGCTGCCCGCCAGTCCGCTCCGGACAAAACCATGTGAATGTGACAGTCAACCATGCTTTTCACCTTCTTTGTGCCGATTATAGCATAAAAATGTTCGGATGTAAATGTACAGGAACAGTGAGTAAAAGAAAGCTTTGGCGCACTTGCGTGCGCAGACATCAGGAATCAGCTATCAGGCATCAGGGAAAGTAAAATCGGTGTATTGTCCTAGATAAACGGGGAAAAACTGATGCCTGAGGCCTGAATCTTTAACGGCTACGCCGTTAAAGATTCCTTATTCTCCCTCCCAAATCAAAACTGCCTCCCGTTTGGGAGGCAGTTCCTGTTATCAACCAATCACACGGACTCTCAGCACACCTTCGATTTTTTCAATCTCGGCGGCAATGTTTTCAGATGCCTTGTAATCCAAGTCGAGCATGGTCACAGCGTATTCGCCGCGGCTCTTGTTCATCAGCCCTGCAATGTTGATGCCCTCGGCGGAAACCACAGAGGTGAAGCGGCTCAGGGAGTTGGGGATGTTCTTGTGCAGGATGCAGATTCTTCCGGCACCGGAAACCCTGCCCATATCGCAGTTGGGGAAGTTCACGGAGTTGATAATGTTGCCGTTTTCCAAGTATTCCATGACTTCGTGGACAGCCATCTTAGCACAGTTGTCCTCGCTTTCCTCGGTGGAGGCGCCCAGATGCGGAATGGCGATGCAGCCGGGCATGGAGGCAGTCTTGGCATTGGGGAAGTCGGTGATGTAGCGCAGAACCTTGCCGGAGGCAAGAGCCTCGGCCATGGCATCGTCGTCAACCAGAAGGTCACGGGCAAAGTTCAGGATAATCACGCCGTCTTTCATGGAGGCGATGGTCTCCCGGTTAATCATCTTGCGGGTATCATCCACCAGGGGAGTGTGCAGGGAGATGATATCGCAGGTCTCGAAAATTTCCTCACGCTTGTTGACCTTGTTGACATGGCTGTCCAGGTGCCATGCGGCATCAATGGAAATAAAGGGGTCGTGTCCGTAGACGGACATACCCAGCTTCAGAGCCGCATTGGCCAGAGGGCCGCCTACAGCGCCCAGACCCACAACGCCCAGCTTGCGGCCTAAGATTTCGTGGCCTGCAAACTTGCTCTTGTTCTTCTCTACGCTCTTGGCAATGTCGGGGTCTGCGGCATTGTCCTTGACCCAGTTGATGCCGCCGATGACATCGCGGCAGCTCAGGAGCAATCCGCACAGGGTCAGCTCCATGACGGAGCGGGCGTTGGCGCCGGGGGTATTGAATACCACAATGCCCTCCTCGGCACACTTCTGCAGGGGAATGTTGTTGACACCGGCACCGGCGCGGGCAATGCAGAGAAGCTTGTCGGAGAAGGTCATGTCGTGCATGGCAGCACTGCGCACTAAGACAGCGTCGGCATCATTGACATTTTCAACGGATTTATAGTTTTCCGTCCACAGGGCAGTGCCCTTGGGGGAGATTTTATTTAAGTAATGAACCTGATACATGGTCAAATCCTCTTTTTCTCTAAAAAATCAGGCGTTCTTCTCGAACTTCGCCATGAAGTCCACCAGCTTTTCCACGCCTTCAATGGGCATGGCGTTGTACAAGCTGGCGCGCATACCACCTACGGTGCGGTGACCCTTCAGGTTTACAAAGCCGGCGGCGGTTGCTTCCTTGACAAATCTGGCATCCAGTGCCTCGTCACCGGTGACAAAGGGAACATTCATCAGGCTCCTGTCCTTGGCAACTACAGTGCCCTTGAACATCTTGGAGCCGTCCAGGAAGTTGTACAGCACGGCGGCCTTCTTCTCATTGTGCAGCTTCATGGCTTCCAGACCGCCCATCTCCTGCAGCCACTTGAAGACCTTGCCGCAGATGTAGATGCCGTAGGCGGGAGGGGTATTGTACATGGAGCCGTTGTCGGCGTGGGTCTTGTAGCGCAGCATGGTGGGAGTGCCGGGGAACACATCCTCGGTGATGAGGTCTTCACGCATGATGCCGATGACCACACCGGCGGGACCCACATTCTTCTGCACGCCGCCGTAGATATAGGCGTACTTGCTCACATCCACAGGCTCACTGAGGAAGCAGGAGCTCACATCGGAAACCAGATCCTTGCCCTTGGTGTTGGGAAGTGTGTGGAACTTGGTGCCGTAGATGGTGTTGTTCTCGCAGATGTAGACATAGTCCGCATTCTCGCTGATGGGCAGGTCGGAGCAGTCGGGGATGTAGGAGAAGGTCTTGTCGGCAGAGGAAGCGATGCAGTTGGCCTGACCGTACATTTTGGCCTCCTGGTAGGCTTTCTTTGCCCACTGGCCGGTGACGATGTAGTCGGCAACCTTATTCTTCATCAGGTTCATGGGCACCATGGCAAACTGCTGGCTGGCACCGCCCTGCATGAACATGACCTTGTAATTATCGGGAATCCCCATGAGGGCGCGCAAATCGGCCTCAGCGGTGTCGATGATTTCCTGATAAGCCTTGCTTCTGTGGCTCATCTCCATGACACCCATGCCGGTTCCCTTGTAGTCCAGCATTTCATCGGCAGCTTCCCTTAAGACACTTTCGGGCAGGACAGCGGGGCCCGCGGAAAAATTATAAACTCTGGCCATTTTTTTGAATCCTCCAATCACTTTGCAAGCAGCTTTTCAATCAGCTTATAGCCGTCGGGCTCGAAATTGCCGGATGCGGCGGCTTCATTCTCGTTGTAGTGGGAAATCTTCCGTGCCTGACGGGTGCTGTCATAGAGCACATAGGGCACGGGGTCTGCGGTGTGGGTGCGAAGCCGCAGGAAGTTGGGGTGGTCGGGGAGAATCAGCATCCGGAATTCCTCTCCGGCATCCTCCAGCGCCTTTACCACCGGGGCAATAATGCGGCTGTCCAGGTATTCAATGGACTTGACTTTCTCATCCATAAGTCCCTGATGCGCCATCTCATCGGGAGCCTCCACATGGATATAGGCGTAGTCATAGCCCTCTTTCAGGAGACTGTCGATAGCGGCCTGCGCCTTGCCCTCAAAATTGGTGTCGATGGAGCCGGTAGCCCCCTCGACCTTGCAGACCTTCATCCCTGCGCCGACGGCGATACCCTTCAGGAGGTCAACGGCGGAGACCATGGCACCCTTCAGCCCATGCTCGGACTCAAAGGAAGAAAGGGCGGGCTTTTTGCCGGCACCCCAGAACCAGAGGGAATTGGCCTTGTTCTTGCCCTCGGCAGCGCGCTTTACATTGAGGGGATGGTTGTTCAGAACCTCGTAGCTCTCCTCCATCATGCGGCGAAGCTTTTCTTCTCCCGGCAGCCACTTGCCGATGACATCGGTCAGATGGTCGTGGGGCGGCTCCAAATCCACCACCTTGCCGTTGTTCCATACCAGAATGTGGCGGTAGCTGGTGCCGGTGTAGAAGCGGAACTCGTCGTTATTGAAGTGCTCCCGAATGGCATCCATCAGAATGTCGGCATCCTCCGTGGAGATTTCACCGGAGCTGTGGTCAAGAATGCGCTTCTCGGCGTAGGGCTCCTCCTCGGTCAGCGTCACGATATTGGTGCGGAACACCACATCGGTGGGCTTCATCTGCACGCCCACACTCAGCGCCTCCAGCGGAGAGCGGCCGGAGTAGAACTTTGCGGGGTCATAACCCATGACGGACAGGTTTGCCACATCCGAACCGGGCTTCATACCGGCGGGGACATTCTGCACCATGCCAAGCTCACCCTTGGAGGCCAGTGCATCCATCATGGGGGTGTTTGCTGCCTCCAGAGGTGTGCGCGCGCCCAAAGCTTCAATGGGTTCGTCGGCCATGCCGTCGCCCAGAACAACAATATATTTCATCGTTTTCCTCCAAAACCTGCCCCATTCGACAGGTATATCACTTTACCTAATATCATATCACGCACGAATGCGGAAAACAATGGATTATCAATACAAAAATGCGCTTTTTTTGCGGCAAACAGGTGGTAAAACTGCTGGATTTCGTGCCTCGTGTGTCCTGCGTGTACCCATATTCGACGAAGAAAGGAATAGGAATATATTTCTGCGATGTTTCGTGTAGGGGCGGCTATCATGTACAGTGTAGTAATATAGTCCACAAGAGTGTAATGACATCCTCCACAGAATTACAGTAAAATAAAGGCATCAAAAGACATGTAAAAAGGAGTATAACAAGATGCCGTGGGAGAGTAGAACTGTGGAAGATCAAAGAAAAGAATTTGCGGAAGCGGCAATGAACTGCCGAAACTTCAGCGCACTGTGCCGAGAGTTCGGCATAGACCGTCATACAGGATACAAGTGGAAGGAACGCTATATGGCGCAGCTGCCAGTTTGAAGTGTGCGAAGAGGACATTGGGCGAATAACGATCCAAGCGTAGGATGCTTCTGGAAAACAGAGATTGCAAGGATTCAACAACAAGATTAAGGTTGCAAAACGAATTGGATATGGCTACCGAAATGATGATTACTTCTTTACGCTAATTCGTTTCCTCTCGTTGAAAACCTGTTTCTACAACTTTCCGTGATGAGCCGAAAAAATGAATTATCCCATCACACAAAGAGGTGGTTGGGAGCGATGACAGCTGCTATCAAAGATGGGGAGCCAAAACGGCTCCCCACTCCATAGTCTCAGACGAACGCAGGACAATTTTTAGCACAAACAAGTGCTCTGTTGCATAAGCTGCAAGGTTTTACTCTCCCAACTGCGCTCCGTTTGATGCAATGACTTTTTGATACCAGTCAAAGGACTTTTTCTTATACCGGGCGTAGGTTCCGCTGCCGTAGTCATCGACATCCACATAGACAAAGCCGTAGCGCTTGTCCATATTTGCCAAGGAACAGCTGAAATAAAGAAACAGATTATGAAAATCGACCCCTCCGCATTCGTTGTAGTCAGTGAAACGCATAGCGTACTTGGCCGAGGCTATACGTTGGACAAACATTTCCTATCAAATGAATTCGTGTAATTAAAGATACCTGTATACATAACGTGAGATGCAAAACAACGACCGGAAGCTGTGCACATCTATGGTAACGGTGTTATTTTCCCCCAATTGCTTGTTTTTAGGCAATATGCAAAATACACAAAAACAAGCGTACGGATTGTACATATGTTATACAGGAATTTCAGAATCTGAAACAACTGTGCCCCATTTGAAAGTCAAAACCTACATCAGAAACCAATTTTTAAAAGAATTCTGATATAATTAGACCAGAAAGAACAAATTGAATCGACCGGCCGGAAAGCTCAATTGTTCAAATCGGTGAAAACAGAATTGGAGGATAAACTTCATGGAAGAAAAAAGAAGCCCCTTGACCAACTTTATCGAAAATAAGCTGGTTCCGCTGTCAACTGGATTTGCTCAGAATCCCTATGTTCGCTGCATCGGCAGCGGCTCTCAGAGTCTGATGGCCGTTATCATGATCGGTGCTATTTTCAACCTGTTCAACTCTATCGCATGGGTCCCTTACCAGAACCTGATTACCTCTTTGGGCATCAACGGCTTCCTGAGCGCGGTCTATAATGCTTCCATGAATTTCATGGGCATTTTCATGGTGTTCAGCGTTGCATATGCCGGTGCAAAGATATGGGATCATGCCGAATTGTCCTTCAATAACGGTATGCTGGCTTTGATGTCCTACCTGATCCTGATCCCTTATGGCACCTCCGAAACCGGTGCAAGCATGGTCCTGATGGATTACCTGGGCAGCCATGGCGTGTTTCTGGCATTTATCGTCGGTATCATGGTTACCAAGATCAACATCTTTGTTATTGAAAAGAATATCACCATCAAGATGCCCGAAGGCGTTCCTGAAAATGTTACCCAGAGCTTTATCGCTCTGATCCCCGGTGCAACGATTGCGATTGTTTGCGGTGTTCTTCGCGGTCTGTTCCTGCTGACTCCTTGGGGCAACATTCTGGATGCTGTTTATGCAATCCTGCAGACTCCTCTGGCAAATGTTACCGGCAGCCTGCCCGGCTTCCTGGTTCTGATTCTGCTGGCTCAGATTCTGTGGTTCTTCGGTGTACACGGCTCCTATACCGTTCTGGGAATTCTGTATCCCATCTGGTTTACCTATCTGGCAGACAACATGGCTGCCGCTGCTGCCGGCGAAGTGATTCCCCACATGTGGAATGTTTCCATGTATGACTTCTGCACCAATGGCGGCGCAGGCTGCACCCTTGGTCTCGTCATCATGATGTTCTTCTTTGCAAAGTCCCAGCGGTACAAGACCTTCTCAAAAATTGTCTTCCCCTGCGGCATCTTCAACATCAACGAGCCTCTGGTTTATGGCCTGCCGCTGATGATGAACTTCACCTTCCTGATTCCTTTCATTGTGACCCCGCTGATTACACTGCTGATGGCTTATGGCGCAATCGCACTGGGCCTGATGCCGATTCCCACCGGCATTCTCGGCATGAATACTATGCCCATCTTCATTTACGGTGTGGTTCAGGGTTCCTGGAAAATCGGTGTATTCCAGATTGTCAGCACTTTGGTCAGCTGCGCAATTTGGTACCCCTTCTTCAAAGCTGCTGATGCTCAGGCTCTGAAGGAGGAGCAGGAAGCTGCTGCTCTGGAAGAAAACAACTAACAAAAAAACAATTTGCATAATACGACAAAGGAGAAACTGACTATGAAAAAAATCGTTTTGCTGTGTGCTGCCGGTATGAGCACCAGTGCTCTGGTTCGCAAAATGAAGGATGCCGCAAAGGCAGAAGGCTTTGATTGTGATATCTCTGCTCATTCCGTTTCTGAAGCCAAGAATTATGCAGATGCAGATATGATTCTGCTGGGACCCCAGGTTCGCTACCGTCTGAAGGAGGTTCAGGGTCTGCTGCCTAACAACAAGGTGGAAGTTATCGACATGAAGGACTATGGTATGATGAATGGCAAGAGCGTTCTGGATCACGCCAGAGCAGTCATGGGAGAATAAGCCATGGCAATGGAAATGGAAGAAGCTCTGGCTTTGAGCGCAGAAGAGGTCGCCGAGAAGTTGACCGAAATTGCTTTTGAAATGATTGCCAATGTTGGTACTGCCCGTGGCATGTACATTGAAGCTATTCAGGAAGCCAAAAAAGGAAATTTTGTCCGTGCTCGCGAACTGATGGCAGAAGGCAAGGAGATTTTCGTTGAGGGTCACCATGCACATGCGGATGTCCTGACGATGCAGAGTGCCGGTGTGGTGCTTCCCAACAATATTTTCCTGATGCACGCAGAAGACCAGCTTATGGCAGCTGACAGTTTTGAAACAATTGCTTCCGAACTGATTGAGGTTCAGGAGCAGCTGGCAGCATTAAGACCGGAGAAGTAATTATGGCAGGCTGCCGAGCAAATCGGCAGCCTGGACGCAATGAGGTATTATTATGAAAATCAATAAATTTCCGGAGGGCTTCCTCTGGGGTGCCTCGACCAGTGCTTTTCAGGTTGAAGGAGCGTTTAACGAAGGCGGCAAGGGACTTGCGACCACGGATCTGGGTGTGAACCGTCCCGGCATTGCCGACAATAAGATTGCAGCTGACCACTATCACCACTGGAAAGAAGATGTGGATCTGATGGCAGAGCTGGGTATGAAAGTGTACCGAATGGGTTTCTCATGGAGTCGAATCATGCCGGATGCCACCAACAACCCGAATCCGGAAGGTCTGGCCTTCTATGACCGACTGATTGATTATCTTCTTGAAAAAGGCATTGAGCCCTTTGTTACCCTGTATCATTTTGAGTGTCCCCAGGCTCTGGTAGATGCATTTGGCGGTTGGAAAAGCCGTCAGATGGTGGATGCATATGTAGCCTATGCAAAGGTTTGCTTTGAGCACTTTAAGGGCCGCGTCAAACGCTGGGTCACTGTCAATGAGCAGCTGATTGCAACAGCAGCTGGAATCATGAATGGCAACCATGAAAAGGACCCGGTTCAGAATCTGAAGAATATTTATCAGATGAGCTACAACGTCTCTCTGGCCGAACATAAAGCGATGGCCCTTTTACGAGGCGTTGATCCCGAAGCAAAGATCGGCCCTGTTTGTGCCATCCAGGTTGTATATCCGCAGACCAGCAAAACAGAGGATATTTTGGCTGCTGCCAATGCAGAAGAACTGATGGAGTTCTATATGCTGGACATGAGTGTACGCGGCGAATATCCCCCTTATGTGGAAAGCTATCTGAAAGAAAAAGGCTTTTACCCGCACCGTGAACCGGAGGACATCGTTGTCCTGAAATCTTCCAAGCCTGATTTTATTGGCGTGAATTACTATTTCAGTATCTGCGTCAGAGAAAAGGTTGGCCCCATCAACTACAATCAGCCTCCTTTCTGGGTATCCGATGCATTTGACCTCTGCGACAATCCCTATCTACAGAAAACCGAATGGATGGATAAGGGCATTGATCCTGCCGGTCTGCGTGTAGGCATGCGGAAGATTTACAACCGCTACGGCCTGCCTATGATCGTTACAGAAAACGGCATGGCCTACAGCGAGACTTTGGGCGAGGACGGAAAAATTCACGATCCCTATCGTATCGATTACCTGAAGCAGCACATTGAGCAGCTGAAGATTATGATCGACGAAGGACTGCCGGTACTCGGCTATTGCCCATGGAGCTTCCTGGATGTGGTTTCTTCCCATCAGGGATTTGCAAAGCGCTACGGTCTGGTTTTTGTTGACCGCACAGAAACCGACCCGAAGCAGTGCAAGAGAATTAAGAAAGATAGTTTCTACTGGTATCAGAATGTCATCGCACAGAACGGATTAACGGACGAAGCCTGATATTGCCTGTTGAAAAGCCCCGGATTTTCGTGTAAAATAGGAAAAAAGCCGGGAGGTGTCTCGAATGACAGATTACAAAACGATGGGGTCGCTGGCCAACAAATTGTTGGGTTTTATCAGCACGACACAGGTACACGATTCCAACTATGAAATCGCAATGCTGCTTGTTCGGAATTACGAAAAGCTAAAGGGTCTGTCCATTCGTGAAACAGCGGATTTATGTTATGTTTCTCAGGCTTCCATTTCCCGATTCTGCCGTTTTCTGGGTTTTGAGAATTTCAAAGAATTCAAATGGTATCTGGATCGGGACTTCTCCATGCAGGATGATTACTCCAGACAGTTTTACAGCATCCTATGCCAGGATGAGAAAACCGCAATGTCAGCATATCGTGATGAGCTGATTGAAAACATCTATTCAACGATCAGCCCGGAAAACATCGAGGTAATGGCAGATGTGGTGGATGTTCTTCATGATACATCGCATATAGCGTATTTCTCTCATCATTTTCTGTGGGACATCGGCAGGTTTTTCCAAAGTAAAATGATGCTGATGGGAAAGTTCATGGAGTTATATCTGAATTATGATTCTCAGCTGGAAAGTGCGCAGAAGCTGACGGAAGACAGCGTGGCGATTGTCTGCACGATTGGTGGCAGTTATATCACACGATACCATCAGATTTGGGATACCATTGAAGCCAGCGGCTGTAAGGTTCTGGTAATTACACAGAATCTCAGTAATGCCTATCTGAACAACGCTGACTATGTTCTTCGCTGTGGAATGTCCAACCGGGATGATATCGGCAAGTATTCTGCAATGATGATGACGGACTATCTTGTTATGCTGTATTTTAAGAAGTACGGCAAATAATAAATTTCATACTACAAATGCGGTCAAACGAAATCCTTCGGGTATTTTGCTTGACCGCATTTTCTCTATTTACTTATGAAAGGAGTATATTCATGCATATTGCTGTTGTATCCCTTGGTGCTTTCGGCCATGTAAATCCCACACTCTCCTTTGTTACAGAGCTGATTAAACGGGATGTTCGTGTTACCTATTTCACTACTGAAAATTTTCGGAGTATTATTGAGGCAACCGGTGCAAAATTTGTGCCTATGAAGTCATGGATGGCTGCGAATGATAATCATAATGATGCGCCAAAGGACGAGAAGAAGGACGAAGGATTCGATCCTGCTGTTGTTCCCTTCCTGTTTATGAATGAGGCTGGCGCATTCATTGACGATATTCTGGCTGTTCTGAAGGAGGACAAGCCCGATGCCATCCTGCATGACTTTGCTGGTATTGCAGGAACCATCGCCGCTGACAATCTGGGTGTACCCAATATCATGCTGTACACCAGCTATCCCGCCAATGAGCATTACTCCGTTGCTGCCAACATGAACATTCCCATGGATCATCCCCTGCGCAAAGCAGTGGAAAGCATTGCCGAAGGCTTTTCCGCCAAGTATGGCTGCCGCAAGATTACTGTTGAGGATATCTTCGACGGACAGGGCGACCTGAATCTGGTTATGGTGCAGAAGCGGCTGGTTCCTAACAGTGAGAGTTTTGGTGACAACTTCGTGTTCACCGGTGTACAGATTGGTAAACGAACTGCATTTGGCAGCTGGAAAGCTCCTGACAATGGTAAGCCCCTGCTGTACTCCTCTCTTGGTACGGCATTCAACAACTGGCCCGAGTATTATCCCATCCTGTTCGATGCGGTTCGTGATTTGGATATCAACGTATTTGCAGCTCTTGGCGCAATCGACCCTAGCACGCTTCACGATATTCCCGCCAATGTTGAGATTGGCCAGATGGTTCCCCAGCTGGACATTCTGTCTCAGGCAGATGTGTTCATTACCCATGCGGGCATGGGCGGCACCGGTGAATCCATTTACTATGGTGTCCCCATGATTGCCATTCCGCAGATGGACGAGCAGGCCATCACTGCCCGGCAGATCGAAAAGAACGGACTGGGATTTGCTTTCTGCGATAAGAACGAGATTACCAGTGAAAAGCTGAAGGCAGCGATTGAAACCCTGCTGAACAATCCCGCCTATCGGAATACTGTCATGGATTTCAGTGAGGACATGAAGCAGTTGGGCGGTGCACAGGCTTCTGCTGACGCGATTATCCATTTTCTTCAGAAATAAGGAATCCGCTTATGGGACTGCTTTATGACGCGTTATATAATCCGGCTTCTCTGATAAATACTTCCAGATTGGCAAACAATCCGATTGATCTTCATATTCCGGATGAAAGGCAATTACCAATATCAACTGCTGCTGAAAATTTCCGGATGTCGAACAGCGAATTTCGCATGTCCATGCCTGCTCATACAGCAGTGCCTAAATCAGAGCTTCCATAATCGAATCGATACAAGGTAAAATATAAATAGGAGTAATCGAAATGAAAGAGTTTACCTATGCTGTAAATGATCCCCTGGGCATCCATGCCCGCCCCGCCGGCATGCTGGCAAAGCTGGCAAAGGGCTTTGCCGATACCACTGTCGTGGTCGTTAAGGGCGACAAGGAAGCCAAGGCTTCCCAGCTGATGAAGCTGATGAGCCTGGCAGTCAAGCAGGGCGATACTGTCACCGTCAAGGCCGAAGGTGCCAACGAAGATGCGGCCATTGCAGCCATAGAGAAGTTCTTCCAGGAAAACCTGTAATTCCTATACTTTGGGATGCCGGAAGACTTTGGCGGATTACAAATTGTGGTGCATTCGGCTTGTCTGTAAATTGATATCCCGCACAAAGAATTGATACATATATTGCTGTCTCCTTCTTTCAGAATCGTCCAGTGGCCCTAACGGACGGTTCACCCCCCTGATCATCTTCTTCACCAAGTGGTCAGGGGGCCTATTTTAACAGTAACAAATATCAACGCTAAAAGCGGCACTGACATTTTCACTCGTCAGTGCCGCTTAAATATTTGTTACAGATCCGTCAAGAATACTCTTGACAAACAGCCTGTCACTGTCAAATCAAAGCAGACGGCCTCTGACGAGCCCAAGCCGAACACCTGCCAGCGTGGAGCAGCTCATCCTAAAAGTTCGGTCTGACAATCCGGGATGGGGAGCAAAGACAATACAGGATGTTCTTACAAAAGAAGGGTATACCAATATTCCTTGCGCAAAAACGGTTAATAACATTCTTAACCGATATGGCTGCATCAGCAAAGAAGAATCCTTAAAACGTCAACCGTATACCCGCTTTGAAAAAGAATTGTGCAACCAGATGTGGCAGGCAGATTTCAAAGGTGAGTTCCGGATGGAGAATGGGCAATACTGTTATCCGTTGGACATTCTGGACGACCACTCCAGATTCATCATTCGCATTTCACCACATTTAAGCACTGCCAATGTCGTAATTCCAACATTTAGGGATGCTTTTTGCGAGTTTGGACTGCCGGATTCCATTTTGTCGGATAACGGAGCACAGTTTGCCGGTTTCCGGAAAGGGTATACGCAATTTGAACGCTGGCTCATGGATTTGGATATTTTACCAATCCATGGTCGAATAAAGCATCCGCAAACACAAGGGAAAATAGAACGGTTTCATAGGACAATGAAACAGGAACTGTTAAAGCATACGCCTATTTCCGACATAGACGATGCGCGAATCAAATTCTCTGCCTGGCGTGACAAGTACAATAGCATTCGTCCCCACGAAGCACTAAACATGCGCCGTCCGAATGATGTGTATTCCCCCAGTCAAAGACCGTACATCGAGAAAATACAGAAATTTGAATACAGTGGGGCTTATCATGTGATTAAAGTAAACAGCTGGGGCTATGCGCGGTTTGACAAATGGCAGGTCTATTTAAGTGAAACAATGATTAACCAGCATATCGAATTCCGGCCAAGCATTGATGGTGAAACATTCTTTGCCTGCTACCGTAACTTCAAAATTGCTGAGTTTGACACTGCCGATGGCACCCTAATTCACCGCAATATAGCCAGGCTCTGAGTTGTGGACCATGTCCTTACACAGTTGTGGACCATGTTACTCTTGACAGATATGTCGCCCCTACGCGAAATATCACAGTAATAGATTCCTATTCCTTTATTAACACAACCGGCAACTAACCGCTGACTACTGCAAACGAAAGTGAGCAATATGTTCCCACATGTTCCATCCCCTATAACGCCAAACCTCCCCGACAGTTCGTCGGGGAGGTTCTTGCATTTGCGATTTAATCCAAATCTTCACCGTTGGTGGCGATGACCTTCTGATACCAGTAGAAGCTGTCCTTGCGCTCCCGGCTCAGGTCGCCGGTGCCGTCGTCGAACTTGTTCACATAGATGAAGCCGTAGCGCTTGGCCATCTCGCCGGTGGAGGCGGAGACCAGGTCAATGCAGCCCCAGGGGGTGTAGCCAATCAGGTCAACACCGTCCTTGACAGCCTCTCGCATGGCCTCGATATGCTGACGCAGGTAGTCGATGCGGTAGCTGTCGTGAATTTTCCCGTCCTCGCCCTTCACATCGTAAGCGCCCAGACCGTTTTCCACAATCATCATGGGAAGACCGTAGCGGCTGTAAATCTCGTTGAGGGTGTAGCGCAGGCCGGTGGGGTCAATCTGCCAGCCCCAGTCGGAGGAAGCAAGGTAGGGATTCTTGAAGCCGAAGATGATGTTGCCCTCGCCCATTTCCCCATCCGTGTGGGTGGTGATACAGTTGGACATATAGTAGGAGAAGGTGTAGAAATCCACGGTGCCTTTTTTCAGAATCTCGGCATCGCCGGGTTCTGCGTGAATGGTGATGCTGTTTTCCTCAAAGTAGCGCTTCATGTAGTAGGGATATTCGCCCCGCACATGCATATCCGAGCAGAACCAGTTCATCACATTCATCTGCTTCTGATTTGCCAGCACATCGGCAGGGTCGCAGGTGGAGGGGTAGCTGGTCACGAAGCAAATCATGCAGCCCATCTGATAATTCGGGTAATGCTCGTGGGCATACTCCACCGCCATGGCGGAGGCGACAAACATATTGTGCAGTGCCTGAAAGCGCTCCTGCTTGTTGTCGGGCACCTTGCTTACAGGCCCTGTGTAGCCCTTGACTGTGCCGGTATTCAGCACAGCGCCCATGGGCATGGTTCCTGTGTTGATTTCGTTAAAGGTCAGCCAGTACTTCACAAGACCATCGTAGCGGGCAAAGATTGCTTTACACAGCTTCATGTAGGCATCAATGCAGGGTCTGCCCTCCCAGCCGTTGTACTTTTCCACCAGCGCGTAGGGAAGCTCATAGTGGGAGATGGTCACAAGAGGCTCAATGCCGTGCTTTTTGCAGCACTTGAATACCTTCTCGTAGAACTCCAGTCCTTTTTCGTTGGGGGTGTCCTCCTCCCCGGTGGGGAAGATTCTCGTCCAGTTAATGCTGGTACGGAAGGTCTTGAAGCCCATTTCGGCGAAGAGGGCAATGTCCTCCTCGTAGTGGTGGTAGAAGTCAATGGCCTCATGGCTGGGGTAGAGCCGGTTGGGGTCGAGCTGTGCTGTCAGCCATTTGGACTCCTTGTGGGAGCCGTTGGTGCACATATCGGGCACACTGGCGCCCTTGCCGTCCACATCCCAGGCACCCTCAAACTGGTTGGCGGCGCAGGCACCGCCCCAGAGAAAATCCTTGCGGAAAACACCCATTTTGCATTACTCCTCGCTTTTATAATTTAAGGGAAGGGACTCCCAGCGCTTTTTGAATACGAAGGCCGCATCCTTGGGCTGGCGGTCGCGGGTGAAGACGCCCTTCTTGTTGCCGTTCACACGCATGATGCCCTCGGTGGTCTGGAAATCTGCGAAGTTCCACACCAGCTCACCCTGAATAAAGTCATAGCTGTCGAAGACCCGGAAGTTGCGCTCCAGATACTCGTTCTGGTATTCCTGCGTCCACATGACGGAGGGCAGCTTGTGCTCGGAGGCCAGGGTATCCGTGCCGAACTCCGTGAAGACGAAGGGCACATTCAGATTCTTGGCTGCCCAGCGGTTCATCTCGTCGCGGAATTTCTCCTCGGCTTCCTCGATATCGGGGCCGCCGGAGATATACCAGCCGTAGTAGCGGTTCAGGCACATGAAGTCGCAGAGCATATAGCACTGGCACTTCTCGGGGGAGCTGTTCTTCTCCAGCGCACCGGTGCAGGGGCGAACCTGGGGGTCAATCTTGCGGGCGAAATCAAAGATTTCCGCAAAATAGTCGTGGGCGAAAGTGGAGGTGGTCTCCGGCTCGTTGAACAGGCTCCATGCGAACACGCTGGGGTGGTTCTTGTCCCGCTGAATCATCTCCTCCACCTGCTGCAGGTGGTTTGCCTTCAGCTTGGGCACGGTGGGAGTTTCGAAGAAGTAGGTGTAGGAGGTGCCTGCACCGGCTGCCACGAAATTGTGAGTGGAGCGCATCATACCCACGGCGGGAACCTCATCGATAATCAGGAAGCCCTCTTCATCGGCGAACCGATACCACTCATCGGCATAGGGATAATGGGAGGTGCGGAAGCAGTTGGCATCCGTCCATTTCATGCACTCGAAGTCCCGCTTCATCACGGCGTAGCTGAAGCCTCTGCCGATGATGTGGAAATCCTCGTGCTTGCCGTAGCCCTTGAGGTAGACGGGCTTGCCGTTGACGAGAATCCGGGTACCCTCGATTTTGATGGTGCGGATACCCACCTTCTCGCTGTAGGTGTCGATGGTCTTGCCGCCGTCTTCAATGGTGATGACAAAGCGGTACAGATAGGCGTTGCGCACCTGCCAGAGCTTGGCATTTTGAACAAGGAGCTTGCCGGACTTGCCCTCGCCCTCGGAAACAGTCACGCCCTCGGCATCCACCAGTGCGACCTTCACATTGGATGAGCCTGTGGTGACGACCTCGTAGGAAACGGTGGCATCGGCTCCATCCAGCGCATAGGTCAGGCTGTAGTCGGTGATGTGCTCAGCGGGAGTGGTCACCAGCCACACAGTGCGGCTGATGCCGGAGTAGTTGTAGAAGTCAAAGTAGGGCTTGTTGATTTCCTTGCCGGAGGCGAGAACCTTCTGAATGCCGCAGGGAATCATTTCCTCGTTCAGACGGTTGTTGACCTTCACAGCCAGATGGTTTTCAGCGCCCGCCTTCACCACATCGGTCACATCCACGACAATGGGTGTAAAGCCGCCCACATGGGTGGTAAGCTCCGTGCCGTTGACATAGACGGTTGCCACATGGGTCACAGCGCCGAAGCGCAGGAAGACCTTGCCCTGCACATTGGAGGGCACAAAGAAATCCGTCTCATACCAGAAATCGCCTACATAGTCCCGCTCAGGGCCGGTGGTGAAGAAATCGGAGAAGCTGGCGGGCACGGGCATGGAGATGGGTGCGGGGAGCTTCTTGCTCCAGCCGCTTGCCTCACCCTCTGCTTTGGGGTCGAAGGCAAAGCCCCACATACCGTCCAGAGAAACGGCATTGCGGCAGGCGTTGGTGACGGGATAAAGTAAAGATTGTGTCATATAAATACCTCGCACAGTGTTTGTAGCCTAAAACGAATGGTGACCGTGGAAATCCAAGTACGCCGCCCTATGGCACAGCGGCGAAATCGGCAAGGAGTACCTATGGGTGTATTGTACACCCGTTTTACCCGAAAATCCACGGTCAGACCACTCTTTTTTTAAAAAAACCTGCGAACAGCACACAGTACCGTCCGCAGGTAAGAAGGAGATAAGATTAAGCGGACGAATGATTCCGAGATTACTCGGCAATCATGGAATCCTTGAAGCCGAACATCCAGGTCAGCACGAAGCAGCCGACGAAGGACACAGCGATAGCCACGATGCCCCAGACGCCGTAGACGGCATAGATGGCGGGCAGGGTCAGAGCATTGACGGCAATCTGCACATCACGGGTGACATGGAACATGGCGCACAGTGCACCGCCGATGCCGTTGACCAGGCAGACGATGACCATGGGCTTCTTGTACTTCAGCAGCACGCCGTAGACAGCGGGCTCGGTGACGCCGCCAATCAGAGCGGACACGGTGGAGGTACCGGCAGTCTGCTTCAGCTCTGCATTTCTGGTCTTCAGGAACACGGCCAGGCAGGCAGCGGCAATACCGAAGTTGCAGCCGACGGTCAGAGGCAGAATATAGTCATAGCCCAGCACAGCCATGTTGTTCAGAGCGATGGGAACAAAGCCCCAGTGGATGCCGAAGATAATCATCACGGGCCACAGAGCTGCCATCAGGTAACCGGCAACAGGGGGGCACAGGTTCAGACCTGCGTTGATGGCACCGGCGACCACATTACCGACAGTGTCGGTGACAGGTCCGATGACGATGAAGCCCAGGGGAACCAGAACCACCAGATCGAACAGAGGGATCAGCATGCCCTGCAGCATCTTGGGCAGGCACTTGGTCATCAGCTTCTCAAACTGAGCCTGCACATAGGCCAGAGCGATGATGGGCAGGACGGAGCTGGTGTAGGAAATCATGTTCACGGGGATGCCCATGAAAGTGATGTCGGCAGCACCCTTCAAAGCGACCATGCTGGGGTAGACCAGAGCAGCACCCAGAGCCATGGTGACAAAGGGCTTTGCACCGAATTTCTTACCGGCGCAGTAGGCCAGGAAGATGGGCAGGAAGTAGAACACACCGTCACCGGCAGCGTTCCAGATTGCGTAGGTGGTACCGGCCTTATCCAGCCAGCCCAGAGTGGTGAACAGAACCAGGAAGCCTTTCAGAAGACCTGCGCCCATGAAAGCGCCCATGAAGGGCATGAAGATGCCGGAAATCATGTCGACCAGCACTTCGCCGACCTTGCGCTTGCCCTTGGGAGCATCGGCAGCGGGAGCAGAGTCCTCGCCTGCGGCCTTGATGTTGAAATTCTTCAGGACAGCATCATATGCATCGTTCACATCGTTGCCGATGACGACCTGATACTGACCGCCGGAACGCAGAACCTTGATAACGCCGGGAACCTTTGCCACGGCCTCGTCATTTGCAAGGCTTTCGTCCTTGAGCTTGAAACGCAGACGGGTCACGCAGTGGGTCAGGCTGACAATGTTGTCAACGCCGCCGACATTTTCCACAACGGACTTTGCCAAAGCATTAAAATCTTTTGCCATTTGAGTGTTTCCTCCTGTATTTTTATTGGTGCCACCGCTTCACATTGTGGCTTCTGTAAAAAATACTATCATTTTTTGAAAAATAGTGTTAGAATAAAATCATGTGATATAGCACGATACCACAGTCACAAGTAGGATTTTTTACCGACAATCAGGAGAAAATTATGATAGCCTTTGAAGATGCCTGTGCCCTGACAGCGGACATTGCCGGAATCCCCTTTACCATTCTGGAAAACTTCCGCCAATACGAGGATTTTTGCCGCAAAAACCAGTTCCATTCCCGGCAGGATTACTTGGAACCCTATGTGCTGGAAGTGATGCTCGATGAGATGGACAGCACCGAGATAGTATGCACCAATGATGTATTCCAGATACATTTTATCTTCTGCCGAACAGAAAAACAAGCCTTGGTTGTCGGCCCCTACTGTACGGAGAGCTTTGGCGAGAATGACTACCGGGTGCTTCTGCGCAGGAAGAATCTGAGTGCACTGAATTTTCAGGACTTAACTGCCTACCGCGGCCGAATCCCCGTGATGAAGGAAAATGACATTCTGCATCTTCTGCGCTGCATTGCCAAGAACTGCAACTGGAGCGTGGTGCCCAATCAGATTCGCCGGGTTGACTTTGAAGGCATGGTCAGAAACACCGAGGAAGAGCAGGTGCATCTGACCTATTCACAGGAGGTGATTGAGCGCTACCGGGAGGAGGAAGCGCTTATGGAGTCCATCCGTCAGGGCGACCATGTGAATGCCATTGCCCACTGGAAGGAGCTTCACAATCACATGGCGGGCTTCAAGCGCACCTTGGGAGCTCCGCTGGATACGGCGCGACACTCCGCTGCCGTCACCCGCAGTATGATTCGCTTGGCTGCCAAGGATGCGGGCATTCCGCCGCTGGTCAACGACCAGATTTCCGGCAAAAGCTCTGCCATCATCCGTAAGGCTGCCTCCATCGATGAAATCGACCACGAGCATGAGCGTGTCATCCGGGAGTACTGCCGTGCCATCCGAGCGCTGAAGAAGAACGGCTACTCTGGCATGACGCAGAGCGTGCTGTACTATCTGGAAAATAATTATCAAAAAGAGATTTCTTCGGATGCCATCGCCAGAGAGCTGGAAATGTCCCCGAATTATATGACAGCCCGATTCCGTGAGGAAATGGGCATGACCCCCAATCAGTATTTGCAGAACCTGCGGATGCAGAAGGCTGCCGCGCTCCTGATGCAGAGCAAACAAAGTGTTCAGCAAATCAGCGCTGCCGTGGGCATCCCCGATGCCAATTATTTTGCAAGGCTTTTCAAGCAGAGCTTTGGGGTAACCCCCAGCCAGTACCGCCAGAAGCGAAGATAGGAGTCCGTGATGATTCAGAAAATCGACTTTGAAACTGCCCGCGCCCTGCTGGATGCCAATGAGAACGCTACCCTGCTGGATGTGCGCACGGAGGAGGAATACGAGTGGGAGCATGCAGTTGGTGCAAAGCTTCTGTGCTTGGATGCCATTGATGCCGAGACCGCGGCTGCCGTGATTCCCGATAAGCACACCCATGTGGTGATTTACTGCCGCAGCGGCAACCGCTCTGCGCTGGCGGCTAAGCGCCTTGCCCGCCTGGGATATGAAAACCTCTATGATATCGGCGGCCTCAACGGCTGGCCCTATGGCACCACCACGGGATTGGATGAGTGATTAGTAAAAGGAAGCTTTAACGGCTGCGCCGTTAAAGCTTCAGTCATCAGCTATGAGACATCGGTCATCAGTTTTTTTGATTGGTAAAATCGGTGCTTTTGTCGAAATTCACAGCTCTGACTACTGCGAGCGAAGCGAGCTAAAGATTTCTTTCGTCCTTCCACACCATACGAAACCTCCCCGCTCAATGAGCGGGGAGGTTCAGTTTCTTATAACCCCAAATTACATCTGGGTGGGCTGGATGTGCCAGATTTCCTCAGCGTACTGACGAATGGTACGGTCGGAGGAGAACTTAGCACCGCTGGCGATGTTCACCAGACACTTGCGGCCAAACTCCATGCGGTCAGCATAGTCGGCATTGGCGCGCAGCTTGGTGTCGATATAGGAAGCGTAGTCCAGCAGCACGAAGTAGTGGTCAGCCTTGTGCCAGGAGGTGCCGTCCAGCAGAGCGTGGTACAGCTCGCGCTGTGCATCGTCGGTGGGAACGGTGCCGTCCACCAGGGTGTCGATGGCGCGGTGCAGGTGCCAGTCATTGTCGTAGATGCCGCGAGCCCAATAGTTGTCCTTAATCTCGTTAATCTGCTGCACGGTGTGGCCGAAGATATACTCGTTCTCGATGCCGGCTTCCTGTGCAATCTCCACATTGGCGCCGTCCAGAGTGCCCAGAGTCACAGCGCCGTTGAGCATCAGCTTCATGTTGCCGGTGCCGGAGGCCTCGGTGCCTGCGGGAGAAATCTGCTCGGAGATATCGGCGGCGGGGATGATGTGCTCAGCGTAGGAGCAGTTATAGTTCTGCACGAAGACGACCTTCATCTTGTCGGCAACAGCGGGATCGTTGTTAATCATGTTGGCCACACGGTTGATATAACGGATGATTGCCTTAGCGCGGGCATAGCCGGGAGCGGACTTTGCGCCGAAGATATAGCAGGTGGGCTGGAAGTTGGGCAGCTCGCCGTTCTTGATGCGGAAGTAGATATCCACGATGGACAGAGCGTTCATCAGCTGGCGCTTGTACTCGTGCAGACGCTTGACCTGCACATCGAACATGAAGTCGGGGTTGAGCTGCACGCCCTCGCGCTCGGCGACGATTTTGCACAGCTGCTCCTTCTTGGTGCGCTTGATCTCGTTGAACTGCATGACCATCTTGTCATCAATCTTGCCGCTCAGCTTTCCCAGCTTGTCCAGATTCTTCAGGAAGTCGCCGCCCACGCGGTACTTCAGCATCTGAGTCAGCTCGGGGTTGCACAGACCCATCCAACGGCGGGGCGTCACACCGTTGGTCTTGTTTTGGAAGCGGTCGGGGAACATCTGATACCAGTCACGGAAGCAGTCGTCCTTCAGAATCTGGGAGTGAATCTCGGCAACGCCGTTGACATAGGAGCCCACATACACAGAAAGGTTTGCCATGTGTGCAGTGTTGTCGCGGACGATGAAGAGGTTGGGGTTCTCCCACTTCAGTCTCTGGTCAATGCGCAGAATGATGTCCACGATTTCGGGGACAACGGAGCGCAGCAAATCCAGATTCCACTTCTCCAGAGCCTCACTCATAACGGTGTGGTTGGTGTAGGAGAAGGTGTGCTGAGCAATCTGGAAAGACTGCTCAAAGTCCATGCCTTCCTTCATCAGCAGACGAATCAGCTCGGGGATGGACATGGCGGGGTGGGTGTCGTTCAGCTGAACGGCATAGTAATCAGCAAAGTGGGTCAGGTCACTGCCGTGGGCGACCTTGTAGGTGCGCAGCATATCCTGCAGGGAAGCGGAGGACAGCACATACTGCTGCTTGATACGCAAGCGCTTGCCTTCCCAGGTGGAGTCGTTGGGGTACAGCACACGGGTGATGTCCTCAGCCTTGTTCTTGGCGGTCAGAGCGCGCAGATAATCCTGGTCGTTGAATGCATTGAAGTCCAGCTCTTCCTCGGCTTCGCACTGCCACAGACGCAGGGTGTTGATATTCTTGGTGCCGTAGCCGATGACGGGCACATCATAGGGGACAGCCAGCACGGTGTGATCGGGGAATTCAACCTTCACGGTGTGCTTATAGCGGCGGTAGGACCAGGGGTCACCGTACTTGGACCAGTCGTCGGCATTCTCCTTCTGGCTGCCGTTCTCGTCAAAGCTCTGCTTGAACAGACCGAATTTGTAGCGCAGACCATAGCCGGACAGGGGGATGTTGGTGCTGGCGGCGGAGTCGAGGAAGCAGGCGGCGAGTCTGCCCAGACCGCCGTTGCCCAGAGCGGCATCCTCAATGTCTTCCAGAACGGCCAAGTCGACACCGCGGGAAGCGAAGAGCTTCTTCATCTCATCTAAGATGCCCAGATTGTACAGGTTGGAGTACACAAGACGGCCGATAAGGTACTCGGCAGAAATATAATATGCCTTGCGCTCGTGCATACGGGCGTGCTTGGCGTTGTTCCAGTTCTCGGAAATAGCCATCATAACAGCCTTGCCCAGAGCATCATGGAGCTCCTGAGGGGTGGCTTCCTGCAGGGAAACGTCGTTGGTATACTTCAGAGTAGACTCCGTTGTCTTCAGGATGTTCATGCAATTATAACTCATTTTTACTCTCCTATCTTAAAGGGTAACCTGATTAAACGATTCGGCGGGCTTTCGGGGCAGGTCGAAACATAGAATGGGTACACTTCTGCCATAATCCGATAAAGCCACTAGATAAGAGAATATATCATGCCGGGCAATTTGTCAAGGTTTAATTGGGACTTGCTGGGATATTCTGTGCTTTTCTAAAAAATGTCCTTATTAAAAGTACAAGAAAGGCATATATGTAATACATGAAAAAACACAACCCCGGCACATCTGTCCATGTGCCGGGGTGTTGCAGTCCGATGCAGGGGGAGAAGGGTGGTTATTCTTCGCCCCTCGGACCGACCTGCCCGGGGAGGATGGAAAATTCCTCATTATAGTACAGATTCTCTCCGTCGGACATCCACAGAATACTTGCCTTGCCGCCGTCTTCCGACATGAAGTCGGCATTGACATCGGAATAACCGTCACCATTCAAATCGTCCAAGGAACACAGATTCATCTGGGTGCCGACCTCTTCTGGAAGCTGTGCGCTGACCAGCAGTGAACCATCCACTGCGCGGCATATGCGCAGTTCACCCGGGGCAGTGCTTATTGTCACGGGGATGTATTCGTCCCGCCATCGGTAATAGTCTGCTACAGGAATCTCGGTCAGGGAACCTACGGCGGCAACATTGTCCTGTGTCATCTTCTGCCATGGGATTTCAATTTCCTTAAGCCCTGCAAAAATGGGCGCTTCCCATGCCAAATAATCGGAATAGCTTAGGGTTCGGGCGTCGAGCCCTTCCAGAATCAGATAGACAACCCCTGTGTGGTCGGTGTCAACATCATCGGGGAAAGGTGTTCCGGCCCAGTCCTTCTCGGCAACGGCTTTGCTCCATGCATCCACAGCGGCGGCATCCTCGTAGCAGTCATTTGCGGCATCGTAGGTATACACAAAGTAGGGCCAGAGCGCATCCCCGGCAAGTCCCTGATTGTGGGCACAGCTTTTTTTGATAATCCCGGGGTAGAAGGTCAGCGCCGGGAATACCGCCAGTTCGCAGTACAGTCCCCCGGTTTCCTCGTTAAAGCCGTAAATTACCTCGACCATACCGGCGGTATAGGTATTCACAATGCGGACAAGAAGCTCCTCTTTGCCGTCGCCGTCCACATCGCAGATGGCAAAGTCTTCTTCCTCAATGGGATGGTCAGAATCCAGCTCGTTCACCAGAAAAGGAAGATATTTGGAGCTTCGGATGGTAGTCAGTACCATCCCAAAGGTATCGTAAATGGCGTTTCCTGTGGGAGCAGGCGACTCCGGCAGGCTGACAGGCTTCGTGTCCTCCGGGACGGACTCCACCACGCTCGGCAGGGTGGAGCGGGAGGGGAACAGCTCGGCACAGCCGCACAGCATGAGTGCAAGCACGGCAATGCAGGCAATCAGTTTTTTCATATTGGCTCCTTAATCGCAGTCGAAGATGGCCTTCTTCTCCAGCATTTCGCCGTAACGGGCCTTCCACTGCTTGTGGATTTCGCAGTTATCCCATGCATTTAAGGCATCGGCATTTTCCAGAGTTATGCAAATCATCAAATCGTAGCGGTTGGGTCTGGGGGTCACATTGGGCTTTACGCTGACCCCCACAACACCGGGCACATCCGAGGACTTCTGAAACAGCTCGGTAATTTCGGAAATCAGCGTTTCATCGGGGACTTTGTGGAATTTGGCAATAATATAGTGCTCCATGGAAATACTCCTCCCGGAAAATTTTTCTGACTGTGCACATTATAGAATTTGCATGCCCCACGGTCAAGGATGCTTAGAAAAACTTAAGGATTAATGGGGCTTAAAAATCCTTCACCCGCACCCGCAAAAAACTCCGATGTGCATTTGTGCACATCGGAGTTTTTTCATTTTACCAAATCCTTGATAACCTCTCCGGCGAGGATTAACCCTGCCGTGCCGGGGACGAAGCTGACGGAGCCGGGGAGCTGGCGCTTGCCTTCGGCGGCGGCTTCTTCTTCCCAGCCTGTGGGGGCGATGGCCTCCTCCTTGGAGTACACCACCTTCATGTGGCGGATGCCCCGCTTGCCCAGCTCTTTGCGCATGACGCGCGCCAGCGGGCACATGGAGGTTTTGGAAATGTCCGCCACCTCAAAGGCGGTGGGATTCAGCTTGTTGCCGGTGCCCATGCAGGCAATGATGGGCGTTCCTGCGGCGGCGCAGCGCTCGGCAAGCAGGAGCTTTGCCGTCACCGTGTCGATGCAGTCCACCACATAGGAAAATGCGGAAAAATCAACGGAGTCCGCTGTATCGTGGTTGTAGAAGATGGGAAGCGTTTCCACCGCAATATCCGGGTTGATGTCCGCAATCCGCGCCCGGGCGGCCTCGGTTTTCTCCATGCCGAGGCTTTTGTGGGTGGCGAGAATCTGACGGTTGAGGTTGGAGATGCTGACGGTGTCCCTGTCAACAAGGGTCAGCCTGCCCACACCGGCTCTGGCCAGTGCCTCCACCACATATCCGCCCACGCCGCCCAGACCGAAGACTGCCACATGGGCTTTTTTCAGCTTTTCCACCGCATCTTCCCCCAAGAGGAATGCGGTGCGGCGGTAGGCTTCTTCGGGCTGGCTCAATGCTCGTTTACCTCCCGGATGAAGTCGGCAAACCGGCTGCGGCCTTCCTCGGTGGGCTTGAAGACACCGGCATCCTCCAGAACCCCGGCAAACACCTTGCCGGTCTCGGCCAGAACGATATCCAGTGCGTTTTCAGGCGTGAAGGTATATTGCTTCTTAAGCTCCTGCGCCCATTCGGCGTGCTTGCTCAGCACCTCATCGGCGGCAATATCCTGACCGGCGGCCAGAGCATCTGCCAAATCGGACAGCTCCTTTTTCAGGCGGCTGGGCAGCACGGCCAGACCCATGACCTCGATGAGGCCGATGTTTTCTTTCTTAATATGGTGCTTGTCTGCGTGGGGATGGAACACGCCCAGCGGGTGCTCGTCGGTGGTAATGTTGCAGCGCAGAACCAAATCCAGCTCGAAATTGCCGTCCCGTCTGCGGGCGATGGGGGTGATGGTGTTGTGGGGTTCTCCATCGGAATAGGCAATCACACCGGCGGCGGGGTCGGAGTAGCCGCGCCATACTTTCAGAATCTTGTCGCCCAGCTCGGAAAGTCTGTCTTTATCCGCGCCGTTCAGGCGCAGCACGCTCATGGGCCATGCAACGATTCCGGCCTTCACATCCTCGTAGCCGCGGAAGCTCACTTCCTGCACCACGGGTGCAGTCTCCATGGCGAAGGTGTAGTGACCGCCCTGGAAGTGCTCATGGCTCAGGATGGAGCCGCCCACGATGGGCAGGTCTGCATTGGAGCCGATGAAGTAGTGGGGGAAGGTTTCCACGAAGCTCAGGAGCTTGTCGAAAGCGGACTTGTCAATCTTCATGGGGATGTGCTCGGAGTTGAAGACGATGCAGTGCTCGTTGTAGTACACATAGGGGGAGTACTGCAAAAACCAGTCCTGACCGCAGATTTTGATGGGGATGATGCGGTGGTTGGCTCTGGCGGGGTGATTCATGCGGCCTGCGTAGCCCTCGTTCTCACGGCACAGCTGGCATTTGGGGTAGCCGGACTGGACGGCTTTCTTGGCGGCGGCAATGGCCAGCGGGTCTTTCTCGGGCTTACTCAGGTTAATGGTGATATCCATATCGCCGAATTCGCTTTTGTACTTCCAGCGCATATCCTTGGCGATGCGGTAGCGGCGGATATAGTCGGTGTTGCAGGAGAAATCATAGTACCAGTCCGTAGCCTCCACGGGGGAGGAAGCAAACTTCTCGTAGAATTTGCCGATGACCTCTCGGGGCATGGGGGTCAGAGCACCCATCAGACGGGTGTCGAAGATATCCCGGGCAGTGACACCGCTCCGGCAGAGGCCCTTTTCCGTGGCGTAGTCCAGAAGCCCGCCCAGAATTTCCTCCAAATCCTCACTCATGGGTTCATCGGAGGGGGTATAGTCGTCCTCCTGCATGAGGTCAAGCAGACGGTTTGTTAGCACCTGATGATCACAAGGCTCTGCCAGCCCCTTGTTCATGGCGTAGGCTACCAGAGAATCAATTAAGGTTGCGATTTTCATTCTTCTACCTCCATTTCTACGCCGCCCCAGGGACGGATGGACAGCACATGACAGGCACCCTCGCCCAGCACGGCATCAATGCCCTTGCGGAAGTCCTCCAGCATATCCACGGGCACGAAAGCCTGAGTGGTTCCGGCGAAACCGCCGCCGTGGACGCGGTATGCACCCCGCCCGCCCAGCAGATGCTGGCTCAGTGCCAGTGTCAGCGCCACATCCTGATGGGTGGTGTAGCCCGCGGGGGTCACATTCTGTAAGTACATATAGGAGCAGTGTCCGCTCTCGGTGACGGTGCGCAGGAATTCGTCAAAGTCGCCCTTTTCCAGTGCGGCAACCTCCCGGGGAGCGCGGGTGTTCTCCTGATAGAAGTGGATGGCACGGATAACGGCGCGGTCACCGCATTTTTCGCGCAGGGCGGGGATGGCGGCGTAGAAGTCGGCTTCCGGAATCTGGCTCAAAACCTCCTTACCGAAGTGGGCGCAGACGGCTTTCAGCTCATTCGGGATGGCGGCATATTCATCGGTCAGGTCGGCGTGGCTTGCCCGGGTGTCGATGATGCACAGGGCGTGGCCAAAGGCGGCGAAGTCCACATCCACGGGGGTGATGACGGGGTGCTCCTTATCGGCAAAGTCGATAGCCACCAGATTGCCCACGGCGGAGGCCATCTGATCCATGAGGCCGCAGGGCTTGCCGAAGAATACATTCTCGGCGTACTGGCCAATCATGGCGACCTCGGGCTGGCAGACCTTGCCGCCAAAGAACATATGGTTAATGATGGTGCCGATGAGAACCTCATAGGCAGCCGACGAACTCAGACCGGAGCCGGGCAGGACGGTGGAGGTGCAGTAGGCATCGAAGCCGCGAACTTCGCATCCCATCTGGGCAAATCGGGCGGCCACGCCCCGCACCAGTGCGGGCGTGGTGTTGATTTCACTCTCCTGCGGCACAAGACAGCCGAGGTCAACTGTGCACATGGGATAGCCCTCGGACTGAATGCGGATGAGGGAAGTGCCGTTTTCACGGACGGCGGCACGGGTGTCCAGATTCACGGCTGCCGCCAGTACGCGGCCACGCTGATGGTCTGTGTGATTGCCGCCGATTTCCGTGCGGCCGGGGGCGGAGAAATAACGCGTGGGGCTGCCTCCGAATGCGGATGCGAAGCCCGCATCCAGTGCTTTTTTGCTCTCGGTATCCAGATAGAGGGGATTATTTGCCATGGTGAGAACCTCCTGTCGGTAAATAAAGCGCAGTGCGCATACTATCTAATGCTATTATACAGCAAATATTACAAAATGAAAGGGGGTAAAAAAGGTATTTTTGCATGATTTAGCTATGGCTAAACGAAAAAGGCCGTGCCATTGGGAAATCTGAAAAAAATCCTTGACAAATCCACCCATTATGTTATAATACAGAGGCTTTCAGTGGAAAGCATCTTATATGGGGGTATAGCTCAGCTGGGAGAGCGCTTGAATGGCATTCAAGAGGTCAGCGGTTCGATCCCGCTTATCTCCACCAACGAAGCCTTGAAAGTCTTTGATTTTCAAGGCTTTTCGTTTACCCCTGCAACTTTTGGATATGGCTGCAACTTTTTTGACCAGAATCTTGACCAGAATCACGTTTCGTCCAATATTTCCATTGTGTCTTTTTTGTTTTTCCTCCCTTCCGGGAGGATTTTTCTTTATCTTTTTGTCCCGGAGCGTCCGCCTTTCACAGGGCGGATGTAGCTCTGAGTGCGGGCGCGCTTCTTTGCCGGCATCCGCTCGGGCAGTCCGACAACACTTTCAGGCGCGGGAGGTTTCGGCTTGCTGCCGAATGCCTGCGTAAAGCGATCGATGGC
>JAZRVX010000031.1:0-1354 GCA_045599455.1 Faecousia sp. | reverse complement strand
GAAGATCACAAGGAATTTCTGGCGGATAAGATGATGGACGAGGATTATTATATTCTCACGCTCGCCGCCATCGGCAGAGAGTTGAATATCCGCGAAATGTCCTCTGCCCGTGTCCATCTGGCAGTCGGACTGCCCCTCACCTGGGTGAGCGAGCAGAAGGACGAGTTCCGGGCGTATCTTCTGAAAAACGAGACAGCGGATTTCAATTTCAGAGGAAAGGATTATCATGTGGAGTTTGCCGGAGCAGACGTGTTCCCACAGGGGTTCTCCGCTGTGGCAGACCGGCTCCGTGACTTCAAGGGCGTCAATATGCTCTGTGACATCGGAAACGGCACCATGAACGTCATGTATATCAATAGCGGAAAGCCTGTTCCCAGCAAGTGCTTTACCGAGAAATACGGCACCCACCAGTGTATGCTTGCCGTCCGGGAAAGCGTGATGCAGAGGTTCGGTACCGTCGTGGATGATTTGGTGATTGAAAACGCACTCCGCTTTGGCACAGCGGACATCGGAGAACAGTATCTTTCCGTGATCCGCAGCACAGCCACAGAGTATGTGTCCGGCATTATGCGCAGGCTCCGCGAGCATGAATACAATCCTGAGCTGATGCGTCTGTATGTCATGGGCGGCGGGAGCTGCCTTGTCCGTAACTTCGGAGGGTATGACAAAGACCGTGTGACAATCAATGACGACATCTGCGCCACGGCAAAAGGCTATGAAGCCCTTGCCGCTCACAGTCTCCGCAAGGCAGGTGATCCGGCATGAGCAATCTTTTTACGACCACGCTCCGCTTCAATCTGAACCGCGAGGATGACCGGAGGTCGCTGGAATATCTCAGAAGTGCGGACAGATACAGCTCTTACAGCCGTGCCGTGATCGCTGCCGTCAACGACCACTTTTCCCGCAGGGAAAGGATGAAGGATGACCCGTATCTGGAAACGCGGGAAAAGGAGGATGCTTTCCTTCGGCGGGTACAGGAGACCATTGAAAAGAGTCTGTCCGCAGCTCCCGCTTTGCAGCTTGCACAGCTCTTTCAGAATGTGCAGACGCAGGCAACACCGCAGGAAACGTCACCGGAGGACGACGAGAACTATGACGCGGCAATGGACTTCATTAACAGCTTGTAAAATCAAATTGAATTTCGGGACTTCTATTGACAATATATCGGTTGACCGTTATAATATTAGCAGAGGCAGGTGAATTACCATGACGATACAGGAGATTCTGAAAGAAAACAATATGTCCGTTTACAAACTGTCAAAGGCAAGCACGATTCCCTATGCAACGTGCAATGATATTGTAAGTGGCAGAGCACAGCTTGAAAAGTGCAGTGCAGAAACTGTGTATAAGATCG
>JAZRVX010000030.1:0-3909 GCA_045599455.1 Faecousia sp. | reverse complement strand
ATCCTTCTCAGCAGGTCCGATGTTGACGTCCAGATAGGTAGCGCCGGCAGCGATCTGCTCAGCAGCACGCTTCAGGATAGGAGCGGGATCGCGCTCGTCCATAGCCTTGCGGATAGCGGGGGAGATGCAGTGGATTCTCTCGCCGATGGTGACGAAGGTCTCGGACTCGGGGTTGTAGCCGCCGTACTTGACACCCATGTCAACCACTTCGATGGCAGGAACCTTGGTAGCCAGCAGCTCTTCGAAGGACAGCTCCTTGACCTCGGTCTGAGCGCCGGAAGCAGCCTTGGCAGCGGCCTCGGCAGCAGCAGCCTTAGCAGCAGCCTCGTACTCCTTGTCCTTCATGTACTTGGGCAGCTGGACAGCTTCCAGAGGACCGACAACGACGTTCCAGCCGGGCAGCTTCTCCTGGATCTCGCCCTTCATAACGGCAACCTTGCCGGGGATAATCAGGGTGCGGTTCTTGATCTTGTTCTCGATGTCCAGAGTCTCGAAGGTCTTCTTGATGGAGGAGGAAGAGAACTTACCTGCTGCCCATGCAGTCAGAACGGACATGCCGGAAGCGTCGGAGATGATCAGGTTGACGGGCTCGTTGGAACGCTCCAGTTCGCCGGAAACCAGGAAGTAGGTCAGAGCGAAGTCAACAGTCAGAGCGCAGGGGCTGTTCTCGTCGGCGCCGTTCAGGGGGTAAATCTTAGCCTCGACCTTCATGGGCTTCTGGGGGTCGGTGTAGATGTTCTGGCGCAGGCCGTACAGAGGCAGAGCCTCGGCGTAGGTCATGTTCTCCATGACGATGATGGAGGCATAGCGCTGAGTGAACATAGCGGCGTAAGCGGTCTGCAGGCGGGAGTTGCCCTTAGCCAGCTTGGCGACATTGACGATGGAGGGATAGCCAAAGCTACGGTCGCCGTCCTTCAGAGCGGTGCGGCGCACCAGGACTGCATTGGCCAGGGTCTCCTTGGCATTGGCGCCGGTGACATCCAGAACCAGGTTCTTGTTGCCGGCGGCTTCCAGCTTCTTAACGGTGTCGTACAGGTCGGACAGGTTGGAAGCGGAAACACCCAGGGTGACACCGGCTTCGACTGCAACAGCGTTCATGGCCTCCCAGTTGTCGGGGGTAGCGCCGTTCAGGATGGGCTTGCCGGCCTTCACTTCATTAAGAGCAGCCTTAGCGCAATCCACATCGGTGCACTCCAGCACCAGAGCGCGGCCGGTAGCGGCAGCCTTCTTGGCCAGTTTGGCGTAGGCAGCAGCGTCGGTGCCCTTGTTGCGGACATACACGAACTCAACATACATACGCTCGCCGATACGCTCGTAGTCGACCTTAGCCATAGCTTCCAGCTTCTCATCGACCTCGGCATCGGTCATCTCGGTGCACACGGGCACAGCGTACAGGTTCTTGGAGACCAGAGTCTTCTCGTGACGGAACAGCACGGTCTCGCCGCCCAGCTTCAGGTCATTGCCAACGGTAATGGTCTTCATGGGAGGTGCAGTCTGCTCATTGAGCATTGCCTTTGCATCGTCGGAGAAGTAGGGGCACTTGTCGATGGACACTGCGCCCTGAGCCACCTTCATGCAGAATGCCATACAGGTGGGGCTGCCGCACTCCTTACAGTTCTTCTTAGGAGACAGCTTGAAAATATCAAGACCTTTTAATGCCATTTTTCTTTCCTCCTTTAGACCAGCTCGTCGATGAACTGCTTAATGGCGGCGATGGCAGCAGGATGACGCATAATAACGGCATCTGCACCACCGGTCAGATCAGCAGCGGCGGTAGCAACTTCCATATCGATGCCACGCTCCTCGGCATTGCCCCAAGCGGGCTCATCCTCTTCGGAAGCGGTGGACTCCTTCACGCCCCAGGTATCCACGGACACGGGAGCCATGATGGGCATCTGCAGGTCGGCATCGGACTGAGCCAGAGCTGCCAGACGGACGCGATCCAGAGTGGAGGAAACATACTCATAGCCATAGCCGACGGCAGCAGTACCGACATTCATGACGATGGAGGAAGCGGGAACAGTCAGACCCTTGAGCATGATGTTGAGCTGCTTGGCGAGGTTAATGTCATCGGCAGTCTCAGCGCCGACCTTCTGACCGTAAGCCAGAGCGACGGAAGCACCGACGGTCTTGTAGTCCTCGCTTCTGGCGGACAGAACCAGAATGTTCTTGCCCTGCAGAGCCTCGGAAATCTTGGCGAACAGCTCGCCGTCCTTCTCGATGTTCTTGCAGCCCATAATCACGATGGGCATGGTGACAGCCTCGGCAACCGCCTTGGCATCGGCAACACAGTCGGCCACGGCACGGTCAGCGCCGTTGGGGTCTGCGGACTCGAAGTGCAGGCACAGGAAGTCAACACCGGGCATGGTCTCGGCCTTCTTTGCGTAGTCGGCCATGGTGGTGCAGCCAGCATAGAATTCCTTCAGCGCGGGAGCGGTCCACTCGCAGGCGCAGTCGGAGATTTCCACACCAATCTTGGGCTTATTCTCGATGGGTGCATCGAAAGTGTAGAAGGGCAGTACATTCTGACCGCCGATGACAGTAGCCTTGTCACCGGTGCCCAGAGTTACGGCGTTAATCTTGCCGCTGTAACTGCCGGTCTTGGGAACGAAAGACATAGTTAATATCCCCCTTGTTTTAATATGTGTTTTCTATTCAAAACGGTATTTCTTGCCTGAAACGCCGAATTTTGACTTGCTTTTACAGTCCGATGGACTTGCAGATATCCCGAAGCGCCAGCTTCATGGGGTCGCTGTCGGGCAGCTGTGCGGAGGGCTCACCGTTGCAGTCGCAGCGGTAGACCGCTTCGTCCTGGGGCAGAACGCCGAAGAGAGTCAGATTGTGCTTGGCAATCTCCTCCTTCACGCCCTCTTCCAGAACACCGCCGGGTGCGCGGTTGATGATTAAGCCCATCTTGCCGGGCTTTAATTCCATTTCCTCAATCATCTCGGCCACTCTTGCAACCGCCTGAATGCCCCGGCGGGAGCAGTCGGAAATCAGCAGCATGGTGTCCACATGGGGAAGGGTTCCGCGCGCCACATGCTCCAAGCCTGCTTCGTTATCCATGACGATGTAGGAATAGTTCTTTGCGTACTTGTCCACCTGGGTTTTCAGCACGCCGTTGACATAGCAGTAGCAACCCTTGCCCTGGGTTCGCCCCATGACCAGCATATCGAAGTCGTCTTCTTCAATGAGGGCTGTGCTGAACTTCATCTCCGCATAGTCAGCCTTGGTCATGCCGGCAGGGATGGTGCCCTTGAGCTCGGCCTGTGCCATTTCCTCGCGAATCTGGCCGAGGGTCACATCTGCCTCCACGCCCAGCACTTCATTGAGGTTGGAGTTTGCATCCGCATCCACCACCAGCACGGGGCCGCGGCGGAGCTTGCACAGATAGTCAATGAGCATACCACAGGTGGTGGTTTTACCCACGCCGCCCTTACCGGCAACGGCGATGGTATGAGGTGTTGCCATAAATTTATGCTCCTTAAAAGTAAAATCACGGACGAAGGATACTTCGTCAAATCGCCATGGGCATGGTACGCCCATATCGATACGACAATATCGTATCACAAGGCGTGCCCAAATTCAAGTCATTTTGCCCTGTGTGCCCAAAAAAATGTGCACAAATCCTCTTTGTGCAGAGCATGAAAATTTTGTGCTCCGCCACTGTCCCGAATACGCCGCTGCATGGAAAAGAGAGAGGGATGAATAAACAACAGGTCCCGATATCGGAACCCGTGTGTCAGCGTGTCAAAAAACCTGAAATAGGGGGGTCATTGCGAGACCATTCCGCAGAATGGTCGTGGCAATCCGTACTTAAAACTGTACTTTTTATCGAAAGAATGGATGAAAACGCAATATTTGGAGGTGCGGATTCCCACGTCGGCCTACGGCCTCCTCGGAATGACC
>JAZRVX010000029.1:0-25427 GCA_045599455.1 Faecousia sp. | reverse complement strand
CGCACGGGCGACTAATAATCGCCCCTACGGCGAGTAACCGAGCGAAAGAAAGCTTTTACGCAGGAACGAACAGCCTAATATAGCTCCCTCCGGGAGGGAGCTGTCGAGCGCAAGCGAGACTGAGGGAGCACGGCGACATTTTGGATTTTCAACTATCTGCCGTTATAAAAGCAACATTTCGCAAATTTCCCTCATTTCCGCGCCAAGAGCCGCCCTGCGGGCGGTTGCGCTCCGAAACAGCGTCTGCGGGCGCTAGAGTCACTCACTTTGTTCGTGACAGCTCCCTCTCGGAGGGAACTATTGCCCGATTCGGAACTGCGATAAATAATCCTTTCTCTGCTCAAAATTGCTCATTGACAAAACCCATCATCGGTGCTATCCTGAATATACCCCCAGGGGGTATATGAGAAACGGAGCGAAACAAATGGAAAAATGCTGCTGTGAAAAGTCCACCCGGCGGGACGAGGAGGCCAAGAAGAAGCTTCTCAACCGCCTCAAGCGAATCGAGGGGCAGATTCGCGGCTTGCAGGCAATGGTGGAGCGGGATGCCTACTGCAATGACATTCTCACCCAGTCCGCCGCGGTCGGTGCTGCGGTGAATGCCTTTAATAAAGAATTGCTCAGTGCCCACATCCATTCCTGCGTGGCGCGGGATATTCGGGACGGCAGGGACGAGACCATCGACGAGCTGGTTGACACCTTGCAGAAACTGATGCGATAAGGAGATTACTATGGAACAATACAATGTGACCGGCATGAGCTGCGCCGCCTGCTCTGCCCGGGTTGAAAAAGCGGTGAATGCCGTCCCCGGTGTGACGAGCTGCTCTGTGAGCCTGCTCACCAACTCCATGGGCGTGGAGGGAACGGCAAGCCCCGATGCCATCATCGCAGCCGTCGTGAATGCGGGATACGGCGCAAGCAAAAAGGGTGCGGCGGCAAGTGCATCCGCCCAGCCCGATGCGGATGCACTGGAGGATAAGGAAACTCCTAAGCTGAAAAAACGCCTGATGGTTTCCCTTATTTTCCTTGTGGTGCTCATGTACTTCTCCATGGGGCACATGATGTGGGGTTTCCCGGTGCCCGCTTTCTTTGTTGGAAACCACATTGCCATGGGGCTTTTGCAGCTGCTGCTGTCGGCTATCATCATGGTCATCAACCAGAAGTTTTTCATCAGCGGATTTAAGTCCCTGTGGCATCGCGCACCCAATATGGACACCCTTGTGGCGCTGGGCAGCTCCGCTTCCTTTGTGTGGAGCGTGTATGCCCTCTTTGCAATGACGGGGGCGCAGGTGCGCGGGGATATGGCAGCCGTGATGATGTACATGGATGAATTCTACTTCGAGTCCGCTGCCACGATTTTGACCCTCATCACTGTGGGCAAGACCTTGGAAGCTCGCTCCAAGGGGCGCACTACCGATGCCCTCAAGGGTCTCATGCGGCTTGCTCCCAAGACCGCGACCTTGGTTCGCAACGGCGAGGAAGTCACCGTGCCTATTTCCGAGGTTCGTCAGGGGGATGTCTTCGTTGTCCGCCCGGGCTCCGTTGTTCCCGTGGACGGCGTGGTGCTGGAGGGTATCTCTGCTGTGAACGAAGCCGCCCTGACCGGTGAGAGCATCCCGGTGGATAAAGCTCCCGGCGATGGTGTCAGCGCGGCAACTATGAACCAGTCCGGCTTCCTCAAGTGTCAGGCAAGCCGGGTAGGGGAGGACACCACCCTTTCCCAGATTATCCGCATGGTCTCCGATGCGGCGGCCACCAAGGCTCCCATTGCCAAGATTGCAGATAAGGTTTCCGGCGTGTTCGTGCCCACGGTTATCTCCATCGCTGTGGTGACCACGATTGTGTGGCTGCTGCTGGGTCGGGAATTTGCCTATGCACTGGCGCGGGGTATCTCGGTGCTGGTCATCAGTTGCCCCTGCGCGCTGGGTCTTGCCACTCCTGTGGCCATCATGGTGGGCAGCGGCGTGGGTGCCAAGAACGGAATTCTCTTTAAGACCGCTGTTTCTCTGGAGGAGACCGGCAAGGTCAGCATTGTAGCGCTGGATAAGACCGGCACCATTACCGAGGGGCGCCCGGTTGTTACGGACATTGTGTGCGCAGAGGGCGTGGCGGAAGCCCAGCTTCTGACGCTGGCCTCTGCCCTGGAGTGCCGCAGTGAGCATCCCCTTGCCAAGGCAGTCATGGAAGAAGCCAAGCGCAAGGGCTTTGATTCCGAGCAGGTGGGCGAGTTCACCGCCCTGCCCGGCAACGGCCTGACGGGCACGCTCTACGGCCATGCCCTCCTTGGCGGCAGTGCCAAGTTCATCGACAGTCAGACCGCCCTGTCCGAGGGGATGAAAGCCAAAGTGGATGAGGTTTCCGCCATGGGCAAGACGCCCTTGCTCTTTACCTGTGACGGTGTGCTTCTGGGCATGATTGCCGTGGCGGACACCATGAAGCCCGACTCTGCCGAGGCCATCCGCCAGATGCGCAACATGGGCATCCGTGTGGTGATGCTCACCGGCGACAACGAGCGTACCGCCAAGGCCATTGGCGCCCAGGCGGGCGTGGATGAGGTCATTGCGGGTGTCCTGCCCGACGGCAAGGAAGCCGTGATTCGCACCCTCAAGGAGCGGGGCAAGGTTGCCATGGTGGGCGACGGCATCAACGATGCACCTGCCCTGACCCGTGCCGACATGGGCATCGCCATCGGCGCAGGCAGCGATGTTGCCGTGGATGCCGCCGATGTGGTGCTGATGAAGTCGAGCCTTCTCGATGTGCCTGCGGCCATCCGCTTGAGCCGCTCGACCCTTCGCAATATCCACGAGAATCTTTTCTGGGCGTTCTTCTATAACTGCATCGGCATCCCCCTTGCAGCCGGCTGCTTTGTGGCATTCGGTCTGACACTCAATCCCATGTTCGGTGCCGCCGCCATGAGCCTGAGCTCCTTCTGTGTGGTTTCCAATGCCCTGCGCCTGAATTTCTGCAAGCTCTATGACAGCGCAAAAGATAAAAAAATTCGGCAGAGATAATTCTCTGCCGGAGAAAATAAATAATTAAGGAAGTCCTGAATCAATCGTCAGGCGGTGTACAGCCGCAGTCGATTGATTCGGAGCATCCTCAAATCAAAGGAGATTTTTATTATGATGAAAACCATTGTCAAGTCCGAAGGTATGATGTGCTCCCACTGCGAGGCACACATGAACGATGCCATCCGCAATGCATTCAAGATTGAGTCCGTTAAGTCCTCCGCCAAGTCCGGCGAAACCGAAATCGTCTCTGCCGATATGCTCGACGAGCAGGCTTTGCGCGCCGCCATCGCCCCCACCGGCTACCGCGTGGTGAGCGTGGTCTCCGTCCCCGTGGAAAACAGCGGTTTGTTCTCCTTCCTGAAGTAAAGGAAGCTTTAACTAATTATGGAAGGCTTCCGGTAGAATGTCACTGCGAGGAGCGAAGCGACGTGGGACTGAAAGGAATCCTTTAGGGCAATCCGTACTCTAAAGCCGATTTTCTCTACCGAATCGGTAATAAACGGTACATTTTGGAGAACGGATTCCCACAGTCGCAACATAAATGTTGCGCCCTCGGAATGACCGTCTAATGGTAGATTTTTACTTACCGAAAGACCTCTATCCCGGCACGATGCAGTCATACCGCACGGCCTTGCCGTCTAAGGAATAGGCGGGCTTTACATCTGCCAAATACGGCCCCTTGGCGGGGCGCTTTATCACAATGCGCTTGGGGCGGGCTGCCAATGCCGCCGCCAAGATTTCCGATTCTTCCGGGCATGGAAGCTCCAGCTTTTGAAAAAGCTGGAGCTTTTTCGTTACCAGACTGCTTTTCTGCCGGGGCGGGAACATGGGGTCAAGGAGAATTACATCGGGGCGGTAGGTAAGGGAACGCATGGCCTGCACGGAGTCACCCTCATGCAGGTGCATCCGCGATACGATTTGCGCCAGCTCCGGCACCCGGGCGGCGCGCTCCAGCGCATCGGCCAGCAGCGCTGCAATGATACGGTTGTGCTCATAGAGTATGACTTTGAAGCCTGCTGCCGCCAGAAGCAGGGAGTCCTCCCCCAGACCGGCTGTGGCATCCAGTGCGGTGGGATTCTCCACACCCTTGATTTTCGCGGCCTTTACCAGCATTTCGTGGCTTAAGTTGTTGTGCTTTAGTCGGGGGAGCATTTTCTCATAGTCTCCCCGCACGGACAGATTCCCCTCGCGAAGGCTCAGCCCCTCCGCGCTTAACACAAGGCACAGTCCACCATCATCATCCCCTATGGGGATATTCAGCTTTTCGGAAAGGGCTGTGAGCTTTTGTGTGTCCACTTCGTCACCTGCAACCAGAATCATAGTCATGCTCCCGTTTTCTGTTTTCCTTATGATACCAGCTTCCGTCCCTTGGCGCAAGGGATTTTTGCATGAACTGTATTACCCATTGACAAAGTGGGTAATATATGGTATCTTACCCATAAGAACACTAGGTAAATCCTACAGGAGGAATTACAATGCAAGTTTACGCAGACAATGCGGCCACCACCAAGGTCAGCCGCACGGCGATTGAGGCCATGATGCCCTGCTTTGAGAGCTTCTATGGCAACCCCTCCAGCCTGCACACTGTGGGTCAGGAGGCCAAGGAGAAGTTGGATGAGGCGCGGCAGATTGTTGCCGATTGTCTTGGCTGTGAGCCTCGGGAGATTATCTTCACCTCCGGCGGCAGTGAGGCAGACAACCAGGCCATTATCTCCGCCGCCAGAGCAGGCGAGCGCAAGGGCAAGAAGCATCTGATTACCACCGCCTTTGAGCACCACGCCGTTCTTCACACCATGAAGAAGCTGGAAAAGGAAGGCTTCGAGGTCACCTATCTGGATGTAAAGAACAACCACAATATTACGGCTCAGCAGGTGAAAGACGCCATCCGTCCCGACACGGCTCTGGTCACCACCATGTATGCCAATAATGAAATCGGCTCCGTCCTGCCCATTGCGGAAATCGGCGCTGTGTGCAAGGCTGCGGGCGTTCCCTTCCATACCGATGCGGTACAGGCCGTGGGTCATCTGCACATCAATGTGAAGGAGCAGAACATCGACATGCTGAGCCTGTCCGGGCACAAGTTCCACGGCCCCAAGGGCGTGGGTGCCCTGTATGTCCGCAGGGGCTTCCCTCTGGTCAATGTGATTGAGGGCGGCGCCCAGGAGCGCGGCAAGCGCGCCGGCACCGAGAATATCCCCGGCATTGTGGGCATGGCCGCCGCCATGAAGGAGGCCTGCGACCACATTGACGAGAATGCCGTGAAGGTGTCCGCCATGCGCGACAAGCTCATTGAAGGCCTTTCCAAGATTCCCCACAGCGCTGTCAACGGCGACATGGTGAACCGTCTTCCCGGCAATGTAAGCTTTTGCTTTGAGGGCATCGAGGGTGAGAGTCTGCTTCTGCTGCTGGATGCCAAGGGTATTTCCGCATCCTCCGGCTCTGCCTGCACCTCCGGCTCCCTAGACCCCAGCCATGTGCTGCTGGCCATCGGCAGAGTTCACGATGTGGCTCACGGCTCCCTGCGCCTTTCTCTGTGTGAGGAGAACACCATGGAGGAGATGAATCACATTCTGGCATCCGTCCCCGAGGTCGTGCAGTATCTTCGCAATATGAGCCCCGTGTGGCGCGATTTGCAGACCGGCAAGCGTCAGTATATTTTGTAAGGCATCAGTTTTCAATTCCGGCAATTGTAAGGCTTTCATAAAAACTGTGGAAAATGTAAAATGCAAAGCACATTTTTCGGTTTCAAAACCTGATGCCTGATGCCTGATGCCTGATGCCTATACCGGCACAATTTGAACACAAAAGCCACAAAGCTTAAAATAAAGGAGTAATAATTATGGCACTCTACAGCGAAAAAGTTATGGATCACTTCACCCACCCCCGCAATGTGGGCACCATCGAAAACGCCTCCGGCGTGGGCGAGGTCGGCAACGCCAAGTGCGGCGATATTATGAAGATTTACTTGCAAATTGAGAACGACATCATCGTGGATGTGAAGTTCGAGACCTTCGGCTGCGGCAGCGCCATCGCCTCTTCCTCCATGGCTACCGAGATGATTAAGGGCAAGTCCATCCATGAGGCCATGGAGTTGACCAACAAGGCCGTTGCCGAGGCTCTGAACGGTCTGCCCGCGCACAAGCTTCACTGCTCCGTGCTGGCTGAGGAAGCCATCAAGAATGCCCTGAAGGACTACTACGACAAGAATAACATTCCTTACGATGAGAAGGACTTCCCCGAGAGCGACCATGAGCACGACCATGGCGAAGAAGAGTAAGCTATGATTGTTTCGACCAAAGGGCGCTATGCCCTGCGGGTGATGCTGTGCCTTGCTCGGCAGGAGGGGGCGGAATTCGTTCCCCTCAAGGAAATCGCCGAGCAGGAGGGCATCAGCCAGAAGTATTTAGAAACCATTATGACGGTGCTGAGCAAGGCGGGCTTCGTGGATGCCGTCCACGGCAAGGGCGGCGGTTACCGCCTGAATCGAGCACCTGCTGACTATACCGTCGGCAGCATCCTGAAACTGACGGAGGGCGGCTTAACCGCGACCTCCTGTACCAGCCAGGGCCCTACAGCCTGTTCTCGCTCCTCCTGCTGCGAGACCAGACCCCTCTGGGACAAGCTGGACAGGATGATTGACCAGTTCTTCGAGGGCATCACCTTAGAAGACCTCTTAAATGAGGCAGAACCTCAGATATAAGAATACTCCCGCTGCATTTTTGTGCAGCGGGAGCCTTTTTATTCGTCCAGTTTAGCAAAAGCGGGGTAGAGCAGCATCATGGTAGGGGTCTGCATACCAAATTCGGACAAGCTGTAGAATGTAATCATAATGACAAGAATCCATACATCCCACTGCTTGTATGTGATGGCACGGTGGGCGGAGAGCACCAGAAGCGCGATAAAGGAGATAGTGCAGGCAATGCCGTGATGGTAGGCAATACTGACGAACATGAAGTCCAGAAACGGTATCGGTTCAATTTGCCCGAGAAGCGTGAGCCCCGGCCCGAAGATGCAATTCTGTCCTTTTTCCAGACGATGACAAAAGCTGAGAGGGATATGGGAGAAAACAGAGCTTGACTCGTCGTAGAAAATAGTGATTGCAAACATGAAAGCGATGGAGCCGATGATTATCAGAGCGGAAATAAGGGAGAGCTTTGGAATTCGCTCCAAAAGCTTAGGATAACGATACTGCACATAAAGGAAGCAAACGGAAAGCGCAGCAATGATAAAAGAAGTTCTGGAAGCAGTGAGATAGAACAGCAGGAAGGAAGCGGCCAGCCCAACCAGATACATATAGGCGGTTTTGCGCTTGTACAGTACCAGCATGGACAGCATAATCATGCCCATAATCCACATACCCAGAGCATTGTAGTGTGTGAATCCCAGAACGAATGTGTTCAGCGGGAGGAAGGGAAGCAGGTTGCGCTTTCCCCACCAGATCTGGTTCGTCATGCCGAGGGCGCAGAACAGCAGATTCTGGCACAGGAAGATGATGTAATAGACCAGATAGTGCCGGCAGATTTTGCGGAAGGAAATATCCTTGGAGGACAGCACCAGCAGGAACAGATTCAGCAAATCCTTTCGCTCAAAGAAGAGCTCCGAGTTAAAGGTATCCGCGAACGCGAAGATAAGGACTGCGGTAGCAAAGCACAGCGTTTTCTTATCATGGCGATCCAAAAAGTACAGCTTATACAAGCCCAGAGCCCAAGCCAGATAATGCATAATCTCCGTGCTGCGAAATGCCCAAAAGCGATAGCGGGGAGTGTTGAGAATCAGCAGAGCGAAAAACTGGAGCCAGAGGGTGACAAACCAGATAAGCTCCGGAAGATTTTCTTTTTTTCGTAAATTGGAAAGATTCATAGTTTGCTCCTTTACAGTTGGTCAAGATTCAGGGTAAAGGCTTCCAGACAGTTTTCCAGAAACCAGTTCATCTCCGGGCGGTTGAGGGCATCCAGCGCTTTGCGGGTCTGAGCGGCGGCGGATTCAAATTCCGAGTTTCCCGCCTTCAGCTCTTCCAGACATTTGATGTGGGCGGAGAGCTTGTCCGCACCCTTGACGATGGGGTTTAATTCCTCGTCATCCTCCAGCACATAGTGGCGGTAGCTCTCCTGCAGAGCATGGGGCAGCATCTCAAGCAGTCGGTTTCCGGCCACGGCCTCTACCTGCTTGTAAGCGTTGCGGATTTCGGGGTTATAGTATTTGATGGGGGTGGGCATATCTCCGGTGAGAATCTCGGAGGCATCGTGGTACAGCGCGGCGGTGGCGCACTTCTCCGGATTGGGGGAGGGAAGCTGCAGAATATCCCGGCGGATGAGCGCCAGCGCATGGGCAAGCACGGCCACCTGATGGCTGTGCTCCTGAATATTTTCACTGAAGCTGTTGCGCATGAGACCCCAGCGGGTAATGTATCGCATTCTGCCCATCAGGGCGTAAAATTCGTTCATTTCAGTTCCTCAATCATTTCTTCCAGCGTGGAAATCAAGTGCTTCGGGTCGGCGCAGTATGTTGTCCCGCCGATTTCCTCTTTTGTGCGTAAGCCCCACAGCACACTCAAAACGGGAACACCGGCATTGCGCCCGGTGAGGACATCCACTTCGCTGTCACCAACATAGATGCATTTCCGAACGCCGATGGCCTTTATGGCGGCGTACACCATATCGGGAGCGGGTTTTCTTGCAATGGAATCCGTCTGGCCTTGGGCGTAGATGCCGGGGAAATACTTGCTGCACAGGGGTTTCACGGCGGAGTCCGGCTTGTTCGATACGATGGCAATGGGGTATTTTCGGTTCAAAATCTCCAGCGCCTCACATATACCGTCATAGGGCTTTGTTTTGATTTGGCAGTGGTCTGCATAGTGGCGACGGAAGGTCTCTAAGGGTGCTGCACTGTCCGCGCCTTCCGGCACGGCCTTTGCCATCAGGACTGCGGCGCCGTTTCCCACAAAGCGGCGCACTTCTTCTTTCGTGCGCCCGGGGTAGCCAAACTGCGCCAGCACATGGTTTGTGCTGTCCGTCAGGTCGTCCAGCGTGTCAAGCAGTGTACCGTCCAGGTCAAAAAGTATGCCGGTCATAGTTTTCCCTGACTTTTCAGTACTCGGATATCGTCGCCTACAAAGGCCAGACGGCGGTAATCACCGTAAAGGCGGGAGGCTATCTGGGGACTGTAGCGCTTGGCAACCTCTTCGGAGGTCAGGTTTGTGGTGATGATGGTGGGCTTGCAGGAGAGCAGTCTGTCACTGACAAGGCTGTAGAGGGCGGCGGTGACGAACTGCCCGCTCATCTCCGTGCCCAGGTCATCCAGAATCAGCAGGTCACAGCTGCTGTAAAGGGCACTCTGACGAGTGTTTTCCTCATTGGGATTGAATCTGGCATTTTCCAGCGTGCCGAAGAGCTTCCCGGCGGATTCATACACCACGCCGTAACCCCGGTCGGTGACGGTTTTGGCAACGCACCCGGCAAGAAAGGTCTTTCCGCGGCCTGTGCCGCCGATAAACAGAAGGCTTCCGCTGTCGCGAGTAAAGCGAAATGCATACTGCCGGCAGTAGTCCAGCGTCTTCTCCATGACATCCCGGGGACTTGCGTTCATTCTGGCATCATATACATCGGAGTAGTAGTCCAATCGGAAAGCGTCAAAGCTGCTTGCACGGCCATTGAGAAGCGCCAAGTCCTTCTGCTGCTCCTGCCTGCACAGCTCCTGAAGGCAGCTGCACATATTGGCACCCAGATACCCCGTGCCGCCGCAGCGGGGGCACACGGGGGATTCATCCAGATATTTCGGGGGGAAATTGGCGCGCAGCAATTCCTCCCGCTCGTTTTGGAGTGCCTTGTTCTGTGCTCTGGCTTCGTCCAGAAGTGCGGTATTGTTCTGAGTGAAAGCGGCCTGTGCGGCCTGCACCATGGTGCGGCGAAGCTCCATGTCAATTTCCCGGATACGGGGGAGCTTCTCGTAAACCTCGGAAAGCCGCTGACGGGTCAGGGACTCTTTTTCCTCTGCGTTTCGGGCAAGCTGCGCCTTTGCCCGGGAAATAATCTCTGCTGCGTATGCCATGGTTTATCCCTCCTTCATCAGCTGGGCGATTGCTTCCAGTTCTGCCGCGCCCAGCTCGCCGTTGGCACCCTTGGGAAGACCGGACAAGCCTCCTGTCTTCACCGCCTCGGCGGTGTGTAGCCCCCGGGTGTGCCAGCGCTGTAAAATCTTGTTCATATAGGACCAGTTCAGGTGCCCGGTGTTCACACAGGTGCGGTCATAGGCCATGGCGATGACTTCGTCCTCAAAGCCCATGTCCAGCCACTTGCGGGCGTACTGTTCCTCCGTCCCGGACAGGGGCCTGCCGTAGACCTGCAAAATCTTTTTGAGATTGTCGATTCGGCTTGCGCGGATGTTGGAGGCTTGTATGTAGGCGGCGGCCTCTTCCATGGTGTCGATACCCTGCTCCGCCCATGCGTAGGCTTCCTTCTCAATGGTGCGCAGACTGGGGCTGCGCAGGCTGCCCCTCTGGCGGGCGCGCTCCCGGCAGAAGGTGACCAGCACCATAATCACATCAATGGGAAGTCCCAGATACCGCTGGAAGCCCAGCAGGATTTTCAGCTCCTCCGTGGTCAGGGTCTTGCCCAGCATCCGCTGGATTTCGCCGTAGAGCATCTTAAATTCCCTGTCGTAGTCCACGGCGGTGACGATATCTTTTTCAGTGTAGTTGGGGCGCTCCCCAGGAGCGATGTGGCTGACTTTCTCCTCCTGCCACAGCCCTAACTGACGCAGCGTGGCGCTTGCCAGACAGAGACGGTTTTCCGTCATCTGCAAATCGTTTTTGGCGCTGTCAAAGCCGTTGCCGCTGCGAAGGTACAGATACAGCAGTGCGCAGTCGGGATTTGCTCCGGCCAGCAGTCGCTTCACATCCCCCTCGGGGATGGAAATAGCATTGGAAATCATGGGTTTTCCTCACAAGGTGACAATTTTCTCTATTATACGGGAATTGTGCATAAAAGTCAAAGACAGTTACTGCATATGCACATTCATATGGGGGTAGGTCATCTCAATGCCCCGGGCATCGAATACATCCTTGATGCGCTTATTGACGGTGAAGTACACATCCCAGTAGTTTTCGTTCTTTGCCCACAGGCGCAGCACATAGCTGATGGCGCTGTCGTCATAGCTCTTGACTCCGGCAAAGGGGGCGGGGTCTAAAAGCGCATTGTCCACCTGCGCGGCCTGCAGCAGTGCATCGAGCACCTTGTCCGTGGACGCGGAGTATCCGGCGCTGACACTCAGCTCCATGCGCCGTGTGCCGCAGATGGTGTAGTTGATAATCTGGGAGGCGGTCACCTGAGAGTTGGGGATGGATACCTGCTTGTTGTCCGGGGTGGTCAGCACGGTGTAGGACATGGTGATTTGGGTCACCGTGCCGGATAACCCTCCGATTTCCACGAAATCTCCGGAGTGAAAGGGGTGGGTGTTGAGCAGCGTGAAGCCGCCAATCATATTGGTCAGCATATTCTGCAGTGACAGCGAAAGTGACAGGGTTAATACCGAGGCCAGTGCCACAAGACCGGTAATATCGATGCCTAAATTGGAGGCAATGGACAGCCCCAGCAGGAGGTAGAGCACCACCTTGGTGATGGACAGAATCAGGCTGTGGGCTGCCGGCTCCAGACGGGATTTTGCCAGCGCCTTTTCGGTGAGCTTCACCACGATTCGCACGGCGGCAATTCCGCCGATGAAGATAAGCGCAGCGGTAAACAGATGCTCGGCGGTTTGCCCGCTGAGGCCGCTCAGCCACTGCTGAATGGAATCGGTCATGGGTATACTCCTTCAGAGTAAGAATATCTTGATTATACCCCGATTTCAGGCTTTTTGCAAGGGCGGCGGATAAAAGTATGACGGAAAATATTTAGTGAAAGTGCAATAATCTTGACCAATAAAATTATGGAAAACCACTAAATTCTTGTGACGATTGTGCCTTGTTTCCTGCGGCGAAAGTGTTATAATGGGGGACGCTCTGAAAAAGAATTAAGAAAGCTGTCCCGGCCGGGACAGAAAGAGGAAAATGAAATGGCATTTTTATTTGCAATCGGCGTTGCAATGTTCGCAGGCCTGTTCTTATCCCGCTTGCTTTCCCGTTGGAATCTGCCCGATGTGACCAGCTACTTGGTGGCGGGCGTTTTAATCGGACCCCTGTGCCTGGGCGCTGTGGGTCTTCCCAATTTGGGACTGCCCTCCTTTGAATTCGTGGAGCAGATGGGGCTTATCTGCGATGTGTCCCTGGGCTTTATCGCATTCTCCATCGGCTCCGAGTTTCGCTGGGAGGAACTCAAGCACACGGGCCGTCAGGCTGCCGTAGTTGCCGTGTTTCAGGCGCTGGCTGCCTGCATCCTTGTGGATGTGGGACTTTTCATCCTGCATGGCTTCCTCGGCGATGCGCTCCCCGTGTCCACCTGCCTGATTCTGGGCGCCATCGCCACTGCTACCGCTCCTGCCGCAACCCTGATGGTTATCAATCAGTATAAGGCACAGGGACCTCTGACCTCCATCCTGATGCCCATTGTGGCGCTGGACGATGCTGTGGGTCTGATTGTGTTCGCCGTGTCCACCGGCGTTGCCAAGGCACTCAATTCCGGCAGCGTAAACATGATTTCCATTCTGGTCAACCCCATGATTGAGATTGTTGCATCTCTGAGCATGGGCGCGCTTCTCGGCTGGGTGTTCAGCGAGGTGGAGATTTTCTTCAACTCCCGCTCCAAGCGTCTGAGCTTGGCCGTTGCCTTTGTGTTCCTGTGCACCGCTTTCTCCAAGCTCAATATGGAGTTTGAAAACGGTCTGGAAATCGGTTTCTCCCCGCTGCTGGTGTGCATGATGTGCGGCACCGTGTTCTGCAACCTCTGTGACTTCTCCGAGGAAATCATGTACCGCACCGAGCGCTGGACGGGTCCTGTGTATGTGCTGTTCTTTGTGCTGAGCGGTGCCGAGCTTGACCTGCGGGTGTTCGGCTCTGCTGCTGTCGTGGGTATCGGCGTTGCCTATATTGCCCTGCGCTCCATCGGTAAGATTGTGGGCGCATCCGTCAGCTCCAAGTTTATGAAGTGCAAGCCCGCCGTGCAGAAGTACTTGGGCATCACTCTGCTTCCTCAGGCCGGTGTTGCGCTGGGCATGTCCACCACTGTGGCTGCCGACTTCGGTGCCGAGGGTGCCATCATCCGCAATATCATTCTGTTCTCCGTGCTCATCTATGAGCTGGTGGGCCCCATCCTGACCAAGATGGCTCTGACCGCCGCCGGAGAAATCACTCCCAAGGAGGACGGCAAGACCGCCCGCGGCGCAATTCCCCAGTATCACAAAAACTAAGCCCTCAGGCGCTCCCAACCGGGAGCGCTTCAGACTGTCGAAAAACTACCTTTAGAACGGTCATTGCGAACCAGTGCGCACACTGGTGTGGCAATCCGTATCCCAAAACCTGCAGTTTTTATTCGAATTCGGTATAAAACGAAATATTTTGGAGAACGGATTAGCTTTGCATTCCCTTCGGTCACCACGGTCGCTGACGCTCCCTCGGAATGACCCCACTTTTTTGACACGCTGAGGCGCTCCCACTCGGGAGCGCCTTTTGCGTGCCTATGTGCCAATTTCAAAGCGGACAGCCGTTAACCTCATGTATAAGGAGGCGGAACGAAAAAATAAAGCCATTGGCTCATTTCATCATGCGCCAGTGGCTTCATTTTTTGTTTTTTCCGTATGGGCGGGGGAACGGCGTTGGTGCTGTCCCGAGGAATACATCAGCGGAGACATTGTAAAACTTACAAAGCGTAATCAAGTGGTGAATGGGCAGTTCATTTGCGCCCCGTTCGTATCGTGCATACATGGTTTGCGAGGTGCCCAGAATTTCTGCAACCTGCATTTGGGTCAGGTCATGGTCTTCCCGAATATCCCGAAGCATCTGGGGCAAGTCCTTCATAATCTCATCTCCTTGCTACAGTTTGTCTCAAGTGTAGCAAAGTAAAGAAATTTATTATTGACTTTAGTACAAAAATTTACTATTATAAAATAGTTACAACAGATTACGAAACAATAACAAATCAAATTACGCGCGAAAATGCTTTTAATCAATTGGAAACAAGGGGCGGATGAAATATGAATTACATGAAAAAGATGATTGCGTTACTCCTCTGCTTGAGCATGACGCTGACGATGATACCTGTCGGTGCTTTTGCCGCAGATGAGGACATGCAGGAATCGGAAGAAGTCTTCACCGAAGGGGAAGACAGTAACCGGACCGAATCCGAGGAGAAAGCGAATGCCTATGCCTCTTGGACGGATACCGAGATTCTTGCCGAGTATATCCGTCTGATGGAAGCTGAGAATGAAGAAAGCTTGGATGCATTCGTGTCACAGCTTAGTGAAGCGCAGCAGTCTGCCCTCATGGTGTCTCTCGTCGCCATGGTTGGAGATGAGCCTGATACACAAAGTATTGTTGCTTCCGGTGACTGTGGAGATACGGGAGATAATGTCCGTTGGTCTCTTGATTCCGACGGCACCCTTACCATCTCCGGCACGGGGAAAATGTATGATTATAGCGTTGGCTCCGAAAGCCCATTTTATAATAGCAGTAGTATTAGAAAAGTGGTAATCAATTCCGGCGTGACGAGCATTGGTAAAGATGCGTTTGTGTACTGCAGCAGTCTGACGAGCATTACGATCCCGAACAGCGTGACGAGCATTGGCGTTTCTGCGTTCGAAGGCTGCATGAGCCTGACGAGCATAACATTGCCGAACAGCGTGATGAGCATTGGAAATTATGCGTTCTGGAACTGTAGCAGCCTGACGAATATCACAGTATCGGAGCAAAATTCAAAATATAAATCCGTAGATGGCGTTTTGTATTCGAAAGACGGCAAAACCTTGCTTTGTTATCCTGCTGGGAAATCGGGAAGTACATACTCGATTCCAAGCAGTGTGACGAGCATTGGAAATTATGCGTTCGTGTACTGCAGCGGTCTGACGAGCATCAGCATTCCGAACAGCGTGACGAGCATTGGGGATAGTGCGTTCTGGAACTGTAGCAGCCTGACGAGCATCAGCATCCCGAACAGCGTGACGAGCATTGGAGCGGGTGCGTTCGCGTTCTGCAGCAGTCTGACGAGCATTACATTGCCGAACAGCGTGACGAGCATTGGCTATGCAGAGTTCGCGTCCTGCAGCAGTCTGACGAGCATCAGCATTCCAAACAGCGTGATGAGCATTGGCGATTCTGCGTTCGAGTACTGCATCAGTCTGACGAGTATTACAATACCGAACAGCGTGACGAGCATTGGTGAAGGTGTGTTCTGGGAATGTAGGAGCCTGACGAGCAACAGCATCCCGAACAGCGTGACGAGCATTGGCGAAGATGCGTTCGCGTCCTGCAGCAGTCTGACGAGCATCAGCATTCCGAGCAGCGTGACGAGCATTGGTGCTCATGCGTTCTGGTGGTGCATCAGTCTGACGAGCATTACATTGCCGAACAGCGTGACGAGCATTGGGATTGGTACGTTTGCGTGCTGCCGCAGTCTGACGAGCATCAGCATTCCGAGCAGCGTGACGAGCATTGGTAGTGATGCGTTCTCTGGCTGCAGCAGCCTGACCGATGTTTACTATTCCGGCTCGCAGTCCCAGTGGAATGCAATTTCAATTGACAGTGATAACGAATGCCTCACCAACGCTACGATTCACTATAATTCAACATCACCTGATTCATCTTCAGTCGGCCAAATCACATGGAAAATCAATTCAGACGGTGTCCTTACCATTTCCGGCACTGGCCCAATGGAGAATTATGATGAAATAGCGGTGCCATGGGCAAGCAGAAAAAATGAAATTAAATCTGTTATTATTCAAAATGGAGTTACTTCTATTGGAAATTACGCTTTTACAGAGTGTAAAAATCTCCAAAATGTTTATTATGGAGACACCATCACATCAATTGGTAACTGTGCATTTGCAATGTGCTCCAATTTGTTGAATTTCAATGTACACAATGGTGTAACCCAAATTGGCGATCAAGCGTTCTATTTTTGTGAAAAGATGAGTGAAGTCTTGATTTCTGATACGGTGTTATCCATTGGATATGATGCATTTGAGGGATGTAAAAGCTTGACGGAAATTTCACTTCCGAATTCTTTAACACAAATTAAACCGGCAACCTTTACCGGGTGTAGTAGTCTTAACTCGGTCACATTTTCTGAAAATATTCAGTCTGTCGATACTGGAGCATTTTGGAACTGCAACGCTCTGAAAAATGTATATTATGGAGGTTCACAAGAACAGTGGAATTCCATCCAGATAGCGAACAATAATAATTGCCTGACAGGCGCGACTATCCATTTCAAAGTGCGTTCGGCACTTGAAAAGCTCGAACCGATACATTTTCTGGCGTTTTCTAACCTGGCATATCAAAACTGGATGCGAGGTGAATTGAAAACAAATGGAAATGGCTACTTAAATAAAGTTTGGGGAAAAACAGATTTCATGGGAAACCCGAATATTACAGGAGAAATGCTGTACGGTGACATAGCAAATTGGCGTGTGGCATGTTCATCATGGGATTGGGATTCGAGTAAAACCGGATTTTATGCTGTTACTTTCCAAGGCGAAACATCGGATGGGGTGACAAGGACTGTAATTGCGTATAGAGGGTCTATAGGATGGGATCAAATTGCAAATTCTCCGTATGACCATCAAGATGATTGGTTCTTCAATGATTTTCCATTCCAAATAGGCCACATTTATACGCCCCAGTTACAAGATGCGATTGATTATTACGAATACTGTGTTCGGGAATTGAATTTGTCAAAAGATTTGACTGTATTGACAGGACATTCTCTTGGCGGTGCACTGGCAACGGTTGTATCTATGACCTATAACATCCACGCGGAGATATTCAACGCAGCATCCGTTTTTAATGCACTGTATTATAACAAGCCTGCCATGGCGGGTAAACTATTCCAAGGTATAGACAGGTGGAATGTTACCGCGCATGTGATTGATGGGGATACATTTGTAGGACAATGGGATGGAGATTATAAGTATTTACCCCATATTGTGTATCAGAGGAGCAGTCAGTGCACCTCAAGTGGTTTGTTTAAATGCCATGGACTAGAAAACTTCCTGACAGCCGAAAAAGGGGAAGTCAAGATGGCTTCTCATAGTTCAAAAACTCAGAACAATCAGATTTATGCATCGTTCACACCGCAACTGACATTAGGCCGCTCCGGTCATGATTTAATTCGCCTTGCAGATTATGGTATTAACAAGCGCAGCACCATATATGGTGGTGATGGCATAGACACAATAATCAGGGCAGGATGGGTTAATGACGAAATTGTAGGTGGGTCGGTGGATAAGGGTTGGTTCAAGGAAATTGACGGCGGACTTGGCAGTGACATTTACTACTATTTCGAAGGACAGGGGAAACATTGGATTTATGACTCCGAGGGAAGTGATGTTCTGCGATTGTTTGGATTCCCCGGCGGTACATCCGTAGAGTTTGTCAAAGATTACCAATTGGATTCTGAATGCAATAGTATGGGCGCTGTCCTGTTCAACGGAACTCCGCTAGTGTATATCTCCATGAATCATAGCGGTACCTTTGACATTGAAGTTTGCCAAGATGATGGAACGGTCAAACAATCCATCCGTGTGGATGGTTTCTCGTGGGGTAAAATTAGCAAAAGCCTGTATGTTGCATGTCCTACTACAGTTGAAATTTTGGACGCGAACGGAAATATAGTACAAGTCTTGGAGAACGGAATCGATAAAACTGTCCGTACAAACTATGGTAATTTTTATGTTTTCAATAATGAAGACGGAGAAAGTGTCAAGTATTTTGATGCCATTGATGGCTATTCATTCCGCATTCGGGGTGTGGACGATGGCACAATGAGTATTGCATACTGTGAGAATGAAGGTGAGGTTTACTCGATTGAGAATGTTCCGGTCAGCACTGGAATGGTTGCTACAATTGATGGCGGTGAAATTCCCCTTCTGGAGCTTGACTCCGACAATGATGGCGAAGTTGACTCGAGTATACCACTCACACCGGAAAACGGCGAACCAAAGTTTTTTGTTTCACTGGAAGGTTTAAATGTGCTGAAAGGATATAGTGAAGTCTGGATTGATGGCGTGAAATATCCGATTCAGACCGGTGAGCAAGGGCGCTATGTCACTGTTTCCGGTACGGAAGCGAAAACATTGATTGCCTATGATTACCATGTGGGAAATGTCAATGATATTCACACGCATTATCCTACCGGTATGAAAGTCCATATGCTCAAGTATGGAAGTGGTGGATATACTGTGACCTATGTTCCTCAATTTGATAATATCCTCCAGTATTCCGGTTCTTCTATTCGTATTGAGGGCAATAAAGGCATCCGCATGATTACTTCCATCGACCAAAACAAGAAATCTTCTTTGACGGGCAATGGGCTTGCAAATTATAGGCTTGTGGAATACGGCACACTGCTTGCCCAGACTTCCAAACTGGGAAGCAACCCGCTGGTGTTGGGCGGCGCGAATGTGAAGTTCAACTATGCCTATAAGCGGGGCGTTGCCGATCCGGTGTTTAACCGAGTGGGAAATCTCGTACAGTATACCAATGTGTTGGTGGGGTTCAACAACGAGCAGTGTAAAGAGGATATTGCCATGCGCCCGTATATGATTGTGGAGGATGCGCAAGGCGCACAGTATACTATCTATGGTGGAATAATCTACCGTAGTATTGGCTATATCGCTTACCAAAACCGTAATACATTTACAATTGGTGGTACGGCATATAAGTATGTATGGGATATTATCCACAATGTCTACGGAAATCGCTACGATGCTGAATACCGGAGATAAGGAGTAAATAAGATGAGAAAGCTATTACTCGCGTTTATAATCTTTGCATTGGCTCTGGTGGGGTGCTCAACGCAGTCGGACACCCCGACCACAGAAGCAACCGAGCCAACTGCGGAAATTACCCAGCCACCCACGGTGGAAACCAAACCGCCTGCAGAGCCAAAACCTCGAACTACAAGCGGCAGAGCCATGGTAGAAAAAGCCCCTATTGTCCTGAGTGTATTCCACAGAGGAGACAAGGTGGAGGTTGCAGGAGCGTTAAACAACGGAAAGATTGTTGTCCGAATTAAGACGGATGCAGGTTATGGCGTGATGGAAGAATCCATGCTGAATATAGAAAATACAGAGGATTATACGCCGTGGCAGGGTTATCCAAAGTGGAATGCTGTCGTCTACGATAACTGTAATCTCTTCGGTGAGCCGCTCCGAAAAATGGGTTCTGCTCAGGTTCGGGTCATTGATGAGATGGAATACTGCTATGTGATTGAATCTGATGGACAAATTGTTTATGTAAAAAAGTCTGATATTAACCATACTCGTTCCTCTGGTGGAGGCACTGGTGGTAGCGGAGGAAGCAGTGGCGGTGGTGGAGCTGACGGCGGAGATATTTCGCTGTCGGCATCCGCTTACTTTCACAGGCTCTCCATAATTAAGCAGGAGGGAACGGTTACATGTACCGCAATTGTCAAAGGTGACGGTGCAGAAGCCCTACTCGGTAGCCTTGAGTATGGGGAAATTGTGCCTGTAGTCAGTGAACCCGGTTTCGCCCCCGAGCTGGACAACTATTACACAGTTTATATCAATGGTTTGTACGGCTATGTGCGAAAAGAATTGATTGATTTGCCAGATTCCGAAAATTATGAACCGTGGGCAGGTTATTCCAAATGGGGAACGGAGGTGTATTCCTCTATGTACTTAAATGGGGAAATCTTACAAAAACTGGGCACAAACACTGAGGTAGAGGTGCTTCGCGAACTGGAAAGCTGCTATTACATCCGTGTCAATGATGTTGTCGGCTATGTTAGTAAGACCCTGATTAGTCCGACCCGCTTCTCCACCGGTGGCGGTGGTGGCGGAGCTGGCGGCGGGGGCGGAGAATCATGGTCTCCTCCCATGCTGTAATATGGAAAGCTCTCATCTGCGGATGAGAGCTTTTTTATTGACATTTATTTTCGGCGCAGTATAATTAAGGCGTAAATACATAAAAAAGGAGCGTTTTCCAATGTTCTATCATATGACCGTTGCAGGTCTGGAAAGAGACCTGCCCATCTGCCCCCTGAATGAGAATCTGTCCATCGCCGGTTTCGTTATTTTCGGCGATCAGGAGCTGACCGTGGCCACTGCCCGCGACCTGCTTGCCAAGGCACCTGAGTATGACTACATCCTGACTGCCGAGGCCAAGGGCATTCCTCTGGCACATGAGATGGCTCGTCAGGCAGGCGATGCCAAGTACATTTTGGCTCGTAAGGGTCCCAAGCTGTATATGCGTGATATCTTCTGCGTGAGCGTTCAGTCCATCACCACTGCTAAGGAGCAGAAGCTGTATCTGGACGGTGCCGATGCCGCGCTCATGAAGGGCAAGAAGATTCTGGTCGTGGACGATGTGATTTCCACCGGCGAGAGCCTGAAGGCACTGGAAGCTCTGGTTGAGAAGGCCGGCGGCGAAATCTGCGCCAAGATGGCAATCCTGGCCGAGGGTGATGCCTGCAGCCGTGATGATATCATCTATCTGGAGAAGCTGCCCTTGTTCAAGCCCGACGGAACCGTCCTGGAGTAAGGCCTATGTTCTGCCCGAAATGCGGTAATATTCTGGAGGACGGCGCTAAGTTCTGCTCCTCCTGCGGTGCTAAGGTGGAAAGCGCCACCAAGGTCAATGTGCCCTGCCATGACCATGAGAAGGTAAAGCCCGAGCATTTGGACATTGTGTCCGCCGTAAAGCTTTCCCTCAGCAGACTCACGGATTTTAACGGCCGCTCCCGCCGCAGTGAGTTCTGGTGGACGACGGCGGCAGTGGGCATTCTGGAGGGCATTCTGACCTCCATGTTCCCGGACTCCATGGATGCTCTGGTTTCCGGCCTGTGCTTTTTGCTCCTGATTGCGGTGAGTGTGCGCCGCTTGCATGATGTGGGCAAGAGCGGCTGGTGGTATCTGTTCCACTTCCTGCCGGTGTTCGGCTGGATTATTCTGCTGGTTCAGAATCTGAAAGACAGCGCCCCCGGTGAGAATCAGTACGGCGCAAATCCCAAAGAGTTATAATATCAAAAGGGACGGCTGTGCCGTCCCTTTTTTGCGTAAGGAGTATGTATGAAGACGATTCGTGTGGCTGCCGCCATAATCTGTGATGATTTAGACCGTCCTACCCGCATCTTTGCCACCGCTCGTGGCTACGGCAGTCAAAAGGGATTCTGGGAATTTCCCGGCGGCAAACTGGAACCGGGGGAGAGCGCCGAGACTGCCCTCATTCGCGAAATCCGCGAAGAATTGGATGTGTCCATCTGCGTGGGAAAGCTGCTGGAAACCATCGAGTATGATTACCCGGAGTTTCATCTTTCCATGGCCTGCTTTGCGTGCCGAGTCACGGATGGCGAGATTACACTCCGAGAGGCCGCGGCGGCTTGCTGGCTCACTGCGGACACGCTGAATACCGTCCCATGGCTCCCGGCGGATGCAGGGATTTTGGATAAACTGCGGGATATGCTTGGATAAAGGAAGCTTTAACTCGCTTCGCTCGCAATATACAAAAGCCCTGCGGTGCAAACGCAACCGCAGGGCTTTTCCTATTCCTTACAAATGATTGATAATGCTTGCCAGGTAACCGGCGCCGAATCCATTGTCGATATTCACCACACTGACACCGCTGGCACAGGAGTTGAGCATGCTCAGCAGTGCGGACAGCCCGCCGAAGTTTGCCCCATATCCCACGCTGGTGGGCACGGCAATTACCGGGGCGGCGGTCAGTCCACCCACCACGCTGGCAAGCGCCCCTTCCATTCCGGCCACCGCAATCACCACCCGCGCGGTCATAATGTCCTCGCTGTGGGACAGTAACCTGTGAATACCGGCAACACCGACATCATACAGCCGTACTACCTCGTTGCCCAGTGCCTCGGCGGTGAGGGCAGCCTCTTCGGCAACCCGCATATCGCTGGTACCGCCGGTGGCAATGACGATTTTTCCCTTGCCGTCGGGTTTGGGCTTTTCGCCTACAATGCCGATACGGCTCATGGGGTCATACCACAGGGGTAAATCTTCTCCAACGGTCTGCACCGCTTCGGGAGCCATGCGGGTAATGAGCACCATTTCCTGCCCGGCGGCACGCAGGGCTTTTGCAATGTCGTGAATCTGACGGGCGGTTTTCCCGGCTCCGTAGATGACCTCTCCGGCACCCTGACGCACCCCACGGTGATGGTCAAGCTTGGCGAAGCCCAAATCCTCAAAGGGTGCCATTTCGGAGCGCACAAGCGCTTCCTCCACGCTCATCTGCCCGGATGCAACCTGTTCCAATATGCTTTTCAATTCCTTGCGTTCCATAGAACTCCTCCCGGGCGTATAAGTATGATAATCTTTTGCCTCGATTCTACCTGATTTTGCAGGGGATGTCAATTGTGCAGCCGGAAAAGAACGGAGTAAAATTCATAATATAAAACTCGTTTGACGAAACGCTTTTTACGGCACAGCTTTCTTTTTGTTGCACTATTGTCAAATCTTAATATTTCACATAAAACCGTAATACGGATTTATGATAATAAACTTGAAATAATCATAATAAAACAACTATGAAAACAAAAGAATATTAAGATAAACGGATAAAAATCGAACAATATTTGAAATATTATGAAAGGCTGCCTCTTCGGTGAGTATTTCTCGGATTTTTTGCATTTTCGGTTGAATCCGAAATGAAAATGTGGTATTATGATACCGTATCATATAATGCGCTGGATAGAATCTTTTGCATGGAGAGGAAACACATGACGCATATTGAATTGAGCGGAAAAACCTTGTTCATAACCGGCGCGGCCGGGTTCATCGGTGCCAATCTGGTCATGCGTCTGCTCCGGGACTGTGCGGATGTGACCATTGTCGGCATTGACAATATGAACGATTACTATGATGTATCCCTGAAAGAGTACAGACTGCAGCAGATTGAAAAGGCTGCCCCTGCCGGGAAGTGGTTTTTTGTTTGCGGCGATATTGCCGATGCGCAGGCAGTCCGGGATATCTTTGACACCTATCATCCTGCGGTGGTTGTCAATCTCGCGGCACAGGCCGGTGTGCGTTATTCCATCACGAATCCGGATGCTTATATTCAGTCCAACCTGATTGGCTTCTATAACATTCTGGAAGCCTGTCGGCATAATGCCGTTGAGCATCTTGTGTATGCGTCTTCGTCCTCTGTCTACGGCGGCAATACAAAGGTGCCTTTCTCCACCGAGGACAAGGTGGATAACCCCGTTTCCCTGTACGCGGCAACCAAGAAAAGCAACGAACTGATGGCGCACGCCTACAGCAAGCTCTATAACATTCCCGCTACGGGGCTGCGGTTCTTCACGGTCTATGGCCCTGCCGGCCGTCCCGATATGTTCTATTTTGGCGCAACCCGGAAGCTTGTCAAGGGTGAGACAATTCAGATTTTTAACTACGGCAACTGCAAGCGTGACTTTACCTACATTGACGATATTGTCGAAGGCGTTGTTCGCGTGATGCAGGGTGCACCTGAGAAGAAAACCGGAGCGGACGGCCTGCCCGTTCCACCCTATGCCGTCTATAATATCGGCGGCGGCACGCCGGAGAACTTGCTGGACTACATTACCACGCTTCAGGAGGAGCTGGTGCGCGCCGGAGTTCTGCCGGAGGATTATGATTTTGATGCCCACAAGGAATTGGTGGGCATGCAGCCGGGGGATGTGCCCGTGACCTATGCCGACAGTGCGGCACTGGAGCGAGACTACGGCTTTACGCCGAAGATTGGCATTCGGGAAGGCCTGAGAGCCTTTGCCGAATGGTACAAAGCGTTTTATCAGTCATAAGTAAAAACAGAAACAAAAACCCACCCGGTGGGAGAGAAGTAACAGACCTATGAGAGATTTTGAAAATTTGAAGATTGCGGTTGCCGGAACCGGCTATGTGGGCCTGTCCATCGCAACGCTGCTTGCACAGCATCACCATGTCACCGCCGTGGATATCATCCCCGAAAAAGTGGAGCTCATCAACAACAGAAAGAGTCCCATTCAGGATGAGTACATTGAGAAATATCTGGCTGAGAAGGAACTTGACCTTGTTGCAACCATGAATGCGGAGGAAGCATATACGGATGCAGATTTTGTTGTCATTGCGGCACCGACCAATTATGATAGCAAGAAGAACTTCTTTGATACCTCCGCTGTGGAAGCTGTTATCAAGCTGGTTATTCAGTATAACCCGGAAGCCATCATGGTCATCAAGTCCACCATCCCGGTTGGCTATACGGCCTCTGTTCGTGAGAAATTCCACAGCGATAACATCATTTTCAGCCCGGAGTTCCTGCGTGAGAGCAAGGCACTCTACGATAACCTCTATCCTTCCCGCATTATTGTCGGTACGGATGTGGAGAATGCTCGACTGGTCAAGGCCGCCGAAACCTTTGCAAAGCTTTTGCAGGAGGGCGCCATCAAGGAGAACATCGATACGCTCTTTATGGGCTTTACTGAGGCGGAGGCGGTCAAGCTCTTTGCCAATACCTATCTGGCTCTGCGTGTGAGCTACTTCAACGAGCTGGATACCTATGCGGAGATGAAGGGACTGAACACGCGGCAGATTATCAACGGTGTTTGCCTCGACCCCAGAATCGGCACGCATTATAACAACCCCTCCTTCGGCTACGGCGGTTACTGCCTGCCCAAGGACACCAAACAGCTCAGAGCCAATTTTGAGGATGTTCCCGAGAACCTTATTTCGGCAATTGTGGAGAGCAACAGAACCCGAAAGGATTTCATTGCAGACCGTGTCCTTGAAATAGCCGGAGCTTATGAAAACAGTGAGGCATGGAACCGGGATAAAGAAAAGGAAGTTGTTATCGGCGTTTATCGCCTTACCATGAAGAGCAATTCCGATAACTTCCGCCAGAGTTCCATTCAGGGCATTATGAAACGAATCAAGGCCAAGGGCGCAACAGTCATCATCTACGAACCGACGCTTAAAGACGGTGAAACCTTTTTCGGCAGCAAAGTCGTGAACGACTTGGAAGCCTTCAAGCAGCAAAGCCAGGCGATTATTGCCAACCGCTATGACAGCTGCCTGGATGATGTGGCCGAGAAAGTTTATACAAGAGATATTTTTAAAAGGGATTAGTGAAATGAAGCAGTATATTGCAGTATTTCACGCGCCAATCCGGAGTACAGAAAAATTGAATTTTAGGGTAAGACTTAATCGTTTCATAAGGCTAACGAAAGTGAACCGTAAATAAGGATAAGGCGTAAAAACGGACAAGTGGTATTTGTGGCTGAGATTGAACAAAACGGTTGAGAACGAAAAACGGAGCTCGAGGTCGAAAATGAGCCATAGTTCCGGGTT
>JAZRVX010000028.1:0-1176 GCA_045599455.1 Faecousia sp. | reverse complement strand
CTGAATACCCGTGATGGTCGAATAGGTCAGACCGCTTGTCTTTGCGCCAAGCTCCATCTTTTCGCGTGTGATCTTCATCTGTGCAAAGGTCGTGATCAACGACAGAGCGATTGTTGCGATCGTAATTGTCAGGGACGGTATGACAAGCGAGGGTGCAAACACAAATATCTGCCCGATGTAGATGAGCGAAAACAGCGAAGTCAGCCCCGTCATGCCGATGGTGTTAAAAAGCGTCGAGCACAGCGCCTGCACATAGCTTGACCGCTGCGACAATTCACCGGCGGAGTATTGCCGAAAGAAGGTGGGCGACAGGCTCATCATGCGGTTCATCACCGCCGCCTGCACCGCGATATTCTGCTTGATGCCGATGCGGGAATTGATCAGGCTCTGATACACATTGAAGCAGAGCTGACTGATCGAGAAGCAGATCATGAACACGGCGAGAGAAACCAGTACCTGTAGGCTGCCGGATTCCAGCACATCGCTGAAGAGCCACTTGGTAAACAGCGGGGACAGCAAGCCCAATGCCGCAGACAATCCCATCAAAACGAGATACAGTACGATATCTGAGACGCTGAGCTGCTGCATCATGAATTTCAGCAGGTCGCCCATGGTCAGCGCCTTGAGCGGCAGCGACTCATAGAAGCAGACCGCCTCCTTGTCCAAAAGCTGCTCATTCTTTCGGTTCATTTTAAGTTGCTTTCCGGTTTTCACGTCAACGAGCCGATAGCCCGCAAATTTGTCCGGGAGTAGCGCAACGGCAGAGCCGTCCTCCTTTAATGTTCCGAGCATGGCACCTGCGGCATGGTGATACCAGCCCTTATCCAGCGTAACGGTGCGGCTCTTGATGCCGAACGGACGCATCCGGTATTCGATCTGTTCGTCTATTGTTTTGATCTGCGGCGGAAGCTCTTCGCCTTTGGATTTACAATGATAAAACTTCAGTATTTCCTCTATCGCAGAAGCTGCGATCTCATTCTGGCTGAGTGCGTCGCGCAGGCGTGTCCCCATGACCGCACCGGCGATGGAATCGATGGCGTCCGCAAAATCGGCATTGTCGGACTGCTCACGATAGCGTAACTGTTCTCCAAACCAACTCATTTGCTGCCACCTCCTTATTCCGCCGTGACAAGGTCGCGGTAGATTTCACTGTTTTCCATCAGTTCTTTATGGGTG
>JAZRVX010000027.1:0-1286 GCA_045599455.1 Faecousia sp. | reverse complement strand
AGTTCCTTCGGGGTGAAGTTGTCTGTGATGGCATTGTGGCTCCTGCTGCTGTCGAAGGCAAGATACGTAGCAACGCTGTTCTGGAAAGTCCAGAGCCAGTTGTTCTTGCCGCTGACGTTGACTCCGGTCTCGTCCGCTCCGGCAACCTTGCCACTGGCCACCTTCTGGCGTATCATCTCGTAGGACTCCTTGGAGAACTTCCTCATCGTGTTCAGCATATTGGACACAGACCCCTCGCTTACGTGAAGACCGAAGATGGTCTCCAGAAGGTGCGTCAGCCGTTTGAAGGGCACGTTCTGATATGTGCTAAGATAGGACACAAGTGCCGTAATATTGGGTCCGAAGTTTACCGGGGCGTTCACGGTTTCCGGGAACTGTCCCTTGCAGCAGTGGCCGCAGTCGCACTTGACCTGCATCAGAAGATGGTCTATGACCTTCGACTCTATCGGAAGAGGGATGTCAACCTCCTGCCTTCTTGCACCTACAGTGGCGGAGTCCATATCCAGAGGCTTGCCGCACACGGGGCAGACTGCGGCAGGATACCAGCGCTCGGTGGCGGTGACGTTGTCAGTCTGGAGCCTCGTGCTGCCCGGATGTCCCTTCTGTCCGCCGGTCTTCCTTCCGGACGGCTTGCGCTGGGACTGCGTATGAGGAACGCCTATGGGGTTCTTGGATGGGGGCACGCTGCTGTTCGCGCTGGTCTTGGCAATCGGCTTGGTTCCGAGTTTGCCCTCAAGTTCCGCAATTCGCTCCTTGAGGGATGTGTTTTCCGCCTTGTATTGGGCAACCTCCTCGTCCCTGCGGACGAGATTTCGGTTAAGGACATCGTTGGCACGAACCTGCTCGTGAAGCTTTTCGGTAATCTCCGCAGAGTCAAGATCCTCAGAGTATCCCATCTCGCGGAGGAGCTGTTTGCGCCGGCGGGTAAGTTTTATCCGGTCAGATTCGAGGCTTCTGCGAAGCCCTGTATTGAAGTCTTTTTCCATACCACGAAGATAGGAAAAAGAAATGACTCTACCAAATTTAACAAATTGTGTATCAATGGATTAAAAGCCATTTACGGGCTTTCTGACGGACTTGACACCCTTTCATTCGGAGGGTCAAGTGAAAAGTTTTTCCCTGCCTCACAGGGCTTTCCAAGTAGTGCCAATCGGCTTATTTTCAATGAGTTGAAAGTCGAGTGTGCAACGCTATGAAAATTTTTGAAAAAAGTTATATCAGGGTGGCGAAAGCCCCGCGCTTCCCTCAGTTTATAATCAGGTCAGGGGTACCTGAGCAGTTACGAA
>JAZRVX010000026.1:0-4056 GCA_045599455.1 Faecousia sp. | reverse complement strand
ATATTCTGTTTAGGAAGCCACAGCGGAATATTGGCGTACATCTTTGATATGTCAAAGGTCAGGGCGTAAGCAAGTCTGCCGTGAGACAGATATATGTCCGTACTGATCTTCTTTATCATCTGATGCTGACCTCTCCCTATGATACAGGCGTAGGAGTGTCCGTCTAATGTCCTGTTCAGGATTGGTTCGGAAGGAAGAAGAATGCCCCAGTCAAAGACGTGCTCCGGGTACTCGAGCATTGAAAGGAACCGCTCCTTCGGCTCATAGATTGTCTTGTATGTATAATGAAACTTGTGGCCGTCGGTTGAGGCAAAACGCGAAGAGAGGCCCGAAAGATTCCCGTCCAGATCTGAACGGAAGTTCTTGACCTCTCTCCGTTTTCGCTTGCGCTTTGATGCGTGTTCCTCCGCATCGCGCCAATTCTGTTCTGTCTGTATGAGTTCAGACAGATGGCCGTGAGCCTTCATCGTGTCATAAGTGTCTATGAGTGTTCAAGTGTCTGTCTGCTTTTCTTTCTCACAAGCGCCGTCGAATCATTCCTGACCTACCAGAACTTGCTTGACTGTGTATGTTCCAGCAAGAGCCGAGGCTTTGCACCCAAAAGAGGCCAGCTGCAAACAACTTCTGGCCCCCAAGTAGTGAGGCGACGACAGGTTCGCATTGGCATTCGAGGGGGCATTGTTACCATTGAAGTACGCCAAGCCATCATTGTCACCATTGTTAGCATTGCCAGAGCCAAGAGGAGACCGGAAACCAGAACCTACCGCCTAAGGATGTAAGCCCATCCTTTCGGATGTCCAAAGGTACACATTTTCCACTAAACCCAAAAACTCAAATATAAAAAACCGCCTTACGGCGGTGTATCGGTTTACACCGCCAAGGCCTTTCCCCTACAAAACGGAAAAGAAACAATATTTCAAAGAGCGTATTGGCACTCCTTACGTCGTGCCGGGTTCTTGCTCGACTGCTGACGCAGTCTGCGCCGGTTTCTTTGGGAGCGCGTCGCCTCTCCCTCCGAATGACCGCTTTAGTCAGAATAGACCTTTCCCCTCGGATCGAAGTCTTCCGCACATTCGCAGAGAGGCGACGACAGGTACGCATAGGCATGCGAGGGGGCATAGTCACCAAAGAAGCACGCCAAGCCACCATAGTCACCATAGAAAGCACGGCCAGAGCCAAGAGGAGACCGGAAACCAGAAGTGGCGACATCACGATATGCGCCGTCAGCGTAATATGTGGATGAGGTTGCGCCCACAACGGAAGGCATACCGGCAAGGCCCGTGAAGTTCAATTCCTTCACGTATTCCCACCCTGCAGCTGAAGCAGCCGCGAGGCCGCCGACCTCAAACATATTGGCCGTGTCCTGATAGTTCCAGACGGTAAGAGAGGATTTCGCCACAAAAAACTTGTAGGATCCGTCGGTTTGCTTCACGCCGACGATGCGGTTCTTGCCATGGTACAAGTGGCCGTATGGATTCTTCAGGCCGAAGAACACCGGTATCGGGGCCGCGTAGTGTGTGCTTCCGTCCGCCTTGAGGACGTTGAAGTTCACAACGCACACGCCGTCACCGGCTGAAACCGCTGCGCTTGTCGGAATGACCGGATAATAACTGTTGAAAGAGTCCCAACTACCAAGCCCGGAAACACCACCGCCGAGACCGCCCTGATAGAGGCCGTTTGCGTCCTTGTTGGCATTGTATGATGCCTGACAATGCTTCGTACCCATAATCAGGTAAAACAGCACGCTGATGGCCGTCTCAATCCAGTACCAGCCAGCACCCCATCCTGCACCACGGTTGGCCGCCTTCGCCTCAAAGGTTGAAGTACCCATATTCGTAGCCGGGTAACCGAGCTGTGAAAGAATGCTCGAGTGTGCGGTTCCGCTTGAAATGGCGGATCCGTTGCCTCCCCGGTACCGGGCATCCGAGCTGATGAGGGAGCAGAGCTTATCGCCGGTGCGGTCCATGACACCTGCACCGAGAGCGGACGTTGATGCCACCGGAACCCTGTAGTTCAAGCGTCCCGGAATAGGCTTGAGCCCAGCAGCGAGATATTCATAATTGCCCTCCCTCCAGATGGCGATATAGAACGGTGTGCGCCATCCGAACTGATACTGTCCCATTGATCCGTCAAGCGCAGCTGACGTGCCGTCCGCAAACTTATAGTGGTTCGTAGGATCCAGTTTCTTTCTATTGTGGGAATCGTCCACAAGATAGCAGCCGAGGCCGAGAAGTGACGGCAGCTGCTTGAGATACTCCACGCTGCCGACGACTTCGCCAACCGGCGTCGAGTTGTTAAGGTTCCATCTGCGGCAAGCGTAGGCATTACCGCTAAGCATTCGAGCCGGGAAGAATCCGTACTGTCCGGCTGCTCCGTTCTTTCCAAAGAGAAGGTCATCCTCCCCGACGGATCCGAAGCTGTGTGCTGCCAAAAGGGCATCTAATTCTTGTTTCTCCATATTCTAAAAGTTGTTGTTAATCGTGAGTCTTTGTAAAGTCAGACGTGTTAATTATCATGAACTGGAAAGATCCGTCATTGAGGGAAGCATCATCGGACACCCACACGTCAAAATATGTCGAGCTCCTTGACATCAGCGTTGCTTTAGCCGGAGCGGTTGTAGAATCGGTAACGGTACTGTACCCCGTCGTAATTACCATGTAGTCCGTGGACGCAAGGCCCCAAGCCGAAGGAATATATATCCTGTATTTTCCCTCACCGATTCTGTACGGGGTACTTAAGGTTGAGCCGTCAAACGTCTTGTATGTGAGAGAAGGCGTGCCGGTTCCTCCAGTCAGGAAGCCCATAGCAAGCACTTTCAGATAGCGGCCATACCTCTTGTTGGTCTCAATGTCACCGCGCCTGACCACAAGCCAGCCATAGAAGGTATTGTCCTCACCGATACCAAGCAGCTCGACGAACTCTCTTGAGGACAGATAAAGCGATGTGTTATTACACCCGTCCTCAAAGAAGTACTTCCCGGAAGGAGCGTCTATTGAAACTCCACCATTAGAGAGGCTGCCGTTATACCTGTGCGTGGTTATTGTAATTCTACGCCCGGATTGTGATTTATCCCAAGGGAATCCACCGGCTGACAATGTCCAGCTGCCCGCTCCGTTCATTAGGAGGTTGTCGTGCAGTTCTGCCGCACTTTTCGTATCATCCCATGTGTAGGAGCCGTCGTGCCGTACAAAAGGCGAGCGCATCGTGCCGAGGATCCTCACATCCTGCAGAGTGCTGTTTTTAATATCGGCCTCCACGGCCCACAGCTTGCCGTTTGCATCCACCTTGTACCTGCCGGAGGCCGTCTCGATAACTCCTGCGGCTGTAAGGGTGATGTTTCCGGAGGTGTGCTTTATGACTCCCTCATCCATTATCCAACCACTCATTCCGGAGCCGAGGAGCAGAACCTTCGTGGATATGCCGGTCCAAGAGGGCACAAGCTTCCAGTGGGTGGTGTCGCCGGAGTTCACCAGAATATACGGTGTAGAGCTGGCCACGCTGGTATGGGTACCGACGCACTGATACATATAGCCGTTGAAATACACATAGTCGACAGTATCTTCTCCAGCGGCTCCGGAATAGTAGCGGACACCGGCGGCCCATACGCTCTGCCGGGTGAATGAGCCCTTCTCGCCCTTTTCGGGCTCACGCTTATAGGATATCCTTGTTGACTGTTTCACCCGTGTCATACTATGCCGAAATTATCAGGGTCAAATCGCCATCGGCTTCCTGTGCGTGATCCAGCAAGACGGAGAATGTCTGTGCATTGTCCTGCGAAGCAATCTCATCGCCCGCAGAGTTGGTCAGAAGGAAGTTGAAGCGTGTAAAACTGTTATCCTGCTGCTGTGTGCTGCGCTTGTACACCTTCGGACGGTAAACGATAAGCGGTTGCGCCGAGCTCAATTCCTCCGGAACGGGGCTTCCTGCCTGGTTTGTCGGGTTAGGGTAAAGAACGAGGATATCGGTCTCATCCACAACCTCCATAACCGCGCTGGCCGTCTTGCCTCCGGACGTGACAACACATTTGTACAGCTCCGAGCTGTTGACATCGGAAGC
>JAZRVX010000025.1:0-42951 GCA_045599455.1 Faecousia sp. | reverse complement strand
ATTTGGGCATCGGTGGGGGTGGCCTCACCTAAAACGGCCCCGCCGGGGTACGCTTCGCAAGCTTCGCCGCCGGTCTGCCGTGCCTGCCTGCCGTGCCTGCCTGCCGTCCGCTCGTAGCTCGTACCCTCTCGCCCTGCTCGTAGTCGCTCGCCCTCTCGCCCTCTCCGGCTGCTATGGTGCAACAGTCAGAGCGCACACCCTTTGCACCATCCCCACCCACACCCAACCAGGAACACACCCACAGCACACCACCACCAGAGCCGCCACCCCTCGCCCCTCTGAGGGCATCCCCTCGCGCGTATGTGCGCCCCCTCGCCGCGTTCCTATATATTCGCGTATAGTGCGAGCGCCCTCGCCCTTCATCGGCTCGCACCCTCGCGCCTTCTCTGGCTGGTAGTCGTTCGCCCTCGCGCCTGAATCAACCCAAAAACACCCCCAAAACCCCAAAACCGCCCCAAAATACCCCTATTTTGCAAAGTCCACTTTACAAAAGTTATAAAAAACACACTTATTTTGCATTTTTTCGGCAAAATATTTGCATATATCAAAAAAAAGAAGTAATTTTGCACCAGATTTCAAAAACAACTACAAAACAACTAACATTTGAAGAGCGGCGCAGCTCTATAAACACTGCACAAAATTATGCATGCAATTTCAGCAGCAGCAGCAAAAGCATTCGCAAACGGCACACGCTTTGCACAGTCAAACACCCGCGTATTTAATTACGGAAATTATACCGTGATGTCATTGCATGATAATTGGATAGCAGCCCGCAACAACAAGACCGGCAAACTGTGGCGCGGTTCTTGCGGATGGGTAACAGCAACAACCCGCGAACGCTTGCAGGCTATCGGCGTAAATGTCCGTATTAAGGGCGGCGAGTTTATCAACCCGGACGGCTCGCGCTTCATGTCTGACAATGTATGGCGCAAAGTTCTGCACTGCTAATCTATCAGGGGGCACGGCTCCGGCACGGCCCCCACAACAACCCAACAACCAACAACCCCGGCGGCAACGGGTCACAAGCGGCGCAAATATATGAATACTTTGATAATAGCAACAGACGCAAACGGCAAACGCAATCCGCTTCAAACCAGCTACCCGGCTGAAGTTGTAAACAACCGCAACAAACCGCTTTTGCGTATGCTCTCAATCTATACCGGAACCGAAATTGTATCCGTACTCCCTTACTAATTAACAACCCAATAAAACGACCGGAGCAGGTCGAAAAAGTCCGCAACGACATTATGAAACATTATGCAGATATGACCGAGCAGGAGCGCGCACAGTACAAGGCACAACGAGAGCAAGAGGCGCGCGCGATGGTAGCCAAACAGCGCGAGGAGTGGAAGCAGCGAGGGCAAGAACTCGCAACCCTTCAGGATATGAAGGCCGACATTTTCCGCAAAACCGCCGAGTATCTCCGCGCCAACGATGGCAAACAGTTTACCAAACGAACCGCAGACGCTCTGAGTAAAATTTTAGGCGGGATCACCGTGCACAAGGTTTCGGACTGGAGCGAATGCCTATATATCTACATACCGGACGACGCGCACCGCTACACCTACGAAGATACACGCGTACAAATCGTTATGCAGCTTGACAACTGCAAACGCATTAAGGGCGAGCAGATGGCCGAACTACTGACGCGATGGGCTGAGAGCAGCGACAACAACGCCAATGGCGACCGCGCGACCGCTAAGGAACTGGAGCGGGCTATTAGAGACGCCGCCAAAATCCGCGAGATGATCAAGGAGTACGAAACGAAATACAGCGTACACACTCGCCGCTTCATCGAATGCGATTTGAAACGATAAACGACAACCCCAAGGGGGCAACGGTACCCACCGACCCCCACAACAAACACCATACAACAACCCAACAACCCCGGCGGCAAGAGGCCTACGCCTACCTCTTCAAGGATGGCGAGTGGTATGTGACCAACTGGAGCCTTGCAAAGGGCACACGATGGGCAAAGCTGGCCGATGTGCTGGCATCCAACAACCCCGACCTCTGGAACGACTAAACGACCCCTATTTACTAACGACCAAATTTTACGATTATGCAACGAGCAGAAAAACTATACGAGTACCAAGTTTACACCGAAAATAAATATCTCGATATACGAGTATTAGCCAAGAACAAGCAAATGGCTTTAGAGGCTGGACGAGTACAAGCGACACGAGGCGGAAGAACATGGCCAGTAACCGGCGTAAGACGCACAGGGAACTATCAATTTTGCTAACGATTTTTACTAACGATTTAATAAACGATTTTCTTATGGAAACAAACCACATCAAGGGTACCAACTGGACCAACGAAGAGGCCAAGGCTCTCGGCCTACGATTGAAGAGCCTGCGAGCATTGAACGACCTGACGCAAGAGGAGCTTGCAGAGAGAGCCGGACTTGCCGTGAAGACCGTAGCAGCGATTGAGCAGGGACGCTACAACACCGGAGTGCGCCAACTGACGGCGATTTTGGACGCGATGGGTTACGACCTCGATTTCAAGAAACGATCCTAAACGACCTATGCAATACCAAACCATTCTGGGCGATTCGACCATCAAACGAATCTACTCCGGCCAAACGACCGACAACGAGCACCTCGAGGACGGTAACAAGCACCTCATGCAGATGTCTAACGGCACGATTTGGAACAACATCACCGATGGCTGGTGCAAACGATGCGACGAACTGACACCAGCAGAGAAGGAAGCGATACAATGGACCTACCTCACGCAGTTCCGCACCCTCGTCCAGTTTCAAAACGATTTCGGAACGAACGCTTGGCGCATGGCTTTCCGTCACGGACTCTATAAGCACATCCGCATTTGGCGCAACGGCCACCTCGAACTCCGCAACATGAAGGGCGAGTTGTAACGACCTCTAACGACCTAACGACCTATGGCTACGACCTATACATTCGACCCGACACGTTCATTCGACGAGCGATGCGACATTGTAAGAGCGACACCTATCACTCACAAAATGACCTACGAGGAACGACTTGCAGCCCAACGCGCAAGATACGGACTCTAACACCAAACGACCCACGGACGACCCACGGACGACCCACGGACGACCCACGGGAGAGGAACGACCATTAACGACCAAATAACGATTACAGATATGGACGCATTCACTTTAGCCTTATTTTTTTGCGGGTGTAACAACTCCGATAACGATTTTGACGATGACGAGGACGATATGAATGAAGACGACCTCATGTACTAACGAGAAAAGAGCGCTTCTGCGCCCTTTTCTCGTTATGATAATATATTTCTATCTCTAAAAGCATATCACGCGCGCTACGCGCTCGTGTGCGCGTCACAAACGATAAATCTCGATGATTTGGTTATCTTTTGTGCAAAGGGTGGTGATTGTGGACGAATATGGGCAGTCTTCCAACTCCATTTGCTTATATTTGAACGAGCAGTGGTCGCCCTTGCCCTCTCTCATCATCTGCGAGCGGATTTTCTTGCCCTCTTCCGACCTTCTGCACCTTAACATCTGCTTCATAACGAAAAAATCTCCATTACATAGGGTGTTGTGTTTCCGTACCCCCCACCTGCGAAGCCTGTTATAGCGTTGCAGATGGGTGTGGGGTGTCGGTCTATCACATTGCCGTGGCTGTCACGACTCCACGATAATACTGTTCTCATATCTCGTAAACGAATACATATTTTGGTATGGTGGCATCGTGACCATCCCCACCGCTGCACAGGCACGGACTGATACCGATTGAGATAAATATATCTCCGTTCTGGCTGTTGCTGTACGAACCGACCTTGACCATTTCAGAACTCATAGCCAACGGGCATCCGTGACATTTATCCGATTTCATAAATTTCGATTATTCCTGGTTTACCATAGCGAGTAGATGTCATATTCTGCAAACACCATCCACATCCGCTTATCGTGACGAGCGTGTAGGAGCATCCATCCTCGTCAGTCAGTAGCATTCGTTTCATCGCTCTCTGCTTTACTTAACCATTCCGCGAGCGATGGGGGCAACTTCTCTATCTCCTCCTGGCTCTCGTCCATATACTTCCCTATCATCACCAGATTGTCTTGCACAAACTGATTGACCTTAACCGGATTCAGGTAGTACCGCGTGTCGGTCTCTTCCTCCAGCACCTGCGGCAGCGTCCGCGTCAGTGCCATCGGCTCCGGAAAGTAATAGTGCTTGCCTATATCCTCACGCACGCTCATCAGGAAGATACGCTCACGGTTCTGCGGCACATTATACCGCTTTGCATTCAGCACCTCCGCAAACTGCACATACCCCAGATGGGTCAGCGTCTCTTGCCATAGGTTGAACATCGGCAGGAACTTCTCGCTCACCATTGCCGCCACATTCTCCAGGCACGCATATTTCGGTCGCGCTATCTCCATCGCGTCACGCACATTCCAGATGATACTGCTTCGCGTGCCGCTACCCTCTACGAAGCCGTGCTGCAATCCCGCCTGACTGATACTCTGACACGGAGTGCTATAAAACAGCATATCAAACTCGGGTACCTTGTGCCAATCAATCTTCGTCATATCCCCCAAGTTCCTGTCTTTCCATTGGGGAAACAACGCATTGTGTGCCACCACCGCAGGTTGCTTATCCAGTGGGGTCTTGCTCACGGGGTCAAACTCACTCCACGCTATCAGGTCGTAGTCGAAGGGTGGGAAGTCTCTCTTCAGTCGCTCCAACGCCAGACACTGACTGTCATAACCGCTGCATAGTGTCACCACGCGCAAGGGATGCTCGTGGGTGTACCGCTCAAACGGCTCCGTCATATCCTCCGTGTCGAAGAGCGACATCTGCGCACTCTCATTACCCGGCTCTATGAATAACTTGCGGAAGAGGTGATAGAGCACATCCACCACGATACTGTTACCTGCCAACTTGTAGTGTGCCGTGCGTGCTATGGGTGATGCCAGCAGATTGTCGATGTCTGGGTCTTCTACGCCCATCAGCCGATAGCACTCCCGCTCCGTGAGTTTCCGTACGAGGGCAACATAGTATTTGCCGTTGCGCTCAAACGCGCAGAGGGGCAGTTTCTTTGCCTCCTTGGGTTTGATGTTGAACTTCTTGGCGATAGCTTTGCGTACCTTCTTTTTCTTTGCCCTCGGCATTCGTGGTACAATCACGCCCTTGTTCAACTCCTCAAATGTCATTTCGACTTCTTTAATCTCTGCCATTGTGCGTATAGTTTAGAATTTATAGTCCGCCTTTACCTGATTGGGCAGACATGCCGGATTACCTAATGCCTTGCGCACGCTCTCCTTCCAGTAGATAGGCACGCACACGGACTCACCAACTTTCGTTACGAAGTCCCATACATCCTGCTGCGTGTATTGCTTGCCAATCTTGCTTGCCAAACCTATCTTGTAGAAGTCGCAGCAGTCAGCACTCCGTGCGATAGCATCCAGCGCACAGTCGAAGTCTATCACCGGCTCTATGCTTGCCCAAGTCTTGCACCCAAGCTCATGCAGTCTCCGCATGTTGTCTATTCTGTCGCCTGTGCAATACTTGCCGTGCTCCATGCTATCCATACCAGTCAGCGTGAATCCGGGACGAAGCAAATCCTTATGGTGCTGCGCCCACTTCACATCGTACACGCACTTAGTCAGCATCGTCACCTTGCAATCGTATGCCATCGCAATTTCCGCACATTCCATACTAAGTCCGCGTGTTTCTTCAAGCATTGGGTCGCTTACGAACGAGAAGAATAGACCACCATCACGGATAATCTCATCCTTGTGTTTCAAAAATTCTTGCTCGAAAATCCATGCTGCCTTGCGCATATCAGCACCTGGTAGATAGTCTCCACCATGTGAGCGGAGTGACTTTTTGAGCGTCACCTTATCTCCACCGAGCGTTCCTGACTGTGGGCAGTGTCTGTTGTAGCAGTAGTCGCACTTGTTGCTACATCCATTGTATAGGTTGCACGCCCATTGCCCATATTCATGCGCCGCCCCCCTTGGTTGATAAATCGCTTTTGCCATTGTGTAAAAAATGTTTATTGATTATTCGCCTTTCTGAGCAGCAATCCATGCACTCAGGCGGGCATTATCTCGCGCTTTCTTATTAGCACGCGAATGACTGTGTTTTTCTGCGTGTAGATTCCGGTGGCACCGTGGACATAGGGTCATCAGGTTTCCGGATAGCCTTATAGGTGCTCCGTTGGCTCCATAGACTATGCCTCCTGCGCTGTCCGTCTGGTAGATGGTCTCGGCATAGGCCAGAGCGCGTTGCTCAACCTCTGTCCTTGCCGTTTCCACCTCTACCACATGATGCACATCCATCGTCTTCTCCTGTCTGACCACTCCGTGTGACAAGCATATCTCGCAGTACGGCATCTTATGCAGTTGCCTCTCGCGTATCTTGCGCCACTCGGTGCAGTTCATCAATCTCGTATAAATGATTCCATGATTTGCCATAGTTGCACTTCTTTTGTAACTTACGGCTAAACTTGACATGGAGGTAAACTTATAGCAGGAACGGCATCACCATTCCGGTAAAACCATACTCGAGATGCTTACCGCAATACACCAGAATAGTATCTCGATTCGTGCCGAACTCATAACGAAGACGGTGACTTCCAAATGCCTTGCCCAAACGGAATAGCAGATCAGAGCGTAAACAAATCTCCACCACGGGCTCTTTGCCCTTGATCTCCATTGCTTTGTTAAAAACATTGTCGAAGTTAGGGTATTTCCAGGTCTCTGTGTCCTTCACGAAGGAGAGCACGCACGGGTTCTGCTTATCGAGTACCAGGAAGCCCTCGTCGGTTATCTCCACATGCTTACACTTTCGCAGCTGCTCGTAGGTCTTGGCGGTGATAAACTTACCATCCAACTTCGGCAGATCCATCTCCTCGAAGTTGCAGATGTCTGTCAGTCGCATCTTGGCACCAACCTGTGCGTCTGTTGCGTAGGCATAGCCGTGTGCGAAATAAATGTAATTAAGAATCGGACGATTAGCGTCCTTGCTTACCAGTTTCTCCAACTGGAACTCAGGGTAGAATCCCTGCACAAAATCTTTCTTTGCCATAGTCATTGTGTGTATAGATTTTTAATTGTGGATATTATACAATACTAAACAAACAGCAAGTCTTTCTGTAAGGGAGTATATACAATCCGTTGTGCTTGCAGTAAAGATAGTTTGTGTTGAGGTCGCCAGGATATTTTTTATCAGTCACCTCGCTATTTGCGCAGAACTCGCATGTGTATTTATCTTCCATAGTCATTGTGTTAGTGATGTTTTACACGCTATCCGTATTTTTAGTATTTTTGTTTCTTTCAAACCTTATAGGATAGTCTTCGGTATATCCGGCATACTCGCCTCATAGTTCCCATTATTCCCCTGCACTCGCAGTTCTCTCTCCTTCGTGTACCTGCACACAAAGCAGTGCTCATTATGCCAGAACCCATAGTGGTCGCACTTAATCTTCTGGCAGTGCTTATACGGGTTCACCGCCTTCCCCGTCTTCGGGCACTCTATCCGTCCCCGTTCGTCTAATTGATACCTTGCCATAGTTGTCGTTGTCGTTAAAATGTTTCATTTATCTGGTCCTCCTCCGTCCAGAGGCTCGTCTGCCTCCGCTCAAAGGCTTCCATCTTGTTAATCATGGTGCGCTTGGTTCTGACCTCATCCATACGCTTACCAAACTCGCTGCGCTCGCAGTCTGCGAATGTCTCCTCTATCTCGTTGGCATCCTCTATGCCATCAAACTCCTCGCACAATTTGCATAGTAGTTCATAGATGCTGTCGGCTCGCTTGACCTTGCATAGTTGCCTGAGTTTTCGGTATAGCACCGGCATTTCCTCGATCGTTCGTTCCAGTAGTTCCTTGATGTTCTCGGTCTGCTCTGCGTCGCCCATAAATGGCTTATACACATGCACCAATCGCATACCTTTGTGCTCCGGATCACCTACGAAATAGGTAGCCTCTTGCACCAATGCCTTCGCGCTTGGGTCAGTCAGTTGCAGGCGGTCGGTCAGGTGAACGGTCAGTTCAAAAGCCACCATCAACTGCTTCATGTGCTCCGTCAGTACCTCACCTGGGTCTTTTATCCGGATATAGGACGCTATCAGCATCTGTATCACCTCGTAAGGCGTGGCTCCGTCTATATCGCAGATGCGCTCAAACTTACGCGCCTCCGTCGGCTCAATCTTGGTGGCAAAGACCTTGAACTTATCGTTCGTCTCTGCGGCTATCAGTCTATCCGCTTGCGCTATCAGTCTATCCGCTTCCGCTTCCAACTGTGCCGGTGTCTTTTGCTTAGCCATATTAGTCTTCAATTTTCAATTTCAGTTTATCTATCAGTTCGCCTATCAGGTGCAGCCGCTCGTCCGTCTCTTCCATCTCCAGTCGTTCAGCCACTTTCTGCAAGTCACTCTGCTCCACTATCTCCGTTATCGGGTGCTGTGCCGCCTCGTGTGCCAGTCTCAGCAGGATGTCAGCTATATCAGCCTTATCTCCGTCTGCTTCCGTCCAGTTATTCTCCACCAACTTACTCACTATAACGGTCGGCTTCACTTGCTTCTCGCTCCAGTTGTCATTGATGTAGTCCCGTATGCCATCCCTCACTGCGCTCCACTTATCGAAGCTGTCCTTATCCGGTATCAATGCTATATTCCTGTTGCGTAGCAGCAGCGGTGTCAGCATATCTATCGTCAGGTTACTTTGTCCGGCGGTGGCGAGGTAGAGTATCTGGTGTGGCTCCGTGAATGCGCTGCATATCAGCGCGGACTTCTCACTCTCTACTATCCGTATCTCAGCCTTTGGGTATCTGTCTATCAGGTGCAAGCCAAATAGGCATCGTTTCGGTTCGTGAGTCTCCGTATTATAACCTCCCTTCTTGGCGATCATACTGCTCATCCATGTCACCTTGCCGCGTCCGTGCTCGTCCTTCCAACGCTTGCCGTTCGCTCGGTACTTCATCAACTTGCAATCTCTCGCGTTCATCAAGTGTCCGTCTATGTCCGCTTCCATCTGCCAGAACATACACCAGCCGAACTTATCCCACTCCTCGTCTTGGCTCGTATGTGTCAGGTAGGTTCCCACTCGGTACTCACCTATCATCCTCACCAGCCTTGCGTGGTCTTCGCTGCATAGTGGCAGGCTCAGCAGGTAACTCAGTAGCGGATTATCGTTCTCGTGCCCCATGTAGGCTTCGCTCCATTTGGGATTAAATACTATCACATTCAGTGGCTCCGGTGCTGGGCGTGGCTCAAAGTGGCGAGTAGTCGTCACTGGCTTATCATCTACCGTCTCGTGGTACATAGCCCCCAGGATGCGCAGAATATCCGTGTAGTGCTCCTTCACCGTGGCTGCGTCTGCACTCTTGTACTCGAACTGAGCGAGTAGTTTGATGGCATCCCACTTCTCACCTGTAGCAAAGTCCGTGACTATATTCTTTCGCTCATTGGCCACAAAGCTACCCATGTGCCTGTCATCGCGGAAGGGCGAGAAGCAGGTGAAACTGCCATTACCCATGCGGCTCATCTCTATGCCGTAGTTCGAGAGCACATCCATCACATTCGCCTTCTCCTTAATTTTCTGTTCGGTCTGTTTGTCTATCATTGTCGTATTATTTACTTTTGATTATCTCTTTCACGAGTTTTCGCAGGTCCTCAAGAATCTTCTCATTCTGCTGCATTGTGGCGAACTGGTAGAAGTCGAAGTGAAGCCACTCATCGCCAGTACCTCTATTGACTGCTACAGTGAAGTACACCTCATTTTTATAGCCTCTATACCTACTTACACCGTGTCTCACATCCAGCGTAAAAGTCAAGTCCAGTTGCTTAAACAGTACCATTGCTTGTAGCCGTTGTATTTTCTTCAAGAGATCCTTCATCTGGTTCTCAGTTAATAAATCTTCCATTGTCGTTGTCGTTTGCGTTGTCGTTAATACTTGGAGGGCAACGGGTGGTTATTTGCCCAACTCTGCCCGTGCCTATGTCCCACTGCCTATCTATCTATAAATAGATAGGCATGTGGGCAGGTGGGCGGATGGGCTAAAATGGTGCGCCACCTGTATCGTCTCCGAGGCTGTTGCCCGTGTCAATGGGCAGGGTTTGTGGAGTGGCATCCTGGGTGAGGTTCAGCATGTATCGGTTCGTCTCATTGCCGTTGGCATCCTTCATGCGAATCAGCACTCCCAACTTCACCGCGTCACCTATCATTCGGTTTGCTTTCGTACTACCAATCTTATCCATCTTCTTGATAGTCTCGCGCACGCTGCCGTAACTGTGGTCTTTGGCTCCCATCCACTCAAACACCCGCGTCAGTTCCTCTTTGTCCTTCTTGCGTATCTCTTGATCCATACGCTCCAGAATCATGTCTGCGTTCAGCGGGGTAGGGATTCCGAACTTGCAATGCGTATCGTCCATATACCACTCAATCGGGGAAGGGGTCTTACCGCGTGTGTCAGTGGCTAAGCCCTGGAAGGTCTCTATGCCGTTCTCATTCTTCTTAACGCACTCCCACACCTCGGCTACACGGTTTCCCAACTCAGTACCCAGCCAGCCACGCATCTTCTCGCTACCTGGGTTATAGTGCAGTGCCTGATACAGCAGGCTCTTATTACCATCGGTTGCAATCTTCATGGTCTGACGGACAAAGGTGGTACACTCCACCGCCTCATTGATGTCGCTCACCATATCGCGGCTACCATCCAGCACAATGAAGTCCGGCTTGAACTGCCATATTGCAGCCCTCGCTATCTTCCATCGTTCGGTGTGGCTCTCAACATCGTGCAGCCATATCACCTTGAAGCGCGGATTGTTCTCGCGGAAGTCCCAGTTCAGCAGGTAGTGGACGCGCCTCTGCACCATCAGCGCAAAGCTATCCTCCTGCTCCGTGTCGATGAAGAGCACCTTTGGATTCGGTCGCTCCTCGTGCAACTCGTACTTGAGGTCGCCCAACGGCTTACCATCCAGCAGTACCGTAGCCATGAATAGCGTCTCCATCAGGGTCTTGCCATTCTTCTTCTGACCGGTTACACTGCCGATAGAGCCAAGTGCCCCAAAGCCGACACCCTTATGACTCATCATGTACGGAGGCAGTTGCAGTTCCTGGTCGTGGTTCAGCACATTTGCGGATATATCCAACTTGGCTATCTCGTCCGTCAGCCATGCTGGGTACTCCGTATTATCGCCATCCACCACCTGCGGTTGGTCCAGTATGTTTATATGTTTGGGTTCGTTTGTCATTGTGTGTTTTGTTAGGCAGTCAGAGGCTCTTATGCCCCTGACTGCTGTAGATTAGAACGGCAGTCCCGTCTCCGGATTGATATGCGCCTCTGCCATTGCAGCAGCCTCAGCCATGGCAGCTACAACCTCCTGCTGACTCGGCTCGGTTGTCGTGGTGGTGGTGGTTGTCGTTGTCGTTGTCGTTGCCGAACGCCAGTCACCCAGCGTCACCTGCTGCGTCTTGTGGTTCTTACCCTCGCGGTCTATCCAACTGCGAACCTGCATCTCGATACGCGCATTACCGATTGCACCAATCTTGATGCCTCGATTATCCATGCCATCTCGGCTAATGAATGTCTGAGCAACAAACTCATCATCGCCTGCCACGATAACTACATTGTGAATACTTGCGGTCGTACCGTCCTGTCTCGTGTACTCGCGGTCGAGTACAATGTCCTTAATGGTTCCTACTACTTTCATAATCTCTTTATTTTATAGTTAATCGTTTTGTGTTTTTACTTACAATTTCCAACTCAGCAGACATTATATTAAAGTCTACATGTTTCCTCCACCCTGCTGATATTGACGGATTGATAGCCTTTACCGCCTCTTCGTAGGTGACTACCTCTATCGGTACATCTATATTCTCAAAAAACTTGTACTCATTCTGCTGCAACTGAGCAGCACCATGCGCAAAGTAGATGTGAGTACCACATACATACACATGAGGAAATCGCTTATCCGTACATGTTCGCGCCTTCATTAGAGCCATATAAGCTCTCTGTCTTGTTACTTCATTCATATATCTTACTTTTTATCCGAATTGACATATCTAATCAACTGTACACATCCATAAAAAGCACCTACAGATGCCATCTTCATTAGCAGGAATAGCACAATGTGACTCTCAAAAAAACTACCATTTGCAGGCTCACCTATTATCAGTGCCAAGCATACAAGCATCACTACTACCGATGCTATAGTTACTACAGTTGCTCTCATATTTGTTAATTGTTAATTAGTTTCTAAAAAGGTGCCGTCCGTATCTTCTCAGACCCTCGCGGCCTTAAATGAAAAAGATTATGTCTACTATCCACTTTCACCCAAGTGGTCAGGGTTAATTGGAACTTAGCATGTTATAGTGTTGCAATCACTTTATTGCTTTGCCCAGATGTCTTCTATCCTCTGTCGGTCATACTGTCCGAAGTTATTTGGTTTTACCCTTCCTGGATTATCCATCTTAAATCGCTCCCACTGATGTCTCGTAGCATTCAACATTGCTATCATCTCTACCTCATCTACAAATCGCCTGTTCCAGCAAGGCACATCCGGTATCTTCTTTGTTGCCATATTTTAAGATTTTATTTACAATTATTATGAATCGTGCGTGTACGCATAGTACAAATTTGTACATGTCCGTATATTTTTGTATCTTTGCGCTCCATTTCAGGAAGGTGGCCATCAGTCGCCAAACTCCAGCCACCTTCCCTATCATGGCTAAAAACATATCTCGGTAAGTGTACCTCTGACCTCACAAATTGCGTCCTGCGCAGTAGGTTATTTTAGTACCCTTCCGAAATCGGTTGCAAAAGTACAAAAAATATACAAACGCTCCAAATATTTGTAGCATTATCCAAACAATAGGAAATAAATTCTTAAAAATAGTACATAAAATATACAAACACATCGTACAAAATCCATACATATTATGCCAGGACTAACAATAGCAGATCGTATAAAAAATGTACTCGCTGACAAAAAAATTACCATAACTTCCATCGCTCGTACAAATACTGAGCGCGTAAACATCACGCGCCAACTCAACGGGCAAGTAAAGGTATCTATGGAAACGGTAAATCGTGTTTTAGATTTTTTTCCTGATGTATCAGCAGAATATCTTATGAGAGGAGAAGGACTCCAGGAGCGAACCAAGATAGTCACACCACCAACTCAGCGTCAAGACATTCACATCTCCGATGGTGCCCGTGCCGCTATCTCGCAGTCCGGCTCAGCGCGTATAGAACCTGATGAGCCGATAGGTCAAGAATCACTCATGGACTTGCTTGACGAGAAGGATGCACGCATTGCCAAACTGGAGAAAGACCTCGACACACTAAAAGATGCCATCCGTGTCCTATCTGCAAAATAAAAAAGCAGCTACGCTCACGCGCAACTGCTCTCAACAAAAAACACTAATTTAACAATCTAAAAAATCCAATGGCAAAAAACGCATTCACTATACGCTCAATCTCTCGAATAGGTAAACTCACAACCAATAGATATTATATTATGAAACATCTTCTCATCATCGCCATGCTCACTATGGCAACACTATCTCACGCAGCAGGCTGGACTCATAAAGTATATGATGCCGACCCTATGAAGTCTAATACAAAATATGTAGAGTACACCTACACTGACGACAACGGCAATTCATTCGTTTGGAGTACCAATGACCGAGAGAATTTCGTCCTGAAGACAACCGGAAGCATTTTTGTTAGCGATAGCGAATACTTCATAGGCATGGTTGGTTTCTATACAAGAGACTGGGAGTTTGAATTTAAGATGCCTTTGATGCTTGCACCAAACATGTCACAAACTACTCTGACTACAAAAAATGAAATTATCAGTTCTATTCCATCAAATCAAAAGTGGATAGATAAGGTTATTGAGTATATTGTTGTAGGTGGAGGCCATGTACGCTTCATTTTCTCTCGCTACAACGATACAGACTTCGACTTAACGGTACCAAGAATTGAGGAATCAGACATGGTATTTCTTGACGAAATATAAAAAAAATGTAACAATTCGGTAACATTTTCTAAAACCAACTTGTAACCTGCTATTTTTCAACGCCCTCCACCGCTTCGTAATGCGTGGGTCGGGGGTTCGAGTCCCCCCAGTGGCTCCAAAATGTAATTGATTGGAACTTAGCATGTTACACACAAATGTAGCTTGTTAAGTTCTGTCTTTTTGTATAATAGATTAAGAACTGCAAGCCCCAAAATACCCCTAAAATGCCCCTTTTGGGGCAATAAATCGGTAACAAATCGGTAACAATTCTTAATTTATACAAATATGGCATCAATTTCACTAAACCTCGATATTAGAGGAGAAAAACCAACAGGGTCAGTTAGAATCCGTATCAGCCACAATGGCACAAGTTCATTCGTTAATACAGGAGTTAAGGTTGAGCCAGAACACTTCGACCCAAGCAACATGCGCCAGCCAATCTCATGCAAGGCTATTTCATTTAAGGAGAAGAATGCCCAAATCACCAACTACATCCGCAAGTACGATGACACCATGATGCGCCTTACAATGGACGAGTCTATTCACATCGACGAACTAACTGCGACAGATATACGAACATATATAATAGGAGAGCGCGTATGTACCCGTGTGCGCGCACACAAACAAACACGCGGAGGCAGTCAGGACTTCAGCACATGGTTCGACTCCTATGCCATGAGCAAGAAGGCGCGTGCGTGCAGCGACATGCAGTATGTTGGTCGCCTGCTGACCGAGTACTGCCAGACGGAAGGCATGGATCGTCTTTGGTTTGACGACATCACCTACGAGCGTCTGCGCGACATCGAGGCCTACCTGGAGCGAACGGGACGCAAGGATGCTACCCGCGTGAAGGTGATGTCGTATATCCGGAGCGCATACAACGAGGCCGAGCGGATGGAGATGATAGAGTATGGGCGCAGCCCTTTCCGCTTCTATAAGATAAAACCCGTGCCGGTGTCCGACCAGATACAGACCGTCTCGGTCGAAGGCATCCGCAAACTGAGCCACCTGATGCTGACCGACGGCTCCGAGCTCGCCCGTGCTCGTGACATGCTGCTGCTGTCGTTCCTGTTGTGTGGTCCCAACCTGATAGACATGTACCACATGCCGGTGAGCGAAGGCGACGAGGTGGTGTATCTGCGTCATAAGGTGGAAGGCCGATGCGCCCGCAAGACGCATATCTATAAGGAGCCAGAGATAGCTATGCTGCTTGATATGTACCACGGATCAAACCACCTGCTTAACTTGCAAGACCGCTACCCTAACTACAAGACATTCCAGCGCAACTTCAATTACTCGTGCGACGAGCTGAGCACGATGGTAGGGGAGAAGGTGAACATGGAGCGCATACGACGCTCGTGGGCGACTATCGCAGGCGAACTGGATGTGCCTGACCGCGTTATAGACAAGAGTATGGGACATGTGGACTCTGGCGTGAAAAACAAACACTACGAGGACTACAAGTGGAATCGTACACGCCAGCACAACCGCCGTGTGATGGACTATGTGCTATATGGAGCATAAAAACAAGAGCATCGCCATCAGGCGGTGCTCTTTTGTAGTAGTACGGATTGCAGTCGTGTGATCACGCTGGTGTAATAGTCTGGGTTAATGTCGTAGATGCCCATGAGTGCGTCATCAATTATTGCAGCGGCAGATAGTAGTCGCTCTTCGTCAGGCTCATCTTCGATGGCCATGGCGGCGATGGATATAAATCGTGTCATTGTGTTTGTAGTTTTTGAAATCGGCTGCAAAGGTACGGCAAATTTCTCAAACGCACAAATAGTTTCTTGCGAGTAAGTTGCGAGTTACTTGCGACTTTTATTTTTGAGGCTTTTTGTAGTATATTTTCCCTGTTATTTTCTGCAAATGGTCGATTGGTCCCCATAGATTGAAGTATTCTCCATGCTCATTAGCGAGGTTTAGAATCCGGATTCCTGTTTCCAGTATCAGCATGTGGTAGCAATGCTCCTCTGCCCATTTCTGTTCAAACTTTGCCCGGATAGAATCTATGCTGTTGTGGTTTTTTAATCCAATGCAAGCCATCATGTCCTGTACGGTTAGGTCGCATGATAGGCACCAGAATGTAGCTATACTCCTTGCTGTTACCACATCTGATTTTCTGCATTGGTGCATTATCTCCTCTACGCTTACTGCGCATACATCAGATGACACTTTTACAATAGTATCAAAAATCTCTTTCTTTGTCATAGTATTATAATTTTTGTGAAAACGGATGCAAAGGTACAAAAAAAATGTGGAACTGACTTATCAATTCCACAAATAATGTGATTACGACTATTTTTTACCGTCTCAGGTACACTGCCTTTGCTATCCTGCATACCACATAGATTAGCACTCCGGCTATTATGATCCAGCACAACCATGTGCTCCACTTGTAAAAGCCTGGGATGTATCGCTCCATCTTGACCTCTACCGTGTTGTGGTCCACATAGCATGTGTCGGTATGCAGCACATCGCGGTAGCGGATAGACCAACGCTCCTTGGTGAGATAGACGGTATCGTTGGCTCGGTAGCGGTCGATAAAGATGCTATCATGGGCATAGATACTGTCCCTCTGGTACTCCACGCGAACCGAGTCGCGTGTGATTACCTCCGGCAGACATTGCTGGGTCTTGCACGAGCATATTGCCGATGCCAGCAAAATGGTAAGTAATGCCCGAATCTGCCATCCTCTACGCGGATTGCACTTCCGACCTAAATCTAATATGTATCGTTTATATCGTTTCATACTTTGTCTGGATAATAATGTACTCCGTCCGTAGTCTTGAGGAACTGCTGACGCATCTCTCCCTTTCCGTTCATGAGGCCGATGTGCATCCACTCCGCTCCGGCGGAGTTGCGCTCATCGATACACTGGTCAAAGGGAGCAGCGAATCCGTGATCGTCATAGTACCCATAATTCCCAAGATAGTCCTTCACAAACTTCTTGAACTCGCGCATCTTGCCATTTGCAGGCACGATGTCGGCGGCATAGCCAAGAGGGTGTGCGGATGTCTTACTCGCGCCCTTGGTAGTAGCGTTGCGTCCCGGACTGCGGTAGCCACTGGTAGGAGTTATGCCACTGCCCCATGCTACACGGAGCGGTTCGAGGATCATAACGCACAATAGTCTCAGATGTCCTACGGTGATGTCGTCCGGAGTCTCGCCCTTCTTGACGAACTCCGACAAATCAAAATGTTCTGTTAGTTTCATATATTCTCGGCATTGTATTTAAACCAACGAGCCTTGACGCTTTCAACTCTGCGCCTCTTTACGCACCATTATTGCAAGGATTTTATTGCCTATCAAAACACCCTTTGACCAATATGCCCGCATCTCATTCCTGTGTGAACATAGGTTATATAGCCAAGTGCTTCTGCTCTTTGACAAAATAATATATCCTCGCTACACATTGCATTTTTCTTGTAGATATAATCAAAGCATAGGTCATCGGTCTCGCTATTTTCAAGCATCTTCTTAAACACCTCAACTGATGTAAGTGTGCATCCAAAACCACATGCAGCTATCTGATATACACCAGCTTGTCTTGGCAAGTCCTTGGCAAGTACATTTGATATACTTCCATCTGGACATTTGCCAAAAATCTCTGCCACTTCTTGATTTTCTATTTTTTTGTGGTAATATCCGCATACTATATCCTTACCTGTATTTAGTAGCACAGAAAGAATATAATTAGGCAGTATAACATCTGCATCTATCCAGAATACATAGTCGAATCCACCCTTTATTGCCAAATCAACAAGTATATTACGAGCCTGATGCACCGCATACCCCTTTACGATTTCAAGTGTTGCTTCATATCCATCTGGTATCTGCATGTTATAGAGCGACTTCACAGTCTCTGATTCAACGAAACAACTCGTCGGAATAGCTAATAGAATCTTTTTCATATACTATGATATTTTAGAGATTGTGCAATTTTTCAATATCTCCACCGGAGAGCGTTACAGACCCCATGATTAGAGCGCCACCGGATAGAACAAACCCATTGCCGGAAAGGTAGAAAGAACCATAATAGAACCCTGGGCCAGTGATTCCACCTCCGGAAATAAATGTGTTGCTGCCTACTTGAATTGTATATCCAGAGATAACACCAGCCGTAATAGAGCCAGTTCCACCATCTACAACGATTCCACTTCCGGAAATAGTTGTGTTGATACCTACACGGATTTCAGATGCGCTAATAGAACTTCCTGAGATAAAACCAGCCGAAATAGAGCCAGTTCCACTACCTACAACGATTCCACTTCCGGAAATAGTTGTGTTGATACCTGCACGGATTTCAGATGCGCTAATAGAACTTCCTGAGATAAAACCAGCCGAAATAGAGCCAGTTCCACTACCTACAACGATTCCACTTCCGGAAATAGTTGTGTTGATACCTGCACGGATTTCAGATGCGTTAATAGAACTTCCAGAGATAAAACCAGCCGTAATAGAGCCAGCTCCACCACCTACAACGATTCCATTTCTGGAAATAGTTGTGTTGCTACCTGCACGGATTTCAGATGCGCTAATAGAACTTCCAGAGATAAAACCAGCCGTAATAGAGCCAGCTCCACCACCTACAACGATTCCACTTCCGGAAATAGTTGTGTTGATACCTGCACGGATTTCAGATGCGCTAATAGAACTTCCATAGATAAAACCAGCCGAAATAGAGCCAGTTCCACTACCTACAACGATTCCATTTCTGGAAATAGTTGTGTTGCTACCTGCACGGATTTCAGATGCGCTAATAGAACTTCCAGAGATAGTACCACCTGTCAAATTTATGTTTCCACGGATCATAGAACCTTTTACATAGAAAGACCCTACAATCTGCTCCATTTTGGCTATTCCCTCCTCGTCGATGTTCGACATATCAATCGCCATACGGGTAACAGTGCCCACCTCGGTCATACCTTCCCATACCACCAGCCCTGCGATGGTCAGCTGAGCGTGAGCGAAGTTGATGCTGCCGTTATAGAAGTGCGTGCCGGTGAATATGTCCTTACCAATCACGATTTGGCGCGGATAGAGCGAAGCAGTCGATGCTACCTGAATGTCCGTCAGCCACTCCACCTCATCAATGCTCCACTCCAGTTTGTAGGTCTGACCGTCCCAACTCATGCGGATGTGGTAGGTCTGATTCGGCAGGATGGCGTATGTACCCTCGTTCGCGCCCAAGTCCCACGATGTACCATTGCTCGACATCGCCATCACGAAGTGCCCATTGGCAAAGGCAAAGGCCAGTCCGAACTGCGAGTCGAAGATGTTGTGCTGCTGCGATACATCCGCACCAGTGGCGATGTCAAAGTGCAGCGTCCACGGACGGCCTGCGAAGTTCACCACGAATGGGAATTGCAGATAGTCATCAGCCGAGAATCCGCTGATCTGCGGCCCCTCGATATGCGGATGGCCGAAGATAGTCACGGCAGGAAAGTACGAACCACTATGTCCAGGCTCACCCTTTTCGCCCTTCTCGCCCTGCGGCCCTTGTGGCCCTTGTGGGCCTTCCGGACCTTGCGGTCCTACCTGTCCCTCGCTCGACTCCACAAAGAGTACGCGAAACTTTCTATCATCCTGCTGCGTATAGCACCATGCCATCTTATTGTCAAGATCGTACACAATCGTGTGCGTGGTGTGCCATGTGTCGGCCTTGTCACGGGTGGTAGCGAGATACAGCGCACGCGCTGCAATCTGCGAATCGCGAAGTGTAGCAGTGTCGTGGATGGTCGCACTATGGATGCCCACAAACTCCGTCAGCCACGGACTGTTATCATCGTATGCGTGGGTGTAATGGAGCGAGCGCATAATCTCCTCTATCGCAGAGGAAGACACCATACTCAACGCCACATTTGCACGCTCAACACCGCTACCGTAGTCCTCGATATTGCTACCATCAATGGCATACGCTCCATCTACAAGCGTTGTACCGCCCAATCGGAAGTTGGTTACTACGCCGTGGAACTCTTCGGTTATCACGCGCGTCTCAGTTCCTTCAAACGACAGCACCCATGTGCCCGTTGTGTCGGCCACCACAATCTGCACATCGTGCTTCACACCATCTGCGATAGGCGGATAGACACGCACATAGTCGCGGATGTACTCAGCCGCCTCTTGCGCCGTTGCGAACTTATCCAGGATGTAGCGCACCGCCATGATACTGCAAATCTCCTCGCGATCCTCGATCATCGGAGTGGTTCCTGCGTCAGCCAGCGAGCGCGTTGCATCATTGCTCAGCATATTCACGCTTGCGTACACGCCCTTCTCGTTGATACCATCCAGCATGCGGAACGGCAGCACCTTTGCAATATCGTCCAAGATACCATCCTCTTCCACTGCCGTGTTAGTAAGTTCAGCAATGGTACCAGCAAATCCTTTTGATGCGTAGCGTCCCATACCAGCAGCCGTCTCCACAATAAACTCCGCCTCGTGGTCGTAGTACCAATCGAGGTTGCGCCCAATCTGGTAGCCCTTGCGTACAACCGAGCAGCCGCCCTGCACTGGCACATAGTGCGTCTTGAAATACGCTTTGGCGAAGTCGTAGTCAAGCACCGTGTACTTGACCTCGTACAGATACTCGCTTATCTTGTGCGTAGTCATCTTGATGTTCCCCTTAATCAGGGCTATCAGTCGTTGTAAATAGTCTCTCATACCTGTCCTAAATTATGCTGGTTTCACATTCTGCCAATCCTCATCGGCCTGCGCAGCGGTGAGCGAGGTGTTGGCTATGATTGTGTCGAGTTTTTGATTAAACATATCCGAAATGCTCAAAAGAGTTTCGGAAGCCATCTTAGCAGCCTGCGAGTTGTCTTTAGCATCAGTAGATATTTTCGTCAAATAGTTAATATCTTCCTTGATAGATGTTTTTGCCGCATCAATATCTCCCTTTCGTGCTAAGTCTTCAGGAATGTCTATATGTATATTATCGACAGCTTCTTTAACTTCATTCAGTGTAGACTCTTTCGCAATATCATCCAGATCCTCAATGCGCTTCTCAAAATCAGCCTTTGCCGCCTCTGCATCTTCAATTTTCTTCTCCAATTCCTGACGAAGAGCCTCCACATACGAGTCCGGTAGACCTATGATTACCATGTCGGTGTAGTAGTTCTCGTAACTTATACCGTTGCCGTACTTCACCAGCTCGAACATGGCGTGGCGGTTATCACTTACCTCGCGCTCATCTTGAAGCTGACCAAAAGACCCAAGTATATGTACATCATACACACCAAGTGGCATAGTGTGCGAAATAGGTATTTGCACATATCCATCTTTGACTTCTGCTCCAGTCACGCTTTCTGTTTCGTGACCATGTATTCCCCATCGAACGCTTTTAAGAGAGAACTCGCTTATGTCTGGTATAGGATTACCATCAGGAAGTACCAATCTGACACATAGTTTTGTGTCGTTGAGTAATTGAATCTTTATTGTATCTTGTTTCATATCTATATAGATTTTATACTATACACACAAACACGCGGCAGAGGTTTACTCTGTCGCGTGTGGATGATTGAGGTCGTGCAACATCTTGCTTACCTCGGCACTCTCCTTGGCTCGCTTCTTTTCGAGGGCTTCCGCTTCGCCTGGCAGACTGTAAATGTCAAACATACTGACGCTATCGCCGTTTTCTTTCTTTGCGCCTATGCCGCTCAGTATGTTTGCCGTCTGGATGCGCATAGCGTCGTATGTGGTATCGCCACGGCGTTTCAGTCCTTTCAGGTATAGCAGAATTTCCGTCCAAGTCATCTCGTCCAGAAAATAGCCTGGGTCTATGCCACCCTGTCCCACGATAATGCTATACAGTTCGTGGGTAGTTACGCTTCCCCCTCTTTTTCAGGCCCCTCCTCGGACTCGGCATTTTGTTTCTCCTTAGCCTCGGCTTCGAGAATAGCATTCTTTGGGAACAGGTCTGCAATCATAGCCTGCAAGCAGGTGTTGATCATCTCGCCCATTTCCTCGTCGGACATGTCGTCCACGATGTCGAGAAACTCGTCCTCGGTCAGAGATGGATTTTTACTGCGCGAGGAAAGCATAATGTAAATGATATGCAGGATGCGTCCAAACATATACGCATTCATGTCGTTGTAGATAGCCTCCCAATCCTTCATGATAGAGTGACCAAACTCTGCCTCATAGACGAGGCGTGCGCGTTGGCGGAAGCGTACCTCATACTCCTTGCCGCCCAATGTAATTGTCTTCATTGTGTGTTTTTTTTGTAAGTTACAGACCGTGTTAAGTCCTTACTGAGTCCTTACTTAGTCCTTACTTAGTTCTTACTTAGTTCTTACTACTTTTATGTACCAATTTTTGTAAGTTATATGGGGAGAGGGTAGTTCCCCCTCCCCACTTCTTTACTCGGTCGGATGCAGGTGTCCCTCAATCTCGTCCACGACGGTCTTGATGGCAGCGCGCTGTGAGTCAGCGTCAGCCTTATAGTCGTCCATGTTGGTGGAGAGGTTCTGTACCTTTCCGTCCAACTCATAGACCTTACCCTTGGTGTTAGCCGAGTTGGTGTTGATGGTGTCAATCTTGACATCCATACCGGCACACTTCGTAGCGATAGCGTCCACCACGCCCTTGATCTGCGACAGGTATGTCATACCTGCTGCCAGCGTGGACTTCATCTCCGTCAGCGTAGCCTCCTTGGCGGTGTAGTTCAGCGTAGCCTCCTTAGCCGTACCTGCCAGCACGGTCTGAATCTCGTGCAGGGTCAGTTCCTTGCCAAGGCTCTGCATGTACTCGCGGATAGCATCCAGCGAAGCCTCCTTGCCAAGCGTCAGGAGCGTAGCCTTAACCTGGTCGATAGAAGCCTCACGGGCAATGCCTTCCAGTTGAGCCATCTTCTCCTGATAGATTTCTTTCGTCTGCTCAGCGTCAGCTTTGGCTGCTGCTGCCTCGGCGATGGCCTGCTCATACTGGCGGCGCAGCGCGTCCATCTCGGCGTTGGTACTGCCTACCAGTACCAGTTCCTGCTTGTAGGTGGTGAACTGAATACCTGTGGTCCACTCAACAATCTCGATGAGAGCCTTGCGGGCATCCTCGATGTCGTTACCCTGCCACTTGGCATGAACGATAGTATCGTACAGACCAAGTTCCATGCTGTCGTTGAACTTCACAGCAAGAATCTTGTCGCGTACCTCAAAATCAGGAGCAAACTCATTTCCCTCCTTGTCGAGCACCTTCACGCTGATGTCGGACAACTCAGAAGCAGAGATAATAGCACCGTTGAGCATAACCGGCTTCATGTGAATCTCGAAGTCGTTACCACGCTGTACTTTAATAGTTGTGTATCTGCTCATTTTGTTTTCTTTCGTTTTTAGTGGAAAGGGGAGGAGTCTCCTCCTCCCCCATTCACACAATGACTGTCCCCGTTTAAGGTGGATGGACTTTACCTATCGTTTAGGCTACTGCCTTCTTCAGTTCGCCTTGACCCTGGATGGTAACGCTTGCGGTAGCGGTCTGGCGGTTGCCTGCGGTCATCTGCCAAGCGGTGATGAGTGCATAACCGGAATACAGACCCTTGTCTTTGGTACGGTTCGAGGATCCGTTTACCAGGTTCACCTCTACCTTTACCTCTGCGCCAACCATGTCAGCGAGGTCGAAACCACCGATACCGTCGGGACCAATCTCAGCCTCATCGACTACTTGCACTTCGCAAGAGCAATCCCAGTTCTTACCGGTCACTTCCTGCTTGCGCCATGCAACGCCATCTACAGCGTCATCCTTCGTGCTTGAGTCTTCAAGATCTGCGTTCACATTCATGGAGCAGGTGGTGGAAGCCGCGAAGTAAACAGTCTTCTTCGTTTGCGTAGAGGCATCCTCTACCTCTACTGCCAGACGAATGTTTTGTCCTTTGATCTTCATTTTCGTATTCGGAATTTATATCTCACAGAGGAATTGAATCTCACGGAATAGACACGGCTTGTCTGGGTCTGCCATCTTCTCCAGCGGGCGCGGCTCGATGTGCAGGTGCGGGAAGTCCCACTCCTCGTGCTCGACGTATATGTCGTCCGTCTCGTTCGCGGTCTCTACAGCCTGTAGTACCAGCGATTGCAGGCGGGCAAATTGCTTGGTGTCCTTGGCACATACCAGTACCGACACCATGCCGCGAGCCACCGTAGCCGTATAGTCGTCCTTCGTGTCCGGGTCGGCTTGCGCCTCTCCGGTGGTGATGATTAGGTACGGCAACTTATCCTCATTCTCCGCAGTTTTACTGCGGTAGGTATCAAAGATGCGGTCCTTCACCATCTCACGAATCTCCTCGCTCTGCTGGATGGCAGCGAAGAAAAACAGGTCTATGTTGAGAGTCGATTCCAATGTGAAATAGGTTAATAGTTTTCGTTTGATAGTGCATCACGCACGGGGAGTGACCGGCATTACCCGATGTATCACCCGTGTGGATAGCGTGAGGCTACTCCGTTACGGTCTTGGTGTTTACGGTGCCCTTAACCTCTACAGGGATTGCATCCACATCCTCCAGCTTGTAAGCCTGGAATACGGAGAAGTCGTCCTTCTCAACCGTGGAGAGGTTGGTAAGCGAGTGCTTCGTGTGGATGATGAAGCGGGTCTGGTTCTTGTGAGCCAAGGTAACAGGATCCACCACGAAACGCTTAACGCCGTGACCCACCAGTGCCAACTCCGAGAACGGAGCGAATACGATGTAGGCGTTCTCGCTGTCGTAGTAGTACTTGTTGTCGGAACCCTTGACATAGCAGCAGTACTCGCTCTCCAGATAGCGGCTCGAACCGATCTTGCCGTTCTCCAGAATCATACCGCCCTGACCGTTAGCCTTCGGAGTGGTCTCCAGGATAGCGGTAGCCATAGCGTTACCGATGATGGCGAACTTGCTCATATCCACGCCCGAAGCGGCGATGCGAGCGACCTTCTTCTTAAGGGTCTTGTAGTCAGCCTTGAGGGTAACGATACCCGTCTGCTTGCCGGTGATAGGCGATACCAGACCGGTGAAGGGAGCGGGCGATACGCAACGCTTGTCGAGGTAGCGACCCTCACCCAGACGGAGTTGCTCGATGGTGTATGCGCCGAGGTCGAAGGTAGCGTTGTCGAATGCCTCGTTATCGACGATAACCATGAGGGATGCCTCTTCGGGCGACGGCTTGAAGTTAGCCCAGTCGAATACCTCCTCACCGGCAGCCTGACCCTCGCCACGAGCCTGAATCTCGATAGCCTTCTTCTGGTACGGCCAGATAATCTTGTCGGTAGGTACGCCCTCGGCGATGTTCATGCCCAGCTTGCGGTAGATGGTCTCAGGCTCTGCCAACTTGAGCAGCGACATGATCATTACCTGCTGTGCCTCGGCACCCTCGGCGATGGTCTGACCTGCAACGGTCACGGTAGCGGTCTTATTCAGAGCCACCTCGCGCTTCTGGTTAGCCTCCAGAGCAGCCTTACCCTCACGCTTGAGAATGGTGTCAAGCGACTCAGGCTTACTACGCATCTGGTCCACCTTCTCCTGTGCGTCGAGCATCTTCAGCTCGCGCTCAAGAGCGGCAAACTTCTTCTCAGCAGCCTCGCGAACCTCTGCGGATTCAGCTGCCAGTACAGAGTTGTGAGCCTCGCTCATCTCTGCGATGATTTGTTCTCTCGTTTTCATACTTCTAATTAGATGTATTTATTGGTTCAACTTATTTGTTTTGGAGTTCCAGCAAACGAATCTCCATCTGCATAGCGGACGCACTACGCTCACGGGTAAACTTTTCGCGTGCCTCACGCTCTGCCTGCTCCTTAGCGGCTTGCTCCTCGACTTCACGCTTCTTCGCTTCTGCGTCGGGGTCGCCTTCGTCCGTGATGGTTGCCAACTCACGCGCCTTCACGCTGGTAGCAACATACGCTGGGTCCATACCAATCGTAAGGGCATTTACACGCACAAACTCGTGATGCGTGAGTAGCGGAATCTTGCGTCCGTTCTCTACGATGGTGCGAACCTCTGTCTTATCCATATTGGCTACGAACTCAAAACTGCATCCGGTATAGACCTGCTCACGCACAAGTGCCAAGCAGCGGTCGCCCAGATCGCACTTTGGAGCGTCGAACTCGAAATAGACACCATCCTCGCGTACCTCCCAGCGGAGGTTGCCAACGCCCTTATTGTTTCGAGCAATCGTACCCTCCCTCACATGCAGCATATTGAGCTTCACATCTTGGCTACGCAGGAACTCAGCCGTACATGCCTCCGGAGCGATGATCTCGCGGAACAGTCCACCTACCTCTCGGTCGTAGAGCACTTCGCTTGTCGAGTTAAAAGCGATAGCCTTGCCATAGATAGTTCGGCTTTCGGTAACGCTGCCGTCCTCATTGTGTACGGCCTCGCGAACTCTAAGCTCGCCGCACAAACTTCTGATTTCATACTCTTGTTTTTCCATATACTTATCATTTATACTATTGCTATAGGTTTACTATTGCAGACTGACGATTATCGTCTGTATCTCGTTCCCCTCCTTCTCGATGATAGGCGGTCCGTCCTGTCGGTACTCCTTGCCTTGATACCAGAAGTGGGTGTCGCTATCCACGCCATCATGGTAGCGCAGGTAGAGTGTCGCTTTGTCGGTAGCATCCATAGTCCGCTCCTTGATGCGGGTCGCACCCTTCAGCGGAATCACTCGCGCACGCCACGGCCGCTCCTCGCGCACATACTCGCCCTCCTCCTGACCGCGATCGCCCATCTTCGCCTCCGACCGAAACATCGGGGTCACAAAGTGTGTGTAAAACTCTGGTTGCTTCATAGGGTCTCGGGCTTAATGTACGGTTTGAGAATATCCTGCCATTGCGCAGCAGGGATAGGTGCCACCACATCCTTACGGCTGATGATTTGGTTCGGGTCGCGGTGGGTGTAACTGTCCGTGAAGCGGTGCAGGCATGCCAGCACAATGTTGGTTGGTACCTTGCCCCAAACCTCTATCACCTCGTCCAGCGGTCGCCCGATGAACTCCAATGCCGCGTCCTCAGCCGCCTGAGCATACACCTCAATCACGGCAATGTCGGCAAACCACACATCATCGTCCAACCTGAGTTGCGCTTTCAGTTGCTCTTCCGTCAAAAATTGCAGTTCCATTACTCGTCCTCCTCGTCAGTTTTCGTTTGCGTTTTCGTTTGCGTTGGCTCGGCCTGATTCTTCCCCAGCTTGATGTCATCCAACTTCTGCAAGTTGGTAGATACCAGATGCTGATCGCCGCCTTCCTCCTTCTTCAGTGCCGGTAGGTTCAGTCTCTTGCGTGCCTCATTCGGGCAGTAGATGCCGTTCTGAATATACTTCTCCAGCAGTTCAGCCAACGCCTTCGGGTCAAGTTGCATCAGCGGCTCATCGTCCATCCAGAAGCGCAACTTGCCAAATCCGCTCGGACCAATCAACTTCGCCAGTAGCTCGTTCTCGTACCTTACACGCGCAGGCTGGATAGTGCGTTGCAGCAACTCCATCGTGCCCTGCTCCGGCGACTTGTAGGTATTGTTCGTCAGCTCGAACATTGCCGAAGGCGGGATAGAGAAGATACGGCAAATCTCCAGCACATCGGCCTTACGCGCAGGGTCAAGAGCCTGAATAGCCCCCGGCTCGGTTATAGCCTTGATGTCTATCAGTCCTGAGCATAGGATCACGCTCTTGCGCTCGTCCATCTGCTTCTGGATGCTGTCCTGCTGACTGGTCTTCTGCTCCTGCGTCAGTCGGCGCGTTGCACCTACCTGCGGATTCTTGTTATCCTCGCTCACCAGGTACTTCATATCACCGCCCTTGGCTGCAATATCCTTCGCACGGCGATTGTTAGTAGCCATCAGCGATAGTGCGTCAGCCGACATTTGCACCAGCGACTTGCCGCTCAGTCCGTCCTCGGTCAGGAAGTCACCCTTGAAGTGGAGCACATCGGTGTACGGTACCACATCCGTCACCGTTCCGTACTCGCTCTGGTATGTGATGAGGTAGTCCAGCGTGTCGGGATAGACCTGCGCATAGCCGCACAGGTACAAGCCTTTCAGCGTGAAGCCATCGCGCTTCATATACACCACCGCGTTGCCGAGGCAGCGCATCATCTCGGTCGTCACCCAGAAGTCGGTAGCGTTCATCGTAGGATTTGGCTGCACCTGCATGATGTAGTTGGTCATACCGTACTCCACATCCTCGTAGTTGCCGCCGTGAGTGGTACTCTTGCGCTGGAGGTGGGGTTTCATCATGCCGATGGTAGTACCGCGCACCACGAGGGCACGCTGTACGGAAGGCAGTTTGAGTGCCTGTTCGGTGGTGATCACGCGCACGGTGTTGTCAATCATCGTCGCACCACTGACCACTTCGGCTTCTTTCGCCAACTGAGGCCCGCGCTCCACCTTCTCTGACGGTTGCGTCGCCTCCCTCAGCCACGCACCAGTGATTATTTCTCTTAAATTTGGCATACCTTTCTATGTTTATTGGTAGGAGATTATATCTCCGCCTTAGTTTGCGTTATCGTTTGCGTCCTTGGTTATCGTGGCGGCGTTTACATCGCCGCATCCTCCTGACCGTCCGGGCTCTCAATGTGTACCTCCACTTTGTCGCCAACTTTCACGGTCGCGTCGGTACCTTTACTGATGGCCATCTGTGCGGTCTCTATTCCGAGTAGTAGGCCTGCTGCCAGGATAGCCATTCCAAACACCTCCAGCAGGCTTCCATCGACTACGCCCTTCGGCGGAACATAAGCACCCCAGCAGCACAATAGCAGTCCTACCACTATCAGCCCGATGCTCACGATGTACGGTGTACTTAATTTTCTTTTCATACCTATCGCTCAAACTTAATCTACAGGTAAACTAATTGCACGCACATCCAGATGCATCTGCGCGTGTCCTTCCATGAGGAACGCATACCGCCCTGGCTGCATCATCATATCCACCTCTTGCTTCAATCCGAGTGCGCTATCGCCAATGTGGGCTATCTCCATATTGAAGAATCGCAGATTGTCACACGATTCTATCACACCTTCCAATATCTCAGTCTCTTTATCATAAGGTAATGGTATAATACTTGCAATACCTCCAGTAGCAATACTACTTGCCTTTATATGTACACGACAAACACTGTTTATCTCGCACACATTCACAAGCATATCAGCACCTCCATTCGCCACCAGCGGATGGTTTACATTATTCTTAAAATCAACATCATGCACAGAGGTATATCTAAAATCTATAGTCACATCCTCGTAAGGTACTTCCCCGAGCTCCCCACTCCCTTGGAATGTCAGCGCATAGGTAGCCAGACTACTGATGCTCGCGCCCTGTTGCAGTCCTGTCGGTATGGCGTAGCCGCTACGCACGATGCGCAGTTCCGGGTCGTAGTAACTCAGGCGCACTTTCTGCCGACTTATCAGCACCTCCATCAGTTCGTCTGCATACTCCGGCGCATAGATGAGTCCGTCACAACTCACCGTCCACCCCAGCGTGCTGGGGATATATTCGCGCCACGGCCCGCTCACGGGCGAGCACACCTCGATGGTGTCCTGCTGTATGTTGAGGTTGCAAGTCCTTTGCGCCGCAATCACGCGCCCACCCATCGCTATCAGTAAATCTTTTCCTACCATTTCGTTTTCGTCTTCGTTGTATATATACATATACAAAAAGAGCCGCCAGAGGTTTACTCTCGCGGCTCTCAGTTTGCGTAGCGGCTCTGCCGCGTTGCGTTTTCGTTTGCGTTAATAATCTCCGTCCGGTCCATCCCAGTCTGGTCCATCAGGTCCATCAGGTCCGTCATATCCTCCATCGTCAGGTCCGTCTGGGTCTGGTCCGTCTGGTGCATCTATGTCAGGCTCTTCCGTTTCGTTAGGATCATACATTGGATAATCATCTTCCCTTTCGTTGTCAGGACGACCATCTCCGTCGCTGTCATTTTCTAATGTTCCACTTCCAGTCTGCCCAGTAGTCGTTTGTGCTGTAGGGTCTACAGGTGGCAAGTCATTTTCTGGCTCCGTGTCAGGCTCTATGTCTCCCACCTCGTAGCATTCTATGGTTCGTTGTTTTTTGCACCAATCCGTTTTCACACTGAGTGGATAATAGGTTTTCCCGTCAAATCCAGTAATCTTGGTGTTTGGTATATCTTCTATGTCGTCTGATACTACGAGAGATATTACGCGCCTTGGTGATGAGTAGTAACGCTTCATATCTTTTAGAGTTACCTGCTCAGGTTTGTATTTTTCGCTGCCCTCTCCCTGAAATACCATTCCATCCATAGGTGTTATACCATCTGGCTCAAATACTATGGATGGCGATTTTAGGTTTCCATTGTTGGTGGCTATCTCCGTATCAATCGTCTCTGTGTCGTCAAAGCTGAATCCAGTTATATCAATGTACCTGTTTTCCGTATCATCGCTCAGCAGGTGGTTGAATGGTCTTACATACTTGATGTCGAGCGATCGGAAGAACATTACGCTGGGAACATTGATATGTCTTCCTTCTCTTACTATCGTCTGCATTATGTCGATAGTTACCTCGCCATACAATTCTCTGTTTATAGGTATTATCAGTCCTTTCAAGTCCTTATCTACCTCGTATACTGGGTCGTGTGGCACCTGCTTGAAGTTATTGTCCTCAAACTCCACCCCTATAGATGACAATCCCTTATTGGACCACCCGCTACCATTCCAGTGCCAACCTCCTATACCTATTCTTATGTATATCTTGGATTGCAGTTGTATGCTCTGTGTGTCACCATCCTGCTTATCTGCAAAGAATCGCATATTAGTGCTATTGTACCTTTGCAGTCCTCCGAATAGCACATCAGCACTTATATTGATAAAGCCTTCGTTGAAGTGGTACGCCTTTTTACTCCTCATGGAGAATATGCTATTGCCATACTGAGTGTCGTATAAGAATCCGCAGTATAGCCCGGATTGCATTTTCTTGTACTGGTTGTAGTCTATCTCCAGTCGTGCAAAGGTAGCACCTGCGTACATTACTGCTGATCCGTCAAATTCTGGTCTTGGTATGTTGGGGAAGTTAGCCACATACTCATCTATGTCTGATGGCATTATGCTGCCTGTGCTGTGTACATCATCGTTCCATATTACCATGTTCGACTTGTAGTAATTGGTAGTGATGTAGTCAAACGGATTAGGGTTAGTGTTTACCACTGCGCACATTACTGCCGATTCAGTATTGTACTGTAGTGCATCCGTCACATTGTACTTGCCTACTACCTTCCACTCCAGATTTCCATATGGGCATTCTGGAAGACCTATGCTGTCTACCTCTCCCAGACTGGCCCTCACTTCTACATATCTCTTACCTCTTGATATGGATTTGCTATGATCTATGCCGTTGTAGTTTAGTTCACTCATGTTTATGCTGCGAACTTTCACATACTCCGACCATGTATGCTGACCTTCTCTTAGTTTGTAGTGTACGATGTCATCCGTACCATATACATCTTCAAAGTATATAGCCTGTCCCTGCTCGCGTACTACCCACTTCATGTAGGAGCATATGGCAGATAGTATATCTTTCAGTGTTTTTCCCCTTACGCGCTTGCTCTTTATGCCGTTCAGTTCTATATCCTCTACACTGAAGAAGTTGTGCGTGTTCATCTTCTTCGTCATTATCTCTTCGCCGCGACGAGGGATGTAGTAGTCAGTTATTACATCTGTCACTCCTGCATGTCTGGCTATTGTGTTTAGGCAGTACTCTATCATCTGCTGAAAGGTCATCATGCCACTCATGCCATTGCTATCCTCTATGTACTGCTTAGCCTCTATGCTTCCCATAGTCATCAGCAGTCCGTTCATAGCTATGTCTATGCTGCCTACTCTTTGCTTGTATTCTTGGGTATAGGAGTCGCTACCCATGAATCCCTGCCATTTTACCCAGTGACGCTTACCATCGTCATCCAGTTTCCATACGCGCACAAATCGCTTTGTGTCATCACGAGGTATCATGCTGTCTACTATCTGTAGAGATGCTTCCGAGTTGGCTATGTGCATTTGAGCCGTGCGAGTGCGTACTGGAGCGAATTGGTTATTGTCACTGCTCTCTTCGTCAGAGAACGCACCGCCACTACCTATGCCTATACCTTCCAGAGTGATGATGGACTCTGGCATGGTATTGGCATAAATCTCTACAAGGTATCTGTCATTATCTATGTCGGAGAATGGTAGTCTCCATGTGATGTACTTTCTCATATCGTTTGCGTTTTCGTTTTCGTTATCGTCTTGTCGTCACCAATTCCCCGCGTCCTGTCCGTTGCAGCCAGTTATTCAGTCCAAGCCATATATACTCACCCGTCACATACGGCTGGCTCGGTGCCATGCTCTGCTGCTGTCTTGCAGGCTGCAACTGCCCCGCGAGGTTATTGGTCTGTGCTCGGTTCAGCACAATCTCCTGCGGACTCAGCATTGCCGCTACGGTGTCGCGCCCACCATTGTATGCACCTGGCACTATACCACCATCTGCAAAGTGCATCATCTGAGTAGCCGCCAACGCTCCTGCGTTCGCACCTGCATAAGCACTCGTTATAGCTGCCATACCTGCTGCTGCCAATGCTGGACCTACAAATGGTATAGACGCATTAGCTGCTGCTACAGCGGCATTAGCAGCGGCCATCAGTCCTTGCGCTGCCGCCATGCTTGTCTCAGCCACTACTTCATTACTTGCCGATTGCTCAATAGCCGCACCTGTCTGCGCCTCTTCCGATGCCAGTAGAGCAGTAGTAGCAGCCGTCTCGGCTACCTTTTCCGTCGTCTCCTTCGCACTCAGCATAGCCGACATCGACTTCAGCGCATTGATAGCCTCGTATATGGTGATAGCAGATTCCAGCGGAGCCATGGCCATGTTAAACATTGCCATCATCTTATCCCACGCATCTCCGTCGCCCTCCAGCGTATCCATCATGCTCTCTCCGGCTTGCTTTATAGAGTCGAATGCTCCTACTATGGATTTCACCCCACCCAATCCGTTATCCAGTGCCTCCATCACCTCTTGGATGCGGGTCTTCAGTTTCTCCAGAGTGCCAGTCTCAAAGTCGATGTCGATGTACCATGTCACGCCTCGCTTTTGCAACTCCTCGTTGAGTCGAGCTGCTATACTCTGCCACTCTTCGTTTTTGATGTCTTCGCCTTTCAGTATGCGGTCCATCTGACCACCTATACCTATGGAGCCGTAGCTTATTTTGTTTCCACGAGCAGTAGACATCAGCGAGTTCAGAGTACGCTTATCTATACTCTTTACCTGCTCCTGACTCTTCAACTCATCCTCCTGCTCCTTGATAATACCTCGCCAACTCTTGATAGCCTCTGCCAGCAGGTCCATCTCCTCCAGATACTTCGGGTCTTTGGTTTCCGCGTATAGTGCCGAGTAGGCGTTGTATAGGCTCTCTTCCGCACTCAGTCGTTGCTTATTGGCTGCAATGCTATCCTGCAAACCTTGCTCCTCCTTCATAGCGGAAAGGTCGAAGGTCTGTGCGTACTTCTGCTCGGCAGCAACCATCTTCTTGATTGCACCGCTTTTCTGCGCAATGTCGGCATCGCCCTTCATCACGCTCACCCAGTAGTTCACACCATTGGCGTACTTCTTCGCAGGGGAAATGGCATTTGCTTTGTTGTATGCCTCAAACACGCGCTCATCCAGACCCAATTTGCCCTTGTAAAATCCGGCTTTGTCAATCAGTCCATGGTCAAGTCGGTTCTGCAACTCCCGCAGATCCTCTTTATACCTGCGCAGAGCAGTCTCCACCAACTCAGCAGCAGTCTCTGTCAGCGTCTTCTCGTCGTCACCAAATTTATTTCTATAATCGGCTCCGTCACCTGTTTTGTTCGCTTCTTTAAGTTTCTCTGCTTCGTAGTAGTTATCCAGATAGTCAAGTCTTAGCAAGCTATGCTTATTCTCTGCTATGTTATGAGGTATAATCTCCAAAAGTCTATCCCATTCACCATCATCAATAAGTTTTTCACCACCTCTGCTTTGAAGAAAATTGAACCATTCCTCAAAACCTTCTTTCTGCATTATCCCATTTATCTTATCCTTATACCAATCAGGATTATCATCAGAGATGTACCCTCTTTTGCGTGCAAGGTAAGCTTCTACTAATTCTATACCCCTCTCACCATCCTGGACTTTCTGCATTGCCTCCAGCTTCTCGATATTCGCATTGCGTTTGTCTCTTTGACCTTGTATTATTGCGTCTATCTGTTCCTGCTTCAACCCCTTGTCAGCGTATGCTTTCTTTATCTCTTCCAGTTGCTTTTTATCTTCATCTGTCAGGTCATACTCAAATACAGATACAGCCTCACCTCCTCCTATAGCCAGTTTTCTTGCTTTTGTTATTTTATTCAGTATTTTGGTCAGGTCGTCAAGTGTTTCTTTCAAGAATCCGTTGCTTTTGCTGAATGTCAGCATCAGTCCATCCCATGCAGAAGATAGCCTCGTAGCAGAGAATGAGGCCGTGTTTTCCATTTCTTCTGCCATCTTATCCATCTCATCATGACAATCAGTAATAGCGTCGCGCAATTCCATCACACTATCTGCGCCATCCACAAAGCGAGACAATGCTGGTGCCGTTCTCAGGTTGATTATGCTGGCTATATCATCCAAGTTTGCACCATCCTTCTTCATCTGCTTCAAGCCTTCCACAAAGTCATCCAGAGTCTTCACAGGTCTTCCCATTGCCTGACTCAGTTTTCCACTTTGATTTGCAATGGCCGACAGGATATTTCTCACTGCCATACCAGCCGTGGATGCCTTAAATCCGGCATTCATCAGCGTTCCAAGCAAGGCTACAGTATCTTCCAGAGAGAATCCAAATTGCTTAGCAGCAGATGCCACATACGGCATAGCAGTTCCAAGTGACCCCATCGTCAAAGCCGACTTCGTGGTTGATACTGCCAACACCGACGCTACCCGTTCAGCCTCGCTCGCGTGCATATTAAATGCGCGTAGAGTACTACCTGCAAGCGAAGCAGAGTGACTTAGATCATCACCAGTTGCAAACGCCAACTTCGTAATATCATCAGTCATCAACTTTATCTGTTGCCGAGTAAAGCCCAGTCGAGCCAACTCCGTCTGTAGTCCGGTTATCTGACCGGCAGTATAGAATGTCTCAGCACCAAGCTTCTTTGCCTGCATGGTCAAGTCTTCTATCTCCCCACGAGTCTTACCGAGCACAGCCGCCAGCGTAGCGTTGCTCTGCTCGAAGTCCATGTTAGTGTTGATAGCGTACTTCACCGTCTGCTCACCAAGTTGCACAGCTTTCATAAACGCTTGGTAGCCTATCACCCCCTTTGCAAAAAATCCGCCACCGGTCGAAGTACCTGCACCAACGCCTTGCAGTTCAGAGTTGTACTGAGCAACCTTCTTTCGTGCCTCCTCAATAGATGCCTGCAACTCCTGACCGAATGCCTTTTTGGCACTCGCACCCATACGGTTGTACCACATCTCCTGCTCTTTTAGAACAGTTGTCATAGCCGACGACCTCTGCTGAGTAGTCACGGCTTTTGAGTCTATCTCGCTCATCTCCTTGATGAACTTCGACACCGACTTGCTTCCGCTCTCACCGGCAAACTCAGCAGCCTTGCCAAAAGACCGGATATTGCTAATCATGTCCTTCAGTCCGGCATCTGCCTGACTGAAGTTCGCTGTCATATTTATTCTATGTTGTGCCATACTAACCGAATTTCTCTACATATATTTTTTCTACCAGTTCTTGCAGTTCCATTGCTGCCGCTGCCATAGCCTTTGTGCCCTCCTTTTCAAACATACCTATGGTGTTTCCTCTTCGCCTTGCCGCTCCACCGCGTCCACCCAACTGATGCGGATATACATATTTTCTGCTCCTTGGACGCTCACTCACATCCTTGCGGTACATTGGGTGTCCGTCCATATTCTTCGTCCACCGCTCATTGGTGCTATCGTTCACAAATCGCAGGATAAAACCTCGGTCTATGCCGGTATAGGACAGGATGCGACTTGTGTCTGCCGTGCGTCCGCGCCACGAAGGTGACACCTTGCCTTGCCGCAGTGCGCGTTTCACATTCAGGATATTCAGTTCACCACCGATCACCTTCTTATAGACGATATTACGAATCGCCCTGTGAGCATCGTGAGCCGAATCGCGCATATATTGCTTGAGGTTCTCGCTCGCCTTGTCACGCGCATCCCACATCACAACACGAATAGCATGCTCCAACTTCTCCCGCATCACTGGATTGGTCGATAGCAACTCTTCAAAATCGTAGTTTGATGTAACCTTAAAATCTATTATATGTCTCTTTCCTGCCATACACCTATCACGCAAACACGCGCGTGGGTAAACTCCCACGCGCGTGCCTTCCAGATTTTCCAGATTATCCAGTTTAGCGTAGCGGTCCGGACTATCCTGAATATCCGCTACTCCTCCCCCACATCATATATCTTCCCATCGCTCACATCCGCCATACACAGCCCCTCCAGCAATCCAATCCACGGGTCAATCTTGCAGTCCGGAGCCTTCTTGATGGGCTTGCGGTTGGCCATGCCGTCCGCGCTCTCGGCCAGGTACAGGTTCTCGGCGCACCAACTCCATAATCCATTCTCCTCGAATGTCAGCATCGGGTCATCGTCCCTGCCGCCCTCGCCGTTCAGCATGTAGTCCATCTCTATCACCAGCGGATTGAAGTTCGCAAAACTCTGCCGCACCGGCTTCACGATGTCGCAAATCTTCGGGTCGTTGGCCCCGAACTCCGCAAACAGATAGTCCTTCAGTTCGTTTATCGGCTTCGATGCCTTGTACGGGTCGTACCCCACGCCCACGATGCACTGCCCCTTATCCAGCAACTCCTCTATCGCCCGCACCGGCAGCATGTAGAAGTCGTCATCGGCCTTCACCACCTGTAGCCACCCGCGCTCCACAAATTTCTCCAGCAACGCTTTGTTCGTATTCTGCCTGATGCCGTCCTCGCTCATATACGCCCTCAGCCCGGCGTGGTATTGCATCCGTCCGTCCTCACGCCTGCGCCGCGCCAGCATCGCCACGATGTTGAGGTCGGCCATGAGCGCGAAGTCGATACCGCAGAATATCTGCCAGCCCTCGTCCTCGGTGCAGTCCTCTATCTTCAGCGGTCGCATCAGACTGCGCACCTTGTCGCCCGTCACCCACTGCTTTGCCATGTCGGTGCAGAATATGTTGTACAGTTTCGTAATCACCTCCTTGCGCTTCACATCGCCCTGTATTTCTGCGTCCTTCCACTCGTTGTAGTAGTAGTCAGGCTGTATGGTAACACCTACATTCGGGTTCACTTTTCTAATGATACGCTCGGTGCGCAGCAACTCCTCATCGCCGCGCTCCCACTCGTCGGGTCTGAGCAGAATGCACCCTTGCAGGTCGTAGTCGGTCTTGTTGGGCTTGCCGTCCAGCGGAATCTTCAACTCGTCCAGCAGCGTCTGATGTATCGCACCTATCATCTGCTCATACGGAGTCTCAATACCGGTACCAGCCGTCGAACTATGAAAGGTCAGCGGCTCACGAATAGGTCCTTGCGAACCTTCCAATACGCCAACCAACTCCTCCATGTCGGCGGCGTTACCGCGAGTGCGTCTGGCGGCACCGAACTCATCGGCGGCAATCTTTGTCGCCTTCTTACCATCCATGTTTTTCGGATTGGATGATAGGGCAGTAATGCTGGCTGTGCGTCCGGTGTCAGACTTCCATTGGATGAAGCGGTGCTGATCGTTATTGGCGAAACGGAAATAACGGCGGTACCCGTCCATGTTTTGTAGGAACTTCAGGCACATGCCAAACAACACCTTGCTCTGCTCACTGCCATTCGTGGCTATGTAGTCCTCACTATCTGGAGTCCCACGCATCAGGTCTTCAAACAGAATAAACGCCGAGGTGAATGTCTTTGCCATCTTACGCGGCCATAAAGCAATAAACTTGCGCGTCAGCAGTCGGTAGTCGTAAATATGGTTTGCGTCTTCGTTTTCGTCTGCGTCACCAGGTCGCTCCGTCTCCATCATCTCGCGGCTACCAACCGGAGAGGTGGTATCTACCCACTTCTTAAATCCGTACACCCACGCATATACAAACACCTGCATTGGTGTCTGTCTATATACACGGGTGCCAAAGATACCATCAATCTTCTGCCCACCACGAACATGCCGCCACACTCCGTCGGTGCAACGCCACTCCCCCTCCGCATCATAGAGTATATCCTTCACATACTCATAGTCAAACGGGTAAGTGTCGAGTAGGCGTAGGAACTTGCGGAAACCCAGCAGTTCGTCGATGTTATGTATGTCGATGTCAGTACGCACCAAGTCCAGCGCATAGTCGTGTATGCGCTGGTCTATCTGTGAGAGCCGTTCCAGGTAGCGAGGCATCGCCTCCCTCAAATCCCGCAGGCACCGCTCCTTCCTCTCTTGTGATTCGGTGAGATTTTCCATATTGTCATTGTGTTGTGTTAATAGTAGTATAGGCGGGCTACCACACCCGCCTACCTTTTGTGCCTTGTCGGCGGCTTTGTTAATAGTCGTAATTGCAGCCGATGTTAGCACGGATATTCATCTTGTGATTATAACCGGGAGGATCGCTTGTACCAGTTAGGTCGATAGGCAGATAGATAGCCTTCATTCGAGCGTAGCGGATATTGCAGATGCGCGGCAACTGCGGTTCAATCACCACCTCCTCGCCAGCCATAGCGGGCATCTGTTGGTAGTCGAACATCACAGCCATGCTTGCGTCGATAGTCTCCTGCACGAAGCAGTATCCACCGGAGCCGTCATCCACGGTTGTCATCACTTGCGGCGGAGCCGCGTAAGTGGGCATCATACTCAAGAAGAGTGCGAATAGCCCAAACATCAGAAATCGTTTCATCTTGTTTGTTTTTGGTTAATAATTTGCGAAAATTCGCGTTTAATTTGTGGTAATTCGTGTTTCTATATATCCTTCAAACTCCGAGCAAGGGTTTACTCTTCCAACTCCCTCTCAACGATGTCAGCGGCATTTCGGTATGCCACATTGCCAACCGAGCCTGGAGTGAAGTGCTGCGCCTCTTGGCGCAACACCTCTACCACTTCCGCTTTTGTCATACCGTGCGCTCCTTTCCGCTCACCCCATCCCCGTTTCCGTCAATGGTTCCAGCCTCCTTCCGTGCCGCAAGTTTGTCGAGGTTCATTTCTGCCACAACGCCGAGTTCGGCATCCGTGAAGGTCTTGCAGAATCCGCTCAACTGCCAGAGCACATCACCAGCCTCTTTGAGGATGCTTTCTACCAGTTCAACGCCCTCGTCACTCTCGGTCATGTCCTTAACGAGTTGCAGGTTATTCTCCTCGTCGAACTTCATGTATCCCTTGCGGATAGCCTTGGCAATCTTGCTATTCAGCTCACCCACCTCTCCGTTGAGGTTGAGCAGCATGTAAGCGTCATTGTTACTGCTTGGCAAGCAGGTCGTCATCGCCTGAGCCTGGTACTCATTGAGTCGGCGGTTCAGCGGATTCTCCATCTCGAACAGCGGCATCAGCACGCCCTCGCGCTCGATTACCTCCTTGATTTCGCAGTCGGGTTCAGCGATAGCGAACCACTTGCGAGCGGTCTCCTCATCGGGAGCGCAGATCATAGTCGAGAAACCCAATCCGTTCTCGCTCGGCTTTTTCTTGTCTTCAAAACTCACCTCATAGAGGTTAGTGCTGGTGATACCTGCGAAGGTCGCACCCAATTTCTTCTCTTTACTCATTGTGTAAAAATTTTTGTTATGTTTATTATTAGGAGATTGTATCTCCGTTCTTGGTTATCGTGCCGGGCGTTTTCATCGCCCGTCTTACATCTCATATAACTTTCCGGCATGGTGTATATGTCCTTGCCTGATGTCTTTTGATTTCTGGTAGGAGGTGGAGGTGGTATGGTAGTACCAACAGCAGGGGCATTGATACACAGACTGCTCCCCTTTTCGCTTGGCTCTTACCTCGCGCACGGCTCGCTCTGCTTCTCCTCGCGTGTAGAATATCCGCTTACCTTGTACCGGGCAATACTCATACTCCCTCTCGTCCTTATTGGTCTTGTGGTGCATAGCTATCCCCTCCGTCCTGCAAAGAAAGTCTGCACGCCATCCATGTCTTGCCGCTTGACTTCGCGTGTCTCACTCTTTTTCTCCGACATCTTGTTTAGGCCAAGGGCGGCAAGTTGCTGGATGAGCAACTTCTGCGAGTTATTGAGCACCGCGTATAGTGGGTTCGCGCTCACCTTGGTACCCACGCCACCTGTCTTCTCCTCCACCATGAGTTGAGGTTTGCCGATAGAGTCGCGCAGTTGCTTGATGTCGAGCATGGTGTCAGCGGTCTGCTCAATCTGTATCTCGTATCGCGCCTCGTATATCCCCGCGTCCTGCATCATCTTTCGGATGCGCTTCACGCTATCATTATAATAATCTGGTCTCCGTGCCATAGTCTTATAGATTATCTAAGTTTACATTAAAATAGTTTTCCAAGAACGCCTTAAAGTCAGGTCGCCCGAAGATGCCGTTGCAGTAAGCAAGCCACTGAGCATTGCCATCCGTCTTGACACCCTTCTTGCGTTTTACCACGAAAAACAAATCACGATAGAACGCTCCGTAGGCATCTACACATAATTTGGTCCTCTTCCCGTTCGGGTGACTATCTATGTACTTTTGAATGTTCTTGATATACAACCGAACCATGCCTGGGTATTGCTCAAACTCTTTCCGTCTATTTTTTCTCGAAGCCAACGGACACCCCATGCACCCTAATCTGCGCTCTACATGGAACTCTCCTTGCTCATCGTAATAGACCGGAGCACACTTTATCTTTCTATCCTCCAAGAACTCCTGCACATCCTCATTAGTCCAATATAAGATAGGCAGAACCTGCTCGGATTTTATGCCCTTCTTTTTGTTATATACTCGGCAGGCGGTCGGCTCATTGTATCGCTTGTCTCGCGCTGTACTCTCACATTTACGGACACCTACTACGGCCTTATCGAGAATCTTATACTCTTTCAGTTCCTTGCAGCAGAACCTTCTCCGTCTATGTGGCTGACCTTCATCGCAAGTAGTTGAGCAAACGAATGCTTCGGTCGTATCACCTCTGCGCCCATCTCCTCGGCATGTCGTATCGTCCCCGGTGGATCAATGGTGGTATTCTTGTAGATGGCTCGATAGGGTATGCCGCTCTCCTTAACGAGTTGCAGTATCACATCGCTATCCTTACCTCCTGAGTACGCCACTTCTACGGGCGAGCCATCCTGCGGAGCCACCGCCTTCAATAGCCGGATGGCTTGGTCTATCTTTTTTTGTAATTGCTCAGTCATTGTGTGATATGTTAATTGGTTAATTACTGCTGCTGAAAGCACAATTTCGTCTGCTCCAGCTGATACTTCGCCAACCTGGTCGGCGTTATCTCGTAGTAGTGACTCCCCGATGCCGTGCGTGGCTGCGAGAAGTAGAACTGCTCGTAGGCTCTGCGCCCGCACCGGTTGCGTGCATCTGGCTGTTTCGTGCCTCTACCTGATAGCAACCGTGCCTTCCCGCCAACGGACCCCACGCAGATATGCGTCCACTTGTCTCCGACTTCGAGATCTTCTTTCGGCCTGATGCCACAAAGCGGACACTCGGCACAAGTCCGTGGGTACTCCTTTATCAGTATGACCCTATGATTCCGTCCCATTATTGTTTGCTATTTTTAATAATTCTTCTGCTATTTGTATTGCATCCTGTCTGCTAAGTATGTGAGCCGTTCCGCTTAGAACTAACTCAACAGGGTAGAGTTGGCTACTTGTTTTTCTTACTTCCATTCCTCACCTCCTTCCTCTAAATCTACTGGTGTTAGTTCACTTCCGTCCGAGTATTTCAGTTTCAGGCGAATAGACTTCACATAGAGAGTGTCGCGTCGTTGGATCATCTCCCATTGCCTGTTGATGTGTCGGTCGTACATATCCTGCCACTCGTTAGCGGTTTTCAATACTCTCTTGCATCCATTGGCATAACCTATTCCGTATGCCACCGCCGAAGCGAATCCGATTGCCTGCACCATCGCCAGCGTCTTGTACTTTTTCTCAGTCATTGTGTTTCGTTTTATTGGTTACACTTTCTGAATGTCCTCATCAGTAGCCCATCGTGGTAATGGGTTTTTGCGTCCATTGATTTTCACTCGATAGATGGCTATGCCTTCGTCATCTACCATTTTCTTCAAGATCACGCCCGCCTTGCCCATGTGGCATTTCTTCTCCGGACGCACGATAATTACTTTGTCTCCTACTTCCATTGTGTTTCGTTTTATTGGTTAATAGTTAGCACGGGCGGTATCACCCGCCCATGCCATAGCGATTAGTCGAGCTCGCACCAGTCCTCAGACAGCATGTCGGTCTGCGATGCCAGCCATCCGTTCACGATAGTGCCGTCAGCAGCCTTCATGCAGAGGTACGGAGTGAAGGTGAGTTTGTCGTCCTGATGTAGTGCAGCGTGCATCCAGTCCTTGACGCTCTGCGGCAGGGACTCAAAGTGCGATGCCATTTCGGCAGTCACCTCACATGCCGGGCGCATGAAGATAAACATACCCTTACCGTTCCAACCTTTGCGCGATACGCGCTTTCCTTTCTTGAGGGCTTCGATAGCCGCTCCGAAATTCAAATTCTCTTTCATTGTGTTTCGTTTTTTATTGGTTTTGTCTTACATATATACCTTAAACAACCGTCTCAGGTAAACTCTTTGCACCAAAAATGTAACTTACATCAAAATGTACCGTTTTCCCCACCATTCTTGTACCCCCGATTTGCGACTTACAAAAAGTGCGTAACTTACATTCTCCCCCAAAAAACCCGATTTTCAAAACAACCCCGTTATTTGGTGAGAAGTCGGATCGTAGCCATGTCGTTCTGTGAGCCAAGGAGTTGAGCTCTTACATTGTCTTCCTAAGACCGCTTGGCCTCCGACTTCGACTTACAAAAAGTGCGTAACTTACATTCTCCCCCAAAAAACCCGATTTTCAAAACAACCCCGTTATTTGGTGAG
>JAZRVX010000024.1:0-1252 GCA_045599455.1 Faecousia sp. | reverse complement strand
CGCGGGGCCCTTTCTCCCGAAGTTACAGGGCTATTTTGCCTAGTTCCTTAGCCACGGATCACTCGAGCACCTTTGGATTCTCTCCTCGACCACCTGTGTCGGTTTCCGGTACGGGCCGGCGGAGACTGGCCTTAGAAGTTTTTCTTGGAAGCAAGCTTACACCCTCTGTCCGCTCCCCGTGATGGCTCGCGGTACTGTCAGGTTCGGAAACTCCCGGGGGATTTGCCTCCCGGGATATCCTACACCCTTTAACGCGCATATCCGTCAGCGCGCGGGGCTTTCACTTCTCCGTCCCTCCTTCGAATCTCCGCCGGGTGCTGGAATATTAACCAGCTGTCCATCGGCCTCGCCCTTCGGCTTATCCTTAGGACCCGACTAACCCTGAACCGATTATCGTTGTTCAGGAAACCTTGGTCTTCCGGTGTGGGGGTTTCCCACCCCCATTATCGTTACTTATGCCTACATTTGCTTTTCCGGACGCTCCAGCGCCGCTCGCGCGACACCTTCGGCGCAGACCGGAATGCTCCCCTACCAATCTCTCGATTCCTGGGCTTCGGTATGACGCTTATACCCGTTCATCATCCATGCAACACCGCTCGACTAGTGAGCTGTTACGCACTCTTTAAATGTATGGCTGCTTCCAAGCCAACATCCTAGCTGTCAGTGCAGTGTAACCACGTTTGTTTAACTTAGCGTCAATTCCGGGACCTTAGCCGCAGGTCTGGGTTATTGCCCTCTCGGCAACGGATATTAGCACCCATCGCCTCTCTCCCGGGAACCGTCTTCAAGCATTCTGAGTTTGTCAGGAATTGGTAGGCGGCGAAGCCCCCGCAACCTATCAGTAGCTTTCCCTCTTGAAGACTGTCCCGAGGCTGCCCCTAAAGGCATTTCGGGGAGTACGAGCTATCTCTCAGTTTGATTAGCCTTTCACCCCTACCCTCAAGTCATCCAGAGTCTTTTCAACGACTATTAGTTCGGCCCTCCAGCGCCTGTTACGGCGCCTTCAGCCTGCTCAAGGGTAGATCACAAAGTTTCGCGTCTGCTTCCACTGACTAAGCGCCCTGTTCAGACTCGCTTTCGCTTCGGTTGCGGGTTTGTGACCCTTAGCCTTGCCAGTGAAACGCAACTCGTAGGCTCATTATGCAAAAGGCACGCCGTCACCACACGAAGTGGCTCCGACCGCTTGTAAGCGCACGGTTTCAGGTTCTATTGCACTCCCCTGTCCGGGGTTCTTTTCACCTTTCCCTCACGG
>JAZRVX010000023.1:0-2853 GCA_045599455.1 Faecousia sp. | reverse complement strand
GGGGGCGCCTGAAGTCCGTAGCCGCGAGGGTCGGCCTAGGGCGAAACCGGTGATTGGGGCTAAGTCGTAACAAGGTAGCCGTACCGGAAGGTGCGGCTGGAACACCTCCTTTCTGAAGAATTCGGGAAGAGGTTTCCTGTTGCAGCTCGGCGCAAGCCAAGCAAAACATAGGAACACCTCCTTTCTGGAGCGTCCGATGGGATTTCCGATTAGAAGGCCGGATCATGGTCCGTTGCTCCTTCGTCCCGCCGGTACTGCATCTTCGATTTCCGTGTCCGCATACGCGGTTTCCGGGATCCGGCCCGGCCGTGGGGTTCAAGCCCCCGCACACCGCCTCTGCTCCTAGTCGGGCAAGAGATCTTTGACATTGTGTACAGAAGCAAAGTAGAACAAAGGTAGAGGTCCGTTCCCTGTAGTTTTACAGGTGAGCGTGACAGCCGAAAGTATATTCAGCAAGAAAAGTGCGAGAAAGTAGGAAAGGGCGGATGGCGGATGCCTAGGCTCTCACAGGCGATGAAGGACGTGACAAGCTGCGAAAAGCCGCGGTTAGGTGCAAGTGACCGTATGACCCGCGGATCTCCGAATGGGACAACCCGCCGCCTTGAACGGGCGGCACTCCGCTTAGTCGGAGGGCGAACCCGGGGAACTGAAACATCTTAGTACCCGGAGGAAGAGAAAATAAACAATGATTCCCCCAGTAGTGGCGAGCGACCGGGGAAGAGCCCCAACCGCGGAGGTTCCGGCCTCCGCGGGGTAGTAGGACCACGGCACGGCAAGCTGCGATGCGAGCGTGACGCTCTGGAAAGTGCGGCCGCAGCGGGTGACAGCCCCCTGCGCGAAGCATCGCGAAGCCCAGTGGTATCCTGAGTAGCGCGGGACACGAGTAATCCTGCGTGAATCGGCCGGGACCATCCGGCAAGGCTAAATACTCGTGAGAGACCGATAGCGTACCAGTACCGTGAGGGAAAGGTGAAAAGAACCCCTGTTAGGGGAGTGAAACAGTACCTGAAACCATCCGCCTACAAGCGGTCGGAGCGCCTCCGTGGCGTGACGGCGTGCCTTTTGCATAATGAACCTACGAGTTGCCGTCACGGGCAAGGTTGAGTGACACGAGTCACGTAGCCGCAGCGAAAGCGAGTCTTAAGAGGGCGCATTAGTCCGTGGTGGCAGACGCGAAACCGAGTGATCTACACATGTCCAGGCTGAAGTCCCGGTAACACGGTATGGAGGGCCGCACGGATAAGCGTTGAAAAGCTTCCCGATGAGGTGTGTGTAGGAGTGAAAGGCCAATCAAACTCGGAGATAGCTCGTACTCCCCGAAAGGCATTTAGGTGCCGCCTCTTCCGTTCCGCATGTGAGGTAGAGCGACTGATTGGATGCGAGGGCTTCGCCGCCTATCAAGTCCAGACAAACTCCGAATGCGCATGCGCCAAGGAAGGGAGTAAGGGCGCGGGTGCTAAGGTCCGTGCCCGAGAGGAGAAGAATCCAGACCACCGGCTAAGGACCCGAAATACAGGTTAAGTTAGACTAACGCAGTCCGGCCCCCAAGACAGCTAGGATGTTGGCTTGGAAGCAGCCATTCATTCAAAGAGTGCGTAACAGCTCACTAGTCGAGGAGCTGGGCGTGGATAATAATCGGGTATTAAACCTGTTGCCGAAGCCGTGGGATCAGTTATTGATCGGTAGGGGAGCATTCCGGTCCGCGCCGAAGGCGTGCCGCGAGGCATTCTGGAGCGTCCGGAAAAGCAAATGTAGGTATAAGTAACGATAAGGGGGGTGGGATTCCCCCCCGCCGAAAGACCAAGGTTTCCCGGGCGACGTCAATCGTCCCGGGGTAAGTCGGGCCCTAAGGATAAGCCGAACGGCGATTCCGATGGCAGAAACGGTTGATATTCCGTTACTCCCGCAGCGCGCGACGTGGAGACGCAGGAGTGAAACGGCCGCCCCCTGACGGAATAGGGGGTTGAAGGGTGTAGGTGCCGACGGGGACAGGCAAATCCGTCCCCTGAGCCGAACCTGACAGTACGCGGCGCCCTCCGGGGCAATGCGACAGCGCCGGTAATCATGCTGCCGAGAAAATCCGCTAAGCAGCAACGTTGCGGGACCCGTACCGTAAACGGACACACGTGGTCGGGTTGAATATACTGAGGCGCTTGGGTGATTCACGGTTAAGGAACTAGGCAAACTGACCCCGTAACCTCGGGAAAAGGGGTCCTCCCTTCTTGGGAGGCGCAGAGAATAGGTCCAGGCAACTGTTTAACAAAAACACAGGGCTGTGCCAATACGAAAGTAGATGTATACAGCCTGACACCTGCCCGGTGCCGGAAGGTTAAGAGGAGTGCTCACCAGCGATGGGAAGGTGCGAATTGAAGCCCCGGTAAACGGCGGCCGTAACTATAACGGTCCTAAGGTAGCGAAATTCCTTGTCGGGTAAGTTCCGACCTGCACGAATGGTGTAATGATCTGGACGCTGTCTCAACCGTGAGCCCAGTGAAATTGTAGTATCGGTGAAGATGCCGATTACCCGCGATGGGACGAAAAGACCCCGTGAACCTTTACTACAGCTTAGCGTTGTACCTGGGCATCCGATGTGTAGGATAGGCCGGAGGCTATGAAGGGGGCACGCCAGTGTTCCCGGAGCCGCTGTTGAAATACGGCCCTTTGGCTGTCTGGGTCCTAACACCTAGTATGGTGGACCGCGCTTGGCGGGTAGTTTGACTGGGGTGGTCGCCTCCAAAAGCGTAACGGAGGCTCCTAAAGGTGCCCTCAGGCCGATTGGTAACCGGCCGCAGAGTGTAATGGCATAAGGGCGCTTGACTGGGAGGCCGACAGGCCGCACAGGCAGGAAACTGG
>JAZRVX010000022.1:0-1882 GCA_045599455.1 Faecousia sp. | reverse complement strand
CGGAAGGGCCTAGCAATGTGAGGAATTCGTGATCGTTGATGTAAAGATTGATGCTGTCTAGTATGCGTTCCCCGTCGAACTCCATGGATAAATCCCGGAGCCTGATGAGTTCTTTGGACATTATCCTCCCCCGTTTCTTTTACATAATTCTCCGTCATAAAACAGACTAAGCTAAATATATCGTAAATCCCCCCAAAGTCAATGAATTTTTCATAGTTTTTTGTGATAATTTTTTTCGGATTTGCACTCAAAAATTGTTTAGATTTCCAAGGCTTTGTCCATACTCCCCATCGGAGGTGTGAATACACATGAATGAACGAAACCATATTCATTGGAACGCAAAAACCTACTACTTTGCCCTGATTGTCTGCGCCGCCGCCATCGGCGTTGCAGGCTTCCTGTTTCAGCGGGGAAATGCAAAGCCCCAAAGTGAGCCACCCATGGTAAAAACCGCCGCCGTGGCTGCGGAAACTGCCCCGGCAAAACAGGAAGCCGTGGCTGTCATGGCACCGCAGGAGCTGAAAATCGAGGAAACCGTGCCCGAAACCACCGTACAGCGCCTGAAAACCGCTTCTCCGGTGGACGGAAGCGCTATCTCGGACTTTGCCATGGAGTGCCTGAGCTACAACCCCACCACCCGGGACTGGCGCACCCATGACGGCGTGGACATTGCCGCTCCCGAGGGCACCAAGGTCTGCGCCGCAGCCGACGGCGCCGTGCAGTCGGTCTATGACGACGACACCATGGGCACCACCGTCCTCGTCCGCCACACTGATGGCTATGTCAGCAAATATGCCTGCCTTTCCGATGTGTGCGTGGCCGAGGGCGACTATGTCCGTCTGGGTCAGCCCATCGCTTGCGTGGGCGAGAGTGCAGTCCTTGAAAACGCCGTAGGCACCCATGTGCATTTTTCCGTCCTGTGCGACGGTCAGCCCATGGATCCCAACGCATTCTTAGAACTGGAGTAACCCCCACACCCGGGCGCAAACGCGCCCGGGTTTTTTGGGCAGTAAAGGAAGCTTTCATCGATTAAGGAAGCAGTAAAACAGGCGGTCATTGCGAGACCATTCCGCAGAATGGTCGTGGCAATCTCAATGTTGCAATTATAGTCAACTTGGTACAAAACGACAGCTTTGGGGTACGGATTGCCACGTCGCTTCGCTCCTCGCAATGACCCTCTATTTTAGATTTATCAACACACTGAAGCGGCGGTGACGAAGTTCGTCACCGCCGCTTTGATGCTATCGGATTAGAAAAATCTCTTTTTAGAGGTCAGAACATAGGCAGCAGCAGAAACCGCCATCACGCCGAACCACATCGGCAGTGTGTCCATTACGCCCGTCTTGGGCTGGGACTTGGGGGTAATGGCAAAGTCCTTTGTGATGGTGTAGGTATCGCCGCCCACGGTGTAGCTTGCCTTGGCAGTGTAGGAACCCACATTCACGGCCTCGCCGTCTGTTAAAGCGCTCCCGGTCTTTGCCTCATAGGTGATGGTGGGGACGGTCAAGCCCGCCATTTCCCACAGAGTCGTGTTTCCACTGACAAAGTTTGCCGTTACCGCATTGCCGTCGTGAACTTTGGAGGTCACTGTAAGAATCAGGACAACATCATTCACGCTCTCGTGACCGGCCTTGCCGCAGTGCGCCTTGAGGGTGTCCGCAGTGGGTGTGGTGAATGTCCACTGATGCACATGGGCGGAAATCGTGAATGTGCCCATGTACATGGGGGTGGTGATGGCATTGTAGTCCGTACCCTCGGCCATGGTAATCTTCACGGTGTAGGTTCCGACGGCCTTGGGAGTGGTCTCCACACCGGAGGCATTGTAGTACTTCACGGTGATGGCACCCATGCCGGTCTTTCCGGTGACGGTTGCGGCCTTGGT
>JAZRVX010000021.1:0-7152 GCA_045599455.1 Faecousia sp. | reverse complement strand
TGGCAAACGCCTTCTTTGCATCTGCCTTGCCAACCTTCTTCGGATAAGAAGACCAAAACAAATCGAAGTCGGCCTCACGCCCCTTACTTGCGTTAGCAAGTATCTTCTTCTTATCTTTTTCTTTTTCTTTATCTTCTTCTGAAACAACGATGTCAGACGAGCTGTCAGACGATTTATTTGCGAGCATCTTCTGAGCTGCTCTGCGCTCGGCCTGATATAGCCTATCCCTTGCCTTTTTCTTTTCGTAGGCATCAAGGCTTTGGTGCTTATCCCAGTTTGGAATGGTGATAACGCCATTGATGAGTTCAATCATGCCGAAGCTCTCAAACACAGAGAGCGCCATGCGGACGGTGTTCACAGGTCTGCGAAAAATCGTGGCAAGCATTTCGTCTGTGTAAGCGATGCGTTCATTGAGCATGAACACACCGCTATTATTCTGCTTCCCTGCAAGGCAGAGGAGCTTGAACCAACAGACGATAATGCTGTCACTTTCCGGCATGGACTCAATCAGCAGGACTTTTTCATCATCGAAGATGTCGGTGACAATTTTTATCCATTTGACTTCAGCCATGTCTTACACCTCAGAAGGGGAGTTCGCCCTCGTCCTCATCCACGGCAGCAGCGAAGGTTTCCGGCGCTGCTTTCGGCTCACTAAAGCCAGCAGAGGGAACACGCATGAGGCCAACATAATCACAGGTCAGGGTGTTGTATACCTTGCCTTCGTACTCACGGCTTTCAACAGTGCCGAAACACATGACGGTTTCGCCCTTGACGATAGAGCCGGCCAGAGCGGCGTTTCTGCCCCATGCCTGACAATTTGCAAAGCGGGTGGAGCCATCGTCCTTCTTGCCACATGCGATGGAGAACTTAGCCAGAGGGGTCTGCTTTTCACCGACAGTCTTATATTCACCGTCCTGTGTTGCCTGACCGACAGCCATGATGATGCCGCCGGGAAGTTTTGTCATAAATGCCATTTTCTTATATCTCCTTTATTTTAGTTAGAATGGAAGGTCATCGGCAGCGGAAACGCTCGCGGGTTTGGGCGCTGCTTCAGACTTTGGGTTTGCTTCGGTTTTTGGGTTTGCTTCGGTTTTTGGGTTTGACTTCGCAGGCTCTGCCTTACTGCCGGAGCCATCGGAAGTCACATCAGAGTCCTTATTATCATCAATGAGGAACAGGGCGTTGAGGGCATACTTACGGGCATAGGAGCTGGTAGCGCCGGAGAGCTGGGACAAGTCCATGCCCTTTTTGCTCTCGTCTTCCCTAGCGATGGCGCTTGCTCTGGTTGACTCTGCGGTTTCGATATCCACGAATGTGGCGGTTGCCTGAATGTAGTATCTGTCACCGATGTTGCGGATGGCATCATCAAGGAACAGGGTGCATTTATGCTTTGCGAGGATAGGCTTGACAGCTTCCAGAATGTCCTCACAGGAGCGGTAAGCATAGCCACCGAATTTATTGAACTGGTTCTTCGGTGCTTTCAGCTCGGTCTGGACTGCAAGCAGTTTTTCAAATACGGACATGTAATCTCCTTTCAGGTATACAACCAGCGGTTGATTTCCTCTTTGTATTTATCTGCGTAGATCGCAATGAGGGTTTCAAAGTCCTCACCGCACTTCACCATATCCGCAAGCATCTTGACGAAGTCTTGGATATAGGAATGGCAGCACTTCATTTTGGAATAGGCTTGCAGGAAGTCCATCACTTCATCCTCTGTGGGATAGTGGTTACGGAGTTCCATTTCAAGCTGCGCTTCTTCAGCTTCTGCAAGTTCGGCGGGAGAGCAACCGTATCCGGTGCGCTCTGCCATGGTAATGTCGGGATGTTGCAACATCTTGACTACTTCCTTTCATTGGGATATACTGCGTTTGTGTTCACAGCACAGCCGTCTTTATCCGTGGCAGCGGATTGGGCGGCATTTTTTATGAGCCTGATTACCATTTCCTTATCGGTGGTCAGGCCATTTTCTTTTTTCAGGGCGTTAAACTCGTTCCTCACGGACTTTGGCAACCAGACAGATAATCTCGCCCCGTCCTTGCGGCCTTGGTCTTTAGAATTGAATTTTTGCCCAGTCTGGATTTCCACTTCCCGCTTCATTGCAGCGGTCAGGGTCACTCCGGTATTGGCCGGGTCTTCGGCATAGCTGATGACCTGCTTGTTCACCCTTGGGAACATGGGCTTTAGCTTCTCGGCCAGTTCAGCGCCGGACACTCCGGCAGCGATGCGGACATTTCGCAAAGTCATAGCTCTCACCTTTCCTTCTTTTTCTTGCCTGAATTTTTGATGGAAGCTTCAACGGTGTAGTTATGGGCAGCGTTGCGGGATGCTTTCTGACGCCTCTCTCGCTCGGCATTATTCTTCTCTACATAGATGGCATATCCCAAGCACACGGCGTGGCAACCAACTTCACGTTTCGAACAACCATTGCAAGGGCTTGACATTCTTCTTCCATACATCATGCGCTCAGCACCGCCAATCTCTTTGCGAGGGTCTCTGCGGAGATACCCTCATGGGTGATGGAGAAACGCTTCGCTGCGGTCTGCCTTGTTACACCGAGGTAATTAGCGGCTCTCGCTTGCGACAAGAAGTGCTTCCCATCGTTGAAGCAAAGAATGCTTTCCAAGTTTTCTCTGTACGCTTCAGCTTCCTTCATCTGTACCACCCTTTCTCTCAATGAGTCTGTTCAGAGCGCCCATGACACGCTGGCGAGTTCCGGGCGGGTTCACATGGCTGTTCAGGACTTGGCTCATCCATGTGTACGAGCAGCCAGTTTCCTCTGCGAGTTCCTTCATGCTGATGTTGTTCAGGTGCATCTTTTTCACCACGACACCAGTCCATGCTTCCGGCATTTTTTCACCTCCAGTTAAAAAAGTTTAACTTATGGGTTGAAAAAGTTTGAAGCTGGTGGTACAATGAAGGTGCGGAAATCACATACCAGAAAGCCTAGGGACAGCAGGACTTGCTGTCTCGGCGTCAGCTTCAACTTTTTTAACCTTAGTTAGATATTAGCATATTGAAGCTTGATTGTCAACAGGTTTTTCTACCTTTTGTTAAATTATTTTTTTGGGGGGGTAGATTATGTCTTACTTTGACATGTACTCAGACGCTTGCTATGCAATTCGCAAGTCTCCTTCTGCGGTTGCGTTAGAGATTGGCATTAGCAAGCCAACGGTAACAAACTGGAGACAGGGCGGTTCACCGAATGCTTCAACAAAAGTTAAAATTAACGACTATTTCGGCTATGACATTGAACAAGGCATAAAAAAAGAACCCACTGCCGATGGCGGCAATGAGTTCAGCAAAGTTGAATTGGAGCTTATGGAGTGTTACCGGAAGGTTCCTCCTGAAGTTCAGGTAATGCTTCTGAAAATTGCGAGGGACTACGCAAGTAGTCTTGAATGACAGAGAGCATGTGTTCCGCTGTTGCAGCGGGATCGGGGCTGTTTCTGATTATCTCTAACATATACATACATCTATCTCCTTTCGCTTACATATATCACACTACACGGAAATCACAGAAAGCACAATGCAACATGAGCTTTTCTGTTGCGGGCTATGCAGCAACTTTTATGTTTTTATTATAAGACTAAGTGATGAGTAAAAGAAAGGACATTAGGATTGAAAATTCGGAAAGATATTTCCAAGGTGATTTATGGACATCGCATCGGTTATCAAAAATACTCGCAACAATGCAGGACTGACACGCAAACAGCTCGCTGAGGCTCTTGAAGTTTCAGAGAAATCCGTCAGGAACTGGGAGGATGGCTCTGCAAAGCCTGACGGGGAAACACTACTGAAAATGTTCTTTGCCTGCAACGCTCATTTGGAACACATCATGCTGAAGCTAAAGTATCCAGATGTTTATGGAGGTTTGGACGAGGAGTTGACGGATGAGAGCGCAAAGCAAATGCTTATTACTTATGTTAGAAGTGAGCTTTCTTCTGACAATTCCAGACGCTTGCTTTACAGCCTGCTTGGGGAACATGGCTCTGACACAGGAGCGCAAATCAATCTGGCTTGCGCTTACAACCACCTGACCATGGAAGACAAGTATGACATCTGCAAACTGATAATGGACAGATACATGCTCAGAAAGGAACAGGGCAGGCTTATTAACATGGACAAAAATGTAACGCCGGACTTGGTTCGATTGCAGCTCATCTGTGATGAGGTCAGGGATGAGATAACAGGAAAGAGTGGATATGGTAGAATGCAGAAGGAGTGACAAATGCACGATTTCAAAAACATAAAAAACGCTTTAGACAACATTGCGAACGGAATTGACCCTATAACCGGAGAAGTTTTTGACCCAAGAGAGCTTTACAATAACGCTTATCTATCACGCTCTTCAAAGCTACTAAATTCAATTATAATCGGGCGAAAAAAGCCTGATAGCGTGAACAGATTGAGCAGACCTTCAGATATTATATTTGAAGAACTTAGAAAATGGAGGCTTGAACAATCAAACATTGAACACTTGCCTGCATACTACATTTTTTCAGACAAGGAATTGTGGTCAATCGCAGAGGGCGATGTATGCAAAAAAGAAGATTTGTTATTTGTGAATGGCATATCCAATATAAAATTTGAAAAATATGGTGATGATATTTATGAAATGCTATTGGATTTCATAAAATAATTTTATTTATGAACTACTCTAAACTATTTACAAAGCGCAAGGATGGGCGCTATCAGGGACACTGGGTGGACGCTGACGGAGTGAGACATACCGTTGGTGGCACAGACCCAAAGGCTTTGTATGAAAAGATACAGGCTCTGCAAGCACCAAAGGCTGTCACATTTCGTGAAGTAGCTGAGGACTGGGAAGAAGCCCATGTCAGAAAGCTGGAGCGAGGAACGCAATCAACATACAAAGCTCCAATCGAGGCTGCGATCAATGACCTTGGCGATATGCCTGTGAAGGACATCACGCCTGCGGACATTGATGCAATCATGCTTCGTGAGAAAGCACAGGGATACAGCTATAAGCATGCAGCACTACAGAAAAGCATCATCAGCCAGATACTTGACCATGCCATCTTGATGAACAAGCTGACAATCAACCCGGCTTCGTCAGTGAAAGTACCGAGAGGTATGCCAAAGGGCAGAGTCCACGCCCCAACGAAGACACAGACCAACGAGGTTGAAAAGCACTTCAAAGACCCAAACGGCTTGTTTGCGGCAATGCTCTATTACACCGGAATGAGAACCGAGGAAGTCGTTGCGTTGGAATGGTCGGACATTTACGATGACACCATCCATGTCTATAAGGCGGTTGACTTACACGGTACACCGCTCATAAAGGACACCAAGACCGAGAACGGCATTAGAGAAATTCCAATCGTTGACAATCTTGCTGAGATTATCAACGCTATTCCGGCAAGCCAAAAGAAAGGTCTTATCTTCAATCGCAATGGCAAGCTCCTCACCAGAAGCATGATTACTACAATGTGGAAGAACTGGTGCATTGGAGCCGGACTTGCAACTCAGGTTGTGAAGGAAGGAAGACACAGAGGAGACAAGGAATGTTCTCGCACCGAATGGAAGGTTGCAATTAACCCGCACCAATTCAGACACAACTTCGCAACTGTGCTTTTTGAAGCCGAAGTTGACGAATTGACCTTCCAACATCTATTAGGACATGCGGACGCAACATTCTCTCACGCAGTCTATACTTCGCTCCGAGAAGAGCATTTGAAAAAGCAAACTGCAAAGCTCAATCAGGCTTTCGGTGGTGCGGCTAGTGGTGCGGAATGACAGCAAACAACTGGAAATACAGGATTTGAATGTGGTTCGAGTCTTGTATCGTCCACCAAGCCCCTTGGAGAAATCCGAGGGGCTTTTTTTATTGGAAAATCAAGGTTTTCCAGTGTTTTCAATGGTTTGCGGGCGCAATTAGCCGCTGAAATCAAGCTTGCTACATGTTAAAATCTGTTAAAAAAATGCAACAAAAAGTGGTGCGGAAGTGGTGCGGTTGGCAAAAGTGGTGCGGTTTTGGTGCGGAAAATAAGTTTGATTTCTTAATAATAATGCCGTTCAATAGGCGGCAGTTTCCCTTAAATTTAAAATAAAAAAAGGCCGAGAATTTTTTTCTCAGCCTTTTTTTACTCTTTTCAGGTAAGTTTTATATCCTTTTGTTCCGCATCTATGACAGATTTTATTGTAAGTCCAATTAAATCCTGTGCCACGGCAATGCGGACATTCCTTCTTCACCGGGCGAAGCTCCTGACCCAAATCCGGATAGCTGTTTATGAAGTCCTGTGCCAGTTCCATGGCTTCTACATAGTCTCGCTGTTCTTTCCAGCCTTTGATTTGCTTACTCACTATTTTTGCAATAATCTCCGGCTTGTATTCTACTGTGTCTAAAATATGGAACGCTTCGCCCAATGTCATAATATCACCTCTGATTAACTGGATAATACACCTCTTTCCTTTTTCTTTGCGGCATCTTACACCTCCATAAAGTTAATTGTCATTTGATAATTCTGACCTTGCTTCAGAGCCATGATGAGATATTCTGCGATTGTGTTCACATCTCCGTTCATGTTCAGCAGTCCCGATTGGATCGGAAGAACCTTTTGCTTTTTCTCCTCTGCTTTTGGTATTTCTGCTTCAATAGGCTCATTGATGTCCTCCGTATCTTCCACAGTAACATCTTCCTCTACTTCATCTCCATACAGGAAAGCGTCCCAAGCCTCTTCGTTCTTACAGGTTTTTATGTTTTTCGTTGCGATGCCTTTCTTGTTCAGATAATTTTTCAATACGCTGCTTGAAACACCGAACATATCCTTTCCGATTTTAGATACGGATACATGGTATTTATCCACCAGACGATTGATGTATTCGCCTTGAATATCCAGAGGTTGCCTTTTGAAAAATTCATAGCCCCATGGCTTGTTCATGTTATATGTTTTAATTTCGCCATTCATTGCTTTTTTCTCCTTTGTTGTAAGGTAATCTGAAGGAAGGGTGCATTTCTTTGATTTGCACCCATTCTTCTTATATCGAGCGGAGCGTGCCAGTTCTTTCTTACATTTGATGTCATAATCGAAATCAGTCATTCGGGAACAGCTCCTTCAGCTTTTTGTCGTGGTATTGCTGGATTGCAGGAATGATGCTATCCAGATATGTCATGTAACACCATTCGTGGTC
>JAZRVX010000020.1:0-1777 GCA_045599455.1 Faecousia sp. | reverse complement strand
TTGGGATTACAGTGGTAATGTTCTCTGCAGTATGGCCCCAGCGACGGTCGATCATCCAGATGGCGGATTCGAGAGCGTCTGGGGCGTCGTCGTGCATACGGCTGCCACGTTCAGTGGCGAGGAGCTGTTCAACAAGCACCTGCATTCCGGGGCTGTCTTTTTCGTCCTGGTTAAAGATAACCAGGTGCTGCTCAAAGAGGGGTTGCATGGCTTCGATACGGGCGAATTTATCCGGTTTTTTTCGGCTGTCTTTCTTGATGGGGATGACATGGCCGCGAGCCACGCCCTGTTTGCGGACTTCCTCGAGGAGGAGTTCCTGAAGCATATTTGCCTCCATATAGTAATATACCGGTACGCGACCGTCCACATACTTTTCAATGGCGTAGTACCATTCAATCATATTGGATACAGAGGTCTGGTCGGCAAAGGCTTTGAGAAGGTGGTATTCCCCAGTCTTAGTCTTACCCACAAGCACAGTGGCCTTGTAGTCGGCCTGCTTGGTGGCTTTCCAAGAGGGGTCGGTGTAGCAGATAAGCTGCACATATTGGGAGAGGCGGGGAAGCATTTTCCCGAAAACGATGTCCTCCTGACGGAATACGGCACCGAGGGTTATGGGGTTGTTCATATACTCCTTCTCGAAGGCGCGGTAGCCGACAATTTTTCGCTTGGCCTCGATGCGTTCTTTGGTCCAATATTCGGGCCAGGCTGGGTTGCCGAATTTGTCATAGACGTTGACGCGGGAGACGTGAACGCCCGGTGTTTCCATGATATTGGCGAGAATGGAGCATTTGGAGATGAGGTTGCCGACCATGATGAAGCGTCCACCCTCGGCGCCGAAGGTACCCATGAGAGCCTCGCGGGTCCACTCGGTGGCAGCATCGACACGGGCGGGGTTGCGAGAAAGCTCGTCATCGTCGAGGTCGTCGCAGATGATGTAGTCTGGTCGGTTCTGGCGGTCGCGGAGGCCACGAGGGGACTGCCCACGCCCGATAGCATGGAAAGAGGTGCCGTCCTGAGTAGCGAACTCGCCAACAGACCAGGAACCGGCTTTGTACTGCCGGCCAAAGTCGTGTTCGTAAAGTTGGTTGTACTGGAGTTCGGCCTGAAGATCGGAGAGGAGGCGGATGGCGGAGTCCTCGCTTTTGCCGGCAAGTGCGAGGCAGTGGATTGTGGGGTGTTTCTGAATTTTGAGCCACATGGGGATAAATACACCCATGTGAGTAGATTTTGCATGGCCTCGGGGCCACATGAAGATGGCGAGCAGTTGGGGGTTGTCGAGGATGTAGCGTGCGGCCTTGATATGGAAAGAGGCACAGGGGGTGAGCTGGCCAGTGGCCTTGTCGGTACAGTAGTGCGGGAAATAGGTCTGGACAAAGAAGTTGTAGTCGTTCACGGCGCGTTGTTTGCGCTTCAACTGCTGCTCCTTGCTTTCCTTGGCATAGACTGCGTTGGCTGTGGTGGTGACAGACTTGACGTACTCCACATGGGCTTTCCAGCGTTCGAGGGCTTCCTTGCTTACAGTAGGCATGGTGAATAAAGGTTATTGGTTCGGCTTGTAGGCGGACATCATCTCGCCGACAAAGATTTCCTGATACTTGGTTATGACCTGGACGGTCTCGGGGGTGAGCTCCGGGTCGATCTGCATGCGTGCGGCAAGCCAGTTGCCAAAGGAGGTGAAGACCTCCATTATGGTTACGACGTTGGTGTCCTTGTCGAGTTTCTCCACCGCCTTGGCGGCCTTGATGATTTCATCGGCTGTCCAGTCGTCTGCGTCGAG
>JAZRVX010000019.1:0-5519 GCA_045599455.1 Faecousia sp. | reverse complement strand
GGCGGCATCTACAAGACCATTACCCTGGATGAGTGGGCTCCCAGCTTCTACTTCAACCCCTACACCGTTGGCGGCCTGATTGAGAAGGGCTACTACCCCGCATTCCTGAGCAACGCAAACGGCGCTGTCTCCGTCAAGGTTGACTTCGCCATGGATGCAGCAAATTCTGAGAACAATGCAATCTATGTGACCGCCGAGCCCAATGCCGACGGCAAGTTCGAGCCCCTCACCATGAAGTTCAACCCCGATTTGCTCAGACATCTGGGCAATGCTCTGGTTAAGACCGTCTCCCTGACAATGGGCAGCGACGAAGTCTCCATTTCCTATGAGGAAGTTGCAGCTCTGGTGGAGAAGTACAACGGCGTGGAGTTCAACATGAGCTTTGAGTTTGCAGCCGATGGCCTGAAGGTCTCTGCCTCCATCCTGAACAAGGCCGGCCAGACCATCGATGTGACCTCTGAGCTGAACATCAAGGTTGCCAAGAAGTAATTTTTCGGAATCAATCACCGCGGCGGAGGGAAAACCGATGATGTCGCGAAATGCCGAAAGGCAAAGCTGAAAACAGCAAGCGAAAAACGCCCACGGATGTATGTCCGTGGGCGTTTTGAAATAGTCAAAAGAATCGGGAGGGAAAAACGGAGCGTTTGTTAAGTAAGGTGTAGCCCAATATAGCTCCCTCCCGGAGGGAGCTATGGGGAACGGATTGTGGCGGAATTATCTCGTACTGCCGTAGAAGAACACGGCCAGCATGCCGGGGCCGACATGGGCACCGGAGAAAGGCTCATGCTCACAGACGAACAGCTCCTTAGGCTCGGCCACGGCGCGAATGCGCCGGGCAAGCTCCTCGGCTTCGGCCGGGCAGTCGCCGTGGGAAATGCCCACAATCTGATTCCCGGCATCCACAACATGGGTTTTGTATGCCTCCACCAGTGCATCCATGGCCTTCTTGCGGCCACGGCACTTGCCGGAGGCCACGATTTTACCATCCGCATTGCCATAGAGGATGGGCTTGATGTTCAGCACCGTGCCAATCATGGCTGTTGCGCCGCTGACGCGCCCGGTATTTTTCAGGAAATTCAGGTCATCCACGGTGAAATACTGGCACATATGGGGGACAGCCTCGTCCAGAATGTCGGATGCCTCCCGGACGGTTTTGCCCTCACTGCGGAGCTGCTTTGCCATGATGGCCAGCAGACCGATGCCCAGACCGCAGCCGCGGGAGTCCACGATGTGAACAAATCGGTCAGGGTACTCCTCCATCAAATCCTCGGCGGCAATTTTCGCCGCCTGATAGGTGCCGGAGATTCCGGAGGACATACAGATATAGATTGCATCCCGGCCATCGGCCAGCACGGGTGCCATGTTCGTCTGGATGGTGTGGGTGTTGACCAGAGTGGTCTTGATTTTCTTCCCCGCTTTCAGGGATTCATAGTATTCATGGGCGTGGAAGCTGTCTAAGTCACCATTGTACTGCTGGGGCACATCGTCGATGGTAAAGCTGCAGGGCAGCAGCTCCAGCCCCTCCAAAAACCGTGCAGGCAGATTGGAACTTCCGTCCACGAAAATCGCAAATGACATAGCAAAACCTCCTTTTTTCTTAGATTATATCGAAAGGCTGCCATTTTTGCAAGCAACGCACCATAGAAAAGTGTCGATTTACCCCAACGGTTTACCTGCACAGTGCCACTCTACTCACGGTAGAGTGGGAAAAAGGAGACTTCCATGGTCACAAAACAGGCACAATACAAACCTTCCCCCAACGAGGGGAAGGTGGCAAGGCTGCCGAGTGTGCACTGGTTTATTGCACAATCTCAGCCGAGCAGCCTTGACGGATGAGGGGAACAGCAGTAAGATAAAAATAAAGACAAGCAAAAGAGGCGGCAAGATGAATCAAAACCACCCATGGAACAAAGAATTAAAGACAAATGCACGAGCACTGCGCAAAAACATGACCCCGGAAGAAAAAATCTTCTGGTATCAATTTTTGAAAAATCTCTCTGTTCCGTTTTACCGTCAAAGAATTATCGGGAATTACATTGCGGATTTTTATTGCCCCGCGGCAAAACTGGTTATAGAACTGGATGGCTCTCAGCATTTTTCGGACAGTGGGCTTTTGTACGATGCAAAGCGTGATGAATTTATGAAGGGAAATGGTTTGAAGGTTTTGCGGATTCCCAACAACGAGATACAAAATAATTTAGCCGGTGTTGCAGATTTAATTTTGCGGTATTTGCCGAAAGATACAACCGTTATAAAATAACCGACTGCGGCACCCCTCATCAGTCTGAGCCGCACGGTAGACTTACGAAACAACTTCTGCATACCGGCTCAGACAGCTTCCCCTCGGCGGGGGAAGCTTTGGATTGCGCTAATCGTATTGCAGTAATACATTCCCGTTTCTATGTTGGATTCCCACGGTCGCTGACGCTTCCTCGGAATGACCGACTTTTTCGACAGTCTGAAAAGTCCTGCCCGGGTGGGCAGGACTTTTGTATATACCTTTTTGCACGAACCTTTTGTATTAACCTTCTGTATTTGCGTTATTCCCGCCGGAGTTTCCGGGTTTACGGCGGCGGCGGAAATTATTGCGGCGGCGATTCGGCTTTTTCTCACCCTCGGCAGCTTCCTTGGGAGCTTCCGGCTTTTCCTTGGGTGCTTCACTTTTCTCCTTGGGCGGGCGGTTCCCCTTGGGGGCTTGCTCCTTGGCTTTGGGGGCTTGCTTCTTTTCGCTCTTTTCGCTCTTTTCGGCCTGTCCGGCATTTCTGTCCCGGCCACCTCTGCGGCGGCGGTTGGGCTTGCGCTCACCGTCCGTCTTCTCCGGCTTTTCGCTCTTCTCGGGGTTGACCTCCACGGGCTCCGTCACAGCGGGCACTTCCTCGGCCACGCTCTCGGTGCTGTAGCGAAAGCGGATGGACTCCAGAATCGGCTCGTCACCTGCATCCTCGGCGACCTTGTGCACCCGCCGTCCGGCGCCGGAGATGGGAGCCAAATCCGCAGGGATGGGGGCATCGGTTTTCTTGGCTTTGCCGCTGCGCAGGACGGCAATCTCCTCGGCAGGGTAGACCCCCACGGTCTCGGGATTATTCTCCATGCGCACCTTGACCCGCTGGCGCAGAACATCCAGCTCCACCACGGTGCCGCGGCCATCCACGGTGTCCACGAAGGAATCTGCCTTGGGAAGTCCCCGAATCAGGGCTTCATAGGTGTCCTGCTCATATTTCAGACAGCACATGAGACGGCCGCAGGTGCCGGAAATCTTCACGGGGTTCAGGCTCAGATTCTGGGTCTTGGCCATCTTGATGGACACGGGTTGGAAATCGTCCAGGAAGCTGGCGCAGCAGAAAGGTCTGCCGCAGATGCCCAGACCGCCCACCATCTTCGCCTTGTCGCGCACGCCAATCTGGCGCAGCTCAATACGGATGTGGAACACGCCTGCCAAATCCTTAACCAAATCGCGGAAGTCCACGCGCTCGTCGGCGGTGAAATAGAACAGCAGCTTACTGCCGTCAAAAGCGCACTCGGCGCTGACCAGCTGCATATCGAGGCCGTGGTCGGTAATCTTCTGCATGCACAGGTCGAAGGCCTTCTTCTCCTTGGCGCGGTTCTCGGCAATTATCTTTTTATCCTGTGCGGTTGCCTTGCGCAGAACCTTGCGCAGAGGTGCCACAATCTCACCGGCGGTCACGCTGTGGCAGCCGGCGGTGCACACGCCGTACTCCGGCCCCCGGGCGGTGTCCATAATGACATGGTCTCCTGCGGCCAGCTCCAGACCATCGGGGTCAAAGAAATATATCTTCTGCCCCGGGCGGAACTGAATATCCACGACCGTTACATTCTCCGGGGTCATCATCTTGTTGTCTTCCATTGGATTCTCCTTTTGGGTCTTTATCGCAATTCCCACTCCAGCCATCCGCAGACGGCGGCGGGGGAAACATTGGCATTCAAATACAGTCCTGCTTTGCGGAAAACCTCCACCAGCGCGGCAAGCTCCTGCGCCGTTGCACTCTCGGACAGGCGCTTTGCAGATTCGGACAGGGCACTGCCACCGCATTTGGCGCTGAGCGCTTGCTCGGACAGCTCTAACCAGTCCGAAATCAGCTCACTCAGGGCATCGCGTTTCATCTTCTCCAGTGGGACAAGGGTTTGCAGGAGGGCAAAGGCATCCTTGCGGCACATGGCCTGCACCAGAGCATCGGTGCGGGAGTCAGTCTCGCGGCTGAGCAGGGCTTCCGCCTGCCCCAGAAATCCGCCGCTGCGGCGGACGGCTCCGTCCAAGACATCCCCGCCAAGCTCCGGGTGGGCGTGCATCAGGTGATTTTTCAGGAGGCTGTTGGGCAGGGGGAGCATTTTCAGCTCCGTGCAGCGGGAGCGAACCGTGGGCAGCAGCTTCTGGGGATTGTCGGCCAGAAGCAGGAATACACCGTACTCCGGGGGTTCCTCCAGAACTTTCAGCAGGGCATTCTGTCCCTCAAGTCCCATGTCCTGCGCTCGGGGGAAGATATACACCTTTCTGGGGGCTTCATTGGGGCGGACATAGATATCCGCCTTGGCCTGACGAACCAAGGACACCGAGACGGTTTTCTTCTCCGGGTCGTCCACGGTAATCACATCCGGGTGAGCACCGCTCATAACCTTGCGGCAGGCGGGGCAGGTCAGGCAGGGGGCATGGTCGCCCCGGCACACCAGCGCCGCCGACAGGAGCCGGGCGAGGGTGTGTTTTCCCGAGCCTTGGGGCCCGGAAATCAGATAGAAGTGGGAAATATGCCCCCGTTCCAGACTTCGGGTCAAACCGCTTTTCAGTTGTTCGTTGCCCAGTAAGCTGTCAAAGGACATGGTACTCTCCTTCCCTTCGCGCATGGGTTCTGCCATGTATCCGGGATAATTCTGCCGGGCGGCTAATAGCCGCCCCTACAATGTTGTCTGTTATCTTCCGATTAGCCCCATAATGCAGACAGCATGGGGATAATCTGCTTTTTGCGGCTCATGACTTTGGGGAGGAAGACGGTGTTGTCCTTGGGGGTGACGTTGAAGGCCTGCTGGATGGTGTCGTCGTCGCCGACGTAGATGAGCTGGGTGCCTTCCAGCAGCACATCGGTCAGCATCAGCAGCACCATGGAGTAGTCCTCCTTCTGGGCGGCTTTGCGCATGTGCTTCAGGAATTCTTCCTTACGAGGTTGAATGGAGACCTACATTAATTACAAATGAACTTATCAGAAAGACTTTTAATGAGGCTAATAACGATGATACTTGTGCAGGTATTATCGTATGGTGTCATACATTTTCACCTGCAAAGTCATGGATTCTTGGTCTTAAGGAGCTTAGAAAGCCTCTTTGCCATTTCCATACACAGTACAATCGTGAGATTCCTTATGAGACAATGGATATGGATTTCATGAATGAGAACCAGGCTGCACACGGAGACAGAGAGTATGCACATATTCTCAGCCGTATGGGCATCGAGCGCAAGGTTATCGTTGGCTACTGGGCAGATGCAGAGGTACAGGAGAAGCTTGCATCAT
>JAZRVX010000018.1:0-4320 GCA_045599455.1 Faecousia sp. | reverse complement strand
ACGGTCATTCCGAGACCAGTGCGCACACTGGTCGTGGGAATCCGTTCCTAAAAAATCTCGTTAATAACGATGCGGATGCAAAACTATAGATTATGGGATGCGGATTGCCACGGCATTCTTGCGAATGCCTCGCAATGACCCTCTTTCGAAAGATTTCCTTAATCGATTAAAGCTTCCTTTATCCAATAAAATTTCAATATATTATACTCTGAAAAAAACGTAAAGTCAAAAGATAAATACCCGGCTTCCGCAGAAGCCGGGTATTGCCGTTTACTTGGGATTGACAGTATTGGGCAGGAATGTGAGCTGATACTCAATCTCATGGGGGGTGGACATGGCAACCGTGTCGCACACAACGGCAAAGGGTGCGCCCATGGTGGTCATGGTAATCTCAAAGGTGGAGCCGCCCTCGTTGGTGATGGGCAGAAGCTTTTCCCCATCCTGAAGCATGTAGTCGATGTTGGTACTGCTCCATGTAATGGTTGCTTTGATTTCGGGGCCGTGAACGGTTAGGATGGCGGGATTCACGATTGTATTCTTGCCGGTGCCGCCCTCGCACTTCACCTCGCAGGTATACTCACCGTCGGCAAGCACAGGCATGCCGCCAAGCTCCGAAAGAGGTCTGGGTTCGGAAACGCTGACCTTATGGTCGTACCACTTGTCCTTCTTGCCGATGGTGGCAAGACTGAATTCCTCATTGAGCTTTGGCACGGGAATATCGAAGGCATAGGCGGTGTCCGTAAAGCCATCGTCATAGGTCACCTTCTCCTTGGAATAGCGGATAATCTCGGATGCATCCGCCTCGGCAGCTTCCTTGGCTGTGCCGGGGAACACGCCCACATAGCCGGTGCCGGAGAGCGTCACATGGATGGTCATAGCGCCGTCCTGAACACGCAGGACGCCCTGACCTTTATGAGCCTCGTTCACATGGAACATGGAGCTGTCAGTGTCGAATTTGGCGGTGTAGAGGCCATCGGGAAGCGCAACCACGGCAGGGGTCTGTTCTACGGTGGTGGGCTCAGAAGACTCGGGTGCAGTCTTTGCCCCGCATCCGGCAAGGAGCATGGAAAGCGTCAAAATCAAAGCAAGCAGTTTTTTCATAGGAATCCCTCCTTTTTATACCAATATAGCAAACGGGCTGCGGAAATGCAATGCTGTTAAATAAAAATTAAGGAAGCTTTAGTCGATTAAGTTACCGATAGGCGGTCATTCCGAGACCAGTGACCGATGTCACTGGTCGTGGGAATCCGTTCCTCTTATTCTCAACATAGCAGAAATAATCGGCTGTAAAGTACGGATTGCCACGTCGCTTCGCTCCTCGCAATGACCTTCTATTGGAAGTTTTCCTTAATTAGCTAAAGCTCCCTTTATGCTCTTTCGAAAGACCGCACCGGGATGAACCCGGTGCGGTCTTGGAGAAAATTTACTTCATTGCTGCGCCGGTGTGGGCAACATACAGAGCCTGCACGGCAGGGATGCCGCCCAGACCTGCAATCTGGCAATCCACGGACTCGAAAGCGCCGGAAGCGACAAACATGGACTTCCAGGAATCCTCGTCATCGCCTGCCATATCGTTGTTGGCATGGTCGCCTGCAACCACCATCAGAGGGCGCAGGATAACCTTGGTGTAGCCGGCTTCCTTGATTGCCTCGATGACAGCCTCGCACTCGGTTTCCTCGGGCTCGCCCTCAACGGTGCCGATGAAGACGTTCTTATAGCCCAGCTTACCCATCTGGGTCTGCATCTGGGAGTAAGTAACCTTGGCAACGTGGGCAGTGCCGTGACCCATCAGTACCAGAGCGGTGCCGTCAGCAGTGGCAGCCTTGGTGTCGGCATAGCCGGCGGCCTCCATAGCGGCTGCAACAACAGCCTTGGCAACGGCTTCCTTATCGGCATTGATGACGGTAGCATCCTTGCCGACCTCGCCCAGCATGGGCTCGGCAACACGGATTTCCATCTTGTCTTCGTAGGCAGCCAGCACCTCGCACATTTCGTCATACTCGGCGCCGTGCATCAGGTGGGTGGGCTGGACAACCAGAGTCTTGACACCATTGGCAACAGCACGCTCCATGGCCTGCTCCATGTTGTCGATTGCGTAGCCCTCACGAGCCTGAATGTGGTTAATGATAATCTGAGCGGTGAAGGCTCTGCGGACGGACCAGTCGGGGAAAGCCTCGGCCAGAGCATCCTCGATACCCTTGATGTCCTCCACACGGGAGTCATTGAAGGAAGTACCGAAGGAGACGACCAGCAGTTCCTTCTCGCCGATACCATCTGCATTGCGGGCATCATCCTTGGATGCATCGCCGGTGTCGGCACCGAAGTACTCGGGGGAAGCTTCCTCACCCTCCACCAGTTCCTTCTGGGCATCGGTGAGCTTGTCCCATGCGGCCTTGGCGGCGGCGCACTGGGCATCGGTGTCGGGATTGCGCTCCTGCACATAGATAGCGTCAATCAGAGCGGCGACCTCGTCAGCCAGCTCCTGATCGGTGGGCTGATAGACGGTGGTCTCGGGTTCGGGGGTGGTTTCGGGCTCGGTCTTGGCGCCGCAGGCAACCAGAGAGAACACCATAACCAAAGCCATGAGCATTGCGAAGAGTTTCTTCATTTTGTTTCCTCTTTCGATAATATACTCTGAATGAAATCAAAAAGGCTGCCGTATACACGACAGCCACATTCGACAATAGTTTCCGGGAAAATCCTTGAAATCATCGTGAGAATGCGGTTCCGTAGGTCGCAGAACTTCGCTTCCACTGCCCGGCAGGTCTCCTGACTTCCGCTCATAGCCTTTCCCCGTCTTCCCGGTTTCCCAGTGACATAAATGGGGTCGGCTCACGGTACACAGTGACGCCATCGTGTCGGATTCGCACCGACTTCCCTTTTCACCCATCCCCGTAAGGATGGACACCGTACAGTTACAACGCTTTTTTATTCATTTCAGGCGCTAACATTTTACAAAATCGGAAATGGTTTGTCAAGGCTTGCAATTGCATTTTCCGCCACATTCGTCGCATCTACCGGAGCAGGCATCGCACCCGCCGCAGCAGGAACGGGGGCGCTTTGCCAGACGGAAGGCAAAATATAGTGCCAGCGCCACGGCAAGAATGAGGATATAGTCGATTGGTTTCATGCATTTTGCCTTTCTGATACACGGTTGGGAAATCCATAGGTATCCCTATCGGCATGATTATTCCCAAAATAAATCCTCGCACGGCGGAAGCAAGCCCCCGCCCTACGGTCGCAATGTTTTAAAACTCACAGTTCTGCCGGCATTCGCCTTACAGGAATAATCCGGCAATGCCGAACACAATGAATGCGCAGAGCCATGCCACAACGCACTGCCACAGGGCAACACCCAACGCCCACTTGCCTCCCAGCTCACGGCGGACGGCGGCAATGGCGGCAACACAGGGGCTATAGAGCAGGCTGAACACCAGAAGGCTCAAGGCAGAGCGGGCAGTGATGGCAGTTGTGATGCTGCCGCCGAAGAGAACCTCCATGGAGGCAACCACACTCTCCTTTGCCATGAATCCGCTGATTAAGGATGTACAAATGCGCCAGTCACCCAAGCCCATGGGTGCCATGGCGGGGCTGAGCATTCCGGAAACGGCGGCAAGAATGCTGTCCGATTCATCGGAAACCAAGTCCAGTCGGAAATTGAAGGATTTCAAAAACCAGATGGCAACGGTGGCAATTAAAATGACGGAGAACGCCTTCTGCAAAAAGTCCTTGGCTTTCTCCCACAGAAGCTGCATAACGCTCTTGGCGGCGGGAACACGATAGTTGGGAAGCTCCATGACGAAGGGCACTGCCTCACCACGGAAGAGTGTGCCTTTATAAAGAAATGCAATGCCGATGCCCACGAGGATTCCCAGCAAATACAGTGCGGACATAATGAGACCGCCGCGCCCCGGGAAGAACGCCGCCACAAAGAACGCATAGATGGGCATCTTGGCGGTGCAGGACATGAAGGGGGTCAGCAGGACGGTCATTTTACGGTCACGCTCGGAGGGCAGAGTTCTGGTTGACATAACCGCAGGAACAGTACAGCCGAAGCCAATGAGCATGGGCACAATACTGCGCCCGGACAGACCGATGCGCCGCAGAAGCTTATCCATGACGAAGGCCACACGGGCGATATAGCCGCTGTCTTCCATAAGGGACAGGAAGAAAAACAGGGTGACCACAATGGGAAGAAAGCTTAATACACTTCCCACGCCTGCAAACACACCGTCAATAACCAAGCTATGCACAGCCGGATTCACCCCCGCAGTGGTCAGAAAAGAATCCACTGCCGCTGTGAGCATCTCAATGCCCAGC
>JAZRVX010000017.1:0-4756 GCA_045599455.1 Faecousia sp. | reverse complement strand
TTCAACCAGCTGGGAGATCGTGCGAAGGAGCTTGACCGGGAGATTGCCATTCTCGGCGGTCAGTTTGATGCCTGTACGCAAAAGATGGCGGAGGCCGCACAGACTCTGTCAGACGGCAAGGGCGACTTCAACGCCGCGACTGCCAGCTACGACGAATTGAAGAATGAGATAGACCTTCTTGATACGCAGTTGAAGTCACTGGCTCCGACGGAGGTCGCGGAGATAAACAGGATCCGGACCAAAAGGGATGAGTACAAGAAGCTGTACGATGCTATGGGTAAGCGGCTCGGCCTTGATAAGGGCGGCAACAAGGATGAGTTTTCCGGAAAGAGCCTTATTGCCAATGCGGCAAGCTACAAGGCCATCGGCAACAATATAGCGTACTACAAGACGCAGCTTGACAAACTGAATCCCTCGAGGACAGCGGAGGTGGCGCGTATTTCCGAAGTGATCAAGGGCCTCGAGGAGCAGCAGAGGCAGGTCAAACTTCTGATGGATGCCTCCACCCTTGAGGTGGCCACTGAAAGCAGCTCCCTCGATGTCATCAACCAGAACATCGCCTTTCAGCAGGAACTGCGTAAGACGGCATCAAAGGAAAATATCGCGGCCATTGATGCAGAGATACGAAGACTCACCGGTCTGAAGGAGTCAGTCGAAGACGCCGGATTCCAGAAAAAGGCACTTGGTGACATCAAGACATACGAGGAACTCGCGCAGCAACTGCAGCACTATGAGAAGCAGCTACAGAAAACATCCGGAACGGAGCGCGAAGCCATTCAGAAGAATATCAATGATCTGAAGGAACTGAAAAAAGGCTGGGATGAAGCGTTGGCCGCAATGAACAAGCCGGGCGACATTTCCACCCTTTCAACGATACAGGATTTGTCGGATGCCATTGCCTACTACGAGTCAGCACAGAAACGGCAGAGCGGTGCGGAGCTGCAGTCGACACAGAGGACGATCGATGCCCTCTCGCGTAAGAAGGCAATGCTGGAGGGAGTGGCCTCCATCCCGACGATGCAGGGAGAGCTGTCCGAACTGGACGGCTTGCAGGGAAAGGAGCTCAAGATGGAGCTTGAGCTGATCGGGCTTGACAATCTGAAGGGGAAGGTCCGGGAGTTGAGAAAAATGCTCGCCGATACGACCAATCCCCTCGACGGCGATGCCCGCCGACAGGTCGAGGCCTTGGCCAATGAATACGAGAACTATTACAACACACTCAAGCGCGGCCAGATATCGGTCAGCAAGGTGTGGGGCAGCATAAGAGGAGTGGGCGGAGCCATCGAGTCCCTTACAGATACGCTTACCGGCGACGGCAGCGCGTGGAAGAAGTTCTGCGGAGTCATGGATGCCGGTATTGCCATCTTTGAGGGCGTTGCCGCCATTGTGGAGATAATCAAGACCATCACGAAGGCTTCCACGGTGGCCACTGTTGCGAACACTACGGCCACGGCGGCACAGACGGGGGTCGAGGCCACAAACAGTGCCACGGTTGCGGCTGCAGCAGCCGTTACAACGCCGCTGCTTCATGCGGAGGCGGCAGCGTGGGAAACACTGGCCGCAGCGAGGATCTTCGCGGCTCATGCCGAGATACCTTTTGCCGGTGTGCCCGTCGCAGCCGGGTTCGTTGCCACAATGGAGGGAATAATGGCCGCCGTGAGAATTCCGAAATTTGCGGACGGAGCGATTGCCTACGGGCCTACGGTGGGATTGTTCGGAGAGTATGCAAACGCCGTGAACAATCCGGAGGTGGTTGCGCCTCTGGACAGGTTGCGGAGCATGATAGGCGGGGCCAGCGGGATAAGCGGATCCGTCGAATTTGAAATCAAGGGGCGTAAGCTCGTGGGAATACTGCAGAAGGAATCAAGGCTGAAGGAGAGAGGTTAATATGGCAATGTACTTGAAATATTACGGGGAATTCGTATCTGAAAACAATACCAGGTACCGTGTCGAAATACATACGACCGACAGCGGTGCGGTGGCGCAGGAGATACGTTTTCCATACGATGAGCCCCTTACGATAGAGTGGGACACCACAGATAAGATCACTCCAATACAGTCCTCAATAGCAACCCTGCAGATCCTCTCCGAGACTGACCGGAAGTTCGTGGATATGTACCGGATTGAAGCCGGTTCAGTTACACTTACCATATACAGGGCGGGTAACCTCTATTGGAGGGGCACTCTCGATACGGAAGTGTATGAGGAGCCTTACACATATCTGACCGACTATGTCGTGACTCTCACCTTCTCTGACTTCGGAATACTGGACAGGATGACGTATTCCGGGGAGGGGTGCGTTACACTTCAATCAATAATTGAATGGTGTTTGACCGGCTCGAAGGTTCTGGACACCGGAGATATCGCGACGCGGCTTGTCAAGCACGTGAGTACGACCAACCCCGAATGCGGCTACTCCGGAGCCGGTGTTCAGGACATCTTCAATCTGCTTGTCAATACTGAGAACTTCTTTGATGATGAGGGCGAGGCGATGACTGCGGAAGACGTTCTGACGGCCATCCTGCAGCCTCTGGCCCTTCAGATAAAGCAGAAGGGCGGCAAGGTGTATATCTTTGACATAAACGCCCTCTGTGGCCTCTCTCCGGTCAACGTCAACTGGAAGAAGGATGACGCTGTGCTTTCCACTGATAAGGTCTATAACAATGTTTCCATCAACTTTTCCCCCATGGACGATCCGGAGATGGTGAAGGGAACTGTGGAAAAGGATGAATCACTGACAGCGGGAAGCGGAGGGGCACTGATTTATTGCAATTATCACAAGGACAGCTGGGGCACTTGCGACTCTGGAGAGGGCTTCCGCTTCCATAAGGGAGATGGCTTCGAGAGTAACATCATTCTCGGTGAGGGAATGAATTTCTTTCAGGTCGTTCCCGTGTTCAGCGGTCAGGAGGAAACGGGCGTATTCTGGGGCCGTCGCTCCGGTGATCGCGGTAGAGCAGATTCTAATGTAGCACTGGCGGTTGTGGGGAATGCGCCTCGAGGCGTTTTCGCCAACAACGATGAGAGTGCTTCCTGTACATCAAGGATGATATTCAAGCTGCCGAGGAAGTTGCTTAACTACACCTCAATAGATCGCACGAAATACTCGCTGCGTATCAACTTGAGTCTTCTCTTTGATGTCCGGTATAACCCTTACGAAGGTGCGGAGGAATACAACGAGAGCGGCGACTGGCAGAACCTGCAGGACTGGGTAAATCAGGCCTATGTCCCTTTCCGCCTCATACTGTACGATGCAAACGGCTCCGCGCTGTATCATTTCGAGAACAAGCAGATGATGCTCAGCAACAACTATCTCAACAGGTCGACATACTGCAAGTGGGTTGCCGGTGCCGGTCAGTGGGGCGACGCTTTCCTTGCGTATTACGACTGGAACGACAGAAAGAGTGCGAGTGGTTGCGGTGGATGGCAGGAGAACAAGCCTATCATCGGCTATTACAGGGACGGTCTGCCGTCCGTATGGAGCAAGAGAAACGGCGGGGACTATATCGACCTTCCAACTGTCGGTGGATATCTTGAGCTCCAGATAGGATCCGGAGTCCACCAATTCGACTACAAGCGTGAGGTGAAGGACATCTACAGCAAAATTCGCTGGGTGATGTACAAGGAGCCGTCAATCACGCTGTGCTACAAAAACGGGGTTGAGGTTGAGGGCAATGACATTGAAGACGTGGCCTTCCTCAATACCGCCGCAAAGGAGGATTTGTCGATAGATACAGTTCTCGGCACCCCTCCTAACAGGTTCGGTCTTCCTTCCGCAAAGGGGCTTTTCCTTTCTCCGTCCTTCTATGCCGTATCCACGTTCAGGAGGGCCGGAGTGACTGACAGGATCGAGAGACTTCTTATTGGGACAATTTACAGCCAGTACGCTTCAAGGAAGACAGTCCTTTCCGGAACCGCCAACCTCCTGCCGTCTTTCAACGTCCATGGGGACACAATGACCAGCGGGAAATTTATGCTTCTCGGTGAGGTGCAGGACCTGCGGGCGGAGGAGTCCGAAATAACGATGGCCGAGATTGCCCCGGATGATTATCAGGGGGTAGAATTTGCAGACTGATACCATGGCAACAAAACAGTATAACGTAACAACTGTGGCAAGGCCGCAGACCAGGGGCAAGGGTGCGACCGGCGGTGACGGCCAAACCTCCGTCACCAATATAACGGGGACCGGCGTGGCCCCCGGAGACGGACATACCCATTCCAACAAGACCCTTCTGGACGCTCTGGTATCCGATGCGGATTTTTATCTCTACATAAGGGACAAACTTGCCGAGGCCGACGAATCCACCCTGAATAAAATAAAGGCCGGACTCGCCGATGAGGCGACCCACGCCGCCGAAGCTGATCACGCGACCAACTCCGACAAATGGGACGAACATCAGTTTGACGACTATCTGAATCAGGGTGTCAGGACCACGGACATTGTAACCTTCCTGAAGGTGATAGCCGCCGTGGCCGCGTCCCCGGACTTCGTTCAAGGCATAGAGACCGGCAGCGGCTGGCGCATTGACTCCGGAGGCAACGGTGAGATGTCCTCCCTTACCCTCCGTTCCTTCCTGAAGGTTCCGCAGCTGATCTATAACAAGGTCCGCGTTACCGGCGGCGAGATGTGGAACACCGAAGGCGGTACCATAGCCGAGGTGATTCCCGATGAAGACAGTGACACGGCTTTCACCCTCAAGATGGATGTCGAGGACGGTGATACGATAGATCTCGATGTTGATGATATCTGCAAGGG
>JAZRVX010000016.1:0-18153 GCA_045599455.1 Faecousia sp. | reverse complement strand
GGCATTCCCATGGAGCCGAAACCCTTTGCCATGGGCGTGCGCATTGAGCATAAGCAGTCGGCCATCGACGAAGCCCAGTACGGCGGAATATTCCCCGCCCTGCCTCCGGCGGACTACAAGCTGGTGACCCATCTGGAGAATGAAACTGTGTATACTTTCTGCATGTGCCCCGGAGGCCATGTGGTGGCGGCGGCCTCGGAGGCCGGCGGCATCGTTACCAACGGCATGAGCAATCAAGGCCGAGAGGGGGAGAACGCCAATGCGGCACTTCTCGTGACGGTGAACCCGGAGGAATTTCCCTATGAGGGTGCATTAGGCGGCATGTACTGGCAGCGGGAAATTGAGCGTGCGGCCTTTGCTAAAAGCGGAAGCTATAAGGCGCCTGCCCAGAGGGTGGGCGACTTCCTGAAAGGTCAGCCCTCCACCGGCGCGGGGGAGATTCAGCCCTCCTATGAGCCGGGGGTTGTGTGGTGCGACCTCCATGAGGTTCTGCCCGCCAAAATCACCTCGGCCATCGCCGAAGCGCTGCCCCGATTGGAGGGGAGCCTGCGGGGATTTTCCAATCCCGATGCAGTGATGACCGCCCCGGAGACAAGGTCTTCCAGCCCTGTGCGAATTCTCCGCGATGACACGCGGCGGTGCAGTCTGCGGGGGTTATTCCCCTGCGGTGAGGGCGCGGGCTATGCCGGGGGCATTATGTCCGCGGCGCTAGATGGAATCCAGACCGCAGAGGCGCTTCTGGAAATCGGATAATGCGTATTCCCGGCGCTTTTCAAAATCGGAGGATTCACATTCCCGACGCTCCTGCCGTGCCTGTGCGCCCTTGCGCCCGGCCTCAGCTCTGGCCATGATTTTCTTGGTGTATTTCTCCTTGTCCAAGTCCAGCCAGTGGCGGGCAAAGGTGAAGAACATCTGCCCCGCGGGGTCGAGATTTTCGGGGAGTTTACCCTCGGCGGCATAGTGAAAGATGGATTTCATGACCCTGCCCGCCGCGGCATCGTCCAGGGCATCGAACCCATCCATCATGTCGAAGTAGAGTAGAAAGCTTTTCATGTCGGCTCCTTTGTTTCATTTTGCTTACAGTATAGCAGAAAGTTCAAAAAAGTCAACTATCATAGAATTCAAAACCACCGCAGAGAGCATTTCGCCTGCGGTGGTTTTTGTGTGTATGGGTAGATATGGGGAGATAGGGGGCTTTAATCAATTACAGAAGTACTTAAATAGACGGTCATTGCCCTAAAGGATTCCCTTCGGTCACGAGACCAGTTCTCAAACTGGTCGTGGCAAGCTCAACCTTGCAATATACGAAACATTGAGATTCCCACGGTCGCTGTGCTCCCTCGGAATGACCGTCTAACGGAAGTCGGTTACTCGACAAAAGCTTCCTTTAAGCAAATCAAGCAAATGTAAGCAAACACAGCCTATATCAAAATCAAAAACAAAATCAAAAACAAAATCAATAACAAAATCTATATCATTATCAATAACAAAATCATGGGCGGAAGTCCCTGTGGAAAAGTGGGGTTATCCACAGGCTTTTCCCCGGACTTATCCACAGAAGTGCATTTTTATGAACTCTTTGCATTTTTCAGTTTATCAATTTTGTGAGCCAAAAGAGAAGAAAGCAACCCTGCATGACCATCATCAAGGGGATACCCACGGAAAATCGGGGCTTTCGTGTCTTGTGATGAAAGACATACATGCCTGCGAGGCAGCCGATACTGCCCCCGAGGAATGCAAGCGTCAGCAGCACCCACTCGGGGATGCGGTATTTCTTTTGTACAGCTCTGCGCTTGTCGGCGCGCATAAAGAGCGCACTCGCCGCATTCATTATAAGCAGGTAAGTGATGAGGGGAGGCATAGGTTCTCCTTTCGGAAAGGCGGTAGTATGAAAAAGTGGATTTTGATTCTTACGGCAGGATTATTTTTGACAGGCTGTGCCGTCCGGGACACTTTTGAGACGGTGTCGGACGAGCTGATTACCCCGGTGATGGCCACACCCCGGCAGGTGCACATTGACCTGCCCGATGAAGCCCGGGCGGCATCCTTTCCGTCGGATAACGGCACGCTCTTTATCTGCGATGATTATGAAATCGCCATCGAGACACTCTCCTCCGGGGATTTGGACGGCACCTTAAAAATTATGACGGGGCAGGGACAGGAGAATCTGTCCGTAATGACCACAAAGCAGGGGGAAGTGAAACGCTATGATTTCGTCTGGGCGGGGGTGAATGACGATGGGGACTACTCCGGACGGGGCACGATTCTCGATGATGGGGTCTACCATTACTGCCTGAGTCTTGTGCGCCCGCTGGAGAAAATGAACAACTCTCAGGTGGTGTGGCGCCAGGTGTTCAATTCCTTCACGGTGGTGTAGGGAACTCTGTGTGGACGGAGTTTCCGACCCGCTATGCTGCTATCTGAACGAAAGAAATCTTTCGCGCACTTCGTGCGCAGTTATCAGTTGTCAGGCATCCGTTATCAGTGACCGTAAAATCGGTGCATACCTTCTTGCTTACATGTTTAAAAACTGATGCCTGAAGCTTTAGCGGCTCCGCCGCTAAAGCTCAGACTGTCGAAAAACCTAAAATAGAAGGTCATTGCGAACCCAGTGCGCACACTGGGTGTGGCAATCCGTATCCAAAACCCTACAATTTTATCCAAATTCGGCACAAAATGAAACATTTGGGAGAACGGATTCCCACGGTCGCTGACGCTTCCCTCGGAATGACCGACTTTTTTGACACGCTGAGCTTTAGCGGCTCCGCCGCTAAAGCTTCCTTTACCCCAGCATCAGAATACTCAGTATCAGGATATGGGCAGGGTAGAAGCTGTAGCAGAACCATTTCCATGCTTTGCTGCGGTAGCCCTGCCCCCCGCGGTAGAGCCAGATGGGAATCAGCGCCAGAAGTGCAAAGGATTGCTGGTAGACTTCGACCTCTCGACCGAAGATATTCCATACATAGTAGTACCCGCCGAGTACGGTGACATTGACATAGTACATCCCGATGAACTGGGCGACATAGTGATACCACTTCCCGCCGGGGAAGAAATAGAAAAGAAAGACAAGCATGATGCCGATGCCGTAGAAATCGGAAAAGGCCGCATAACCTGCCAAGAAGCATACCATCATCACGCCGAAGCTGCCTAAAACGGAAATCCATTTGGCTTTCTTTCGCAGACTGTCCACCGCCCACAGCCCCAATAGGGCAATGCAGTAGGTCACATAGACATTCTGGTGGTATGGGTAGATGGGGCGGCCATAGTACATGAGATTAAAGGGAATCTCGGAAATCAGGGCAAAGAGCGCCATGCGGCCAAGGTATCTTTTGATATCGGAGGTATGGCGAAAGCCCTCGGCAAGCAGGTAGGCGAAGATGGGAAATGCAATCCGCCCGATGCAGCTCAAGAATTCCAAGTGCATGGCATTGGTTGCCCACAGGTGGTCGCAGAACATGGTAAGCATTCCGATAATGTGCAGGGTAAAGGAAGTCGCTTCCGGGAGCTGTATTTTCTGATTCATGTTGGTTTCCTCTTTTATAATAGTAGTGAGATTATACCCAAAAGGGAAAAGTAAGTCAAAGGAATCTTTAACGGCGTAGCCGTTAAAGATTCCGTCATCAGCTATCAGACATCAGGCATCGTTTTTTTCTTGCTTAAATCGGCGCTTTCACCTAAAGTCACCACTCTGACGACTGACGACTGATGACTACGAGCGAAGCGAGTGAAAGCTTCCTTATTCGGCATTCTTTGCATCGGGTGCGGGTAAGTTGCATTTTTGCAGATGTGTGGTATACTGATAACTGACAACTGCACCGGACATGAAAGGAGGTCACACATGGAAAAAATTGCCGAGCTGTTAACCTACCTACCCCGGGAAATGGCCGGGGCGTATTTGGGCGCTCTGCGCTTTTTTGTGCCCGCAGTGTCGGTGGCGCTGTTTCTCCTGTGTGCCCTGCCGCTGATTACCTTTCGCCGGGAGCCGGAAATCTGGGGCTGGCTGAATATGGAAAACGGTGTGCGCTTTCCCCTGACCCACTGGGAGAATGTCATCGGCCGCAGCCGCAGCTGTGATGTCACCGTGAAGGTGAGCACCGTCTCCCGCAACCACGCCGTGCTGACCCGCTATGACGACGGCTCCTGGACGATTTCCGACATCGGCTCCAAGACCGGAACCACTGTAAACGGCGAGCCTGTGCGCATCTGCGCCGTGGAGGATGGGGATGTGATATCCGTGGGCGGCGTGGATTTGGAGCTGCAGCCCATCACGGCCAAGCAGGAGGCGCTGCAGTATCAGCTCCGCCGCCGGGGCTCCTCCTTCGGGCGGGCTGTGCTGAGCCTGCTGATTTTAACCATGCTCCAGCTTGCCATGATGACGGGCTTTGCTTTTACCCAACGGCCTGAGAATTTCCCCAATGTGTTCATCGGATTTATGGGACTTGTGACGGTGCAGTGGCTGCTGCTGATTTTCTATGCCTTTATCCGCCGCTCTTCCTTTGAGGTGGAGACCATGGCCTTCTACCTGTGCACTCTGGGCGTTGCCGCCATCAGTACGGTCTGCCCGCAGGAGGTAGTCAAGCAGCTCATCGCCATGGCCTTGGGCGTTGTGATGTTCTTCCTGATAGGCTGGAGTCTGCGGGATTTGGAGCGGGCAAAGGCCGTGCGCTACTTGGCGGTGCTGGCGGGCGTAGGATTCTTAATCATCACCCTGCTCTTCGGCAGAACCTACTACGGTGCCAAGAACTGGATCGTCATCGGCGGTACCTCCCTGCAGCCCTCGGAGCTGAGCAAGGTCTGCTTCGTTTTTGCGGGCGCTTCCACCATGGACAGAATTATGACCAAGCGAAACCTCATTGCCTTCATCGCCTACTCCGTGGTGATATGCGGATTGCTTGCGCTGATGAATGACTTCGGCACGGCGCTGATTTTCTTCTGCGCATTCTTGGTGATTGCCTATCTGCGCTCCGGCTCCATGGGCACGGTGGCGCTGGCCATCACGGCACTGGGCATCGCGGGACTGCTGGCTCTGCGCATTGCCCCCCATGCCCTTGCCCGATTCGCGGTGTGGCGCCATGTGTGGGACGACCCCTATAACAAGGGGTACCAGCAGACGAGAGCATTAATGTGCATCGCCTCCGGCGGCCTCTTTGGCTTGGGACCGGGCAGAGGATGGCTTCAGAATGTTTTCGCCGCGGACTCCGATATTGTCTTTGCCACCATCTGCGAGGAGTGGGGACTGCTGGTGGGTGTGCTTCCTGTGCTGTATATCGGGGCGCTTGGACTTTTCACCATCCGCACCGCCCGCACCCAGCGCAGCAGCTTCTATGCCATCGGCGGCTGCACCGCCGCCTCCATTCTGATGATTCAGACCATCTTAAATGTACTGGGCACGGTGGATATTCTGCCCTTCACGGGCGTGACCCTGCCTTTTTTGAGTAACGGCGGCACCAGTATGATTGGCGCGTGGGGACTGCTTGCCTTTGTCAAGGCGGCGGACACACGGCAAAATGCCAGCTTCGCCGTAAGGCTCAACAAGGGGGTGGATGCCGATGAATAGAGTTGCAGGCCGCTCCTGGATTATGGTGCTGTTTTTGTGCATACTGCTGGGCGGCATGGGCATGTTCCTGTCGGAGTATATGCATGAGGCAGGGCAGTGGGTAGCCAAGGCCGATGCCACGAATCTCTATAACAGCATCGGCATCGGCTCCGGCACGATTTATGATGGCTTCGGAGTGGAGCTGATGCACATGGACGGTGCCAAGGTCTATTCCGAGGATGCCGCCATCCGTCAGTCGGTGCTCCACTGGCTGGGCGACCGCTACGGCAATATCCGCGCGGGCGCGGTCAACCACTACAGCGCCCTCATGTCGGGCTATGACCCGCTGAACGGTGTGTATGACTACTCCGGTCTCGGGGGCACCATGGAGCTGACCCTTTCCTCCCGGGTGCAGAAGCGGGCGCTTGCGGCCATGGATGGACGCAAGGGCGTGGTTGCGGTGTATAACTACCGCACCGGGGAAATCCTGTGCGCCCTTTCTTCCCCCAATTACGACCCGGACAATGTGCCGGATATTGCGGGTGATACGGAAGACAAGTACACCGGCGTGTACCTCAACCGTTTTTTGCAGTCGGCTTATGTGCCCGGCTCCATCTTCAAGACCGTCACCACTGCCGCCGCGCTGGAGTGCGTGAAGAACATCGAGGACATGACCTTTACCTGCTACGGCGAGTATGCCTACGGTGATGAGGCCGTCACCTGCGAGACCGCCCACGGAGTGCTTTCCCTGAAGGGGGCGCTGGCCAAGTCCTGCAACTGCTGCTTTGCCCAGATTGCGGAGAAGGTGGGCAGGAAGAATATGAAAAAGTTCGTTGCGCAGTTCGGCGTGACAGATGCCATAGCCTTTGACGGCGTGAAGAGCGTGGAGGGTAACTATAATATCGATAATACCGGCGCGGTCAGCTTTGCGTGGAGCGCCATCGGCCAGCACTCAGACCTTGTAAATCCTGCCCGCTTTATGACCTTCATGGGCACAGTGGCCGCCGGGGGCGAGGGGGTTGAGCCTTATATCGTCCGCCGGGTTACGGCAGGGGAGGAAGAGGTCTACAAAGCTTCCGTCACTTCCACCGGGCGCATCCTGTCCGCGGGGGCTGCCGCCAAGCTTAAAAGCTTCATGCGAAGCAATGTGGTGGATGTTTACGGGGATGAAAAATTTGCAGGTCTCACGGTTTGCGCCAAGTCCGGCACCAGCCAGCTCGGCGGTGACAAAAAGAGCAACGCCATGTTCGCCGGTTTTGTGACAGATGACCAATATCCCTACGCATTTATGGTCGTGGTGGAGAACGGCGGCTACGGAGCCAACACCTGTGTCCCTGTCATAGGGGCAGTTTTGGAAGAATGTAAGGCTGTGGCGGACGGCAGGTAATGCCTTTGTATGTTCTGCACAAATATTTTAAGAAAGTGTGAAATTACTTGAGTATTTTGCGCCGTTGACATTTGTCCACGCGTGAGATACAATAGGCACAAATTCAAGGGGAGGTAAGAAGCCATGAGAACCACCAATTCTTTCTTTAATCAGTCCGCTTCCTGCTGCCCCAATGCAGCAGCATCTTGTTGCGCACGAATTAGCCTGATTGTGGACACTATCGTAATTGCGGTAGTGTCCATTTGCATTATCAGCCTGCCCATTCTGCGACTGCGTGGGCTTGCGTAACCGGGCTTCATAACACTGTATGAAAGGACGGTTACAAAAACTTGTAACCGTTTTTTTATAGCACAAAAAACGAAAAAGGAGAATATGAAAATGAAAAAGTTTCTCGCACTGTTTCTGGCAGTCCTGATGGTCGCTTCCCTGTTCGCAGGCTGCGGCTCCAAGACTGAAGCTCCTGCCGCTTCCGGCAGCGAGTCCTCCGCTCCCGCTGCTTTCAAGCTGGGTGGTACCGGCCCTCTGACCGGTGGCGCCGCTATCTACGGTCTGGCTTGCAAAAATGCCGCTACCATCGCTGTTGAGGAAATCAACGCTCTGGGCGGTGTTCAGTTTGAACTGAACTATCAGGACGACACCCACGACGCTGAGAAGGCTGTCAACGCTTTTAACACCCTGCTCGACTGGGGCATGCAGTTGTCTCTGGGCTCCGTCACCTCCACTCCCTGCGTGGCTACCGCTGCTGAGACCATGGCTGCTTCTGTCTTCGCTCTGAGCCCCTCCGCTTCCGCTCCCGCTGTTCTGGATCAGGGCGACAACCAGTTCCAGATGTGCTTCACCGACCCCAACCAGGGCTCCGCTTCCGCACAGTACATCTCCGATAAGGCTCTGGCAACCAAGGTTGCCGTTATCTGGAAGAACGACGATGTTTACTCCAAGGGCATCTACGACACCTTCATGGCTCAGGCTGCTAAGCTGGGTCTGGAAGTTGTCTCCGACACCACCTTCATGGACGGCAACGACACCGACTTCTCCGTGCAGGTTGCCGATGCAAAGAATGCCGGCGCTGAGCTGGTCTTCCTGCCCATCTACTACACCCCCGCTGCTCAGATTCTGGCCGAGGCTAAGAAGCAGGACTTCACTGCTACCTTCTTCGGCGTGGACGGCATGGACGGCATCCTGTCCCTGGAAGGCTTCGACACCTCCCTGGCTGAGGGCGTCATCCTGCTGACCCCCTTCAACGCTGACTCCTCCGACGCCAAGACCGCTGCCTTCGTTAAGAAGTATCAGGAGCGCTTTGGCGATATCCCCAACCAGTTCGCTGCCGACACCTATGACTGCGTCTACGCTTACGCTCAGGCTCTGGCTGCTGCCGGTGCTACCACCGACATGACCGCTGCTCAGCTCAATGACCTGATGAAGGCTCAGTTCACCACCATGACCTTCGACGGCCTGACCGGCGAGGGCATGACCTGGGATGCCAACGGTGCTGTTACCAAGAGCCCCAAGGGCTGTGTCATCACCAACGGCGCTTATGTCGCAATGGACTAATTCTTTCGGTAGAATTCTCAAGGGAGAGAGGGGGCACGCCCCCTTTCTCCCTGTCTCGGTTTTTTGCGGTGTGCTTTCCCGGCGAGCTTACTTTGGAAGTACAAAATAATTCAGGGATTTTCTTCTTTCCCTCTTGCCAAAAAGCCCCCTTTTCCTGTATAATATTTTAGTTTCCCCGCTTTTCGGAAGCGGTACCGCCTGTATTCCGGGCGGACGGACAAGGACACATCTGAAAGCCATCAGAGCGGTTTTCAGATGTGTGGTTTGTCAAAGTTTTTAGAAAGAAGGTTTTGTGCATGACTTTACTCAATCACCTGATCTCCGGTGTCAGTCTTGGAAGTGTCTATGCCATCATCGCTCTGGGTTATACCATGGTCTATGGTATTGCCAAAATGCTGAACTTCGCCCACGGCGATGTCATCATGGTTGGTGCATATATGTGCTTCTTTGCCGTCACCAAGTATAATCTTCCCTGGCCTCTGGCTGTGGTGTTCGCCATGCTGGTTTGCACCTGCCTGGGTATGATTATCGAGCGTCTGGCCTATAAGCCCCTGAGAAGCGCTCCTTCTCTGGCAGTTCTGATTACCGCCATCGGTGTCAGCTATTTCCTGCAGAACTCTGCGCTGCTTCTGTGGTCTGCCAGCCCCAAGATGTTCCCCGATTTCTTCAAGCGCACCCTTGCCGACGGCTCCACCGTCTCCGGCTTCAAGGCCTTTGGCGGTCAGCTGAATGTGTCTTATGTGTCCCTCATTACCATTCTGGTGTGCATCGTCATCATGGCTGTGCTGACATGGTTCACCGGCAATACCAAGATGGGCAAGGCCATGCGCGCCTGCTCCGAGGATAAGGGCGCGGCACTGCTCATGGGCATCAATGTGGACACCACCATTTCCGTGACCTTCGCCATCGGCTCCGGCCTTGCCGCCATCGCGGGTGTGCTGCTGTGCTCCTCCTATCCCACGCTGATGCCCACCACCGGCTCCATGCCCGGCATCAAGGCATTCACCGCCGCCGTCTTCGGCGGTATCGGCTCCATCCCCGGTGCATTCCTGGGCGGCCTGATGCTGGGTGTCATCGAGATTTTTGCCAAGGCTTATATCTCCACCCAGATGTCGGATGCCATTGTGTTCGCCGTGCTGATTGTGGTGCTTCTCGTCAAGCCCGCAGGCTTGCTGGGCAAGCCCATCCGTGAGAAAGTGTAAGGTGGCAGCTATGGCATATTTGAAGAAGATTATGAAAAACAAGACCACCCGCAGAAACTATCTGACCTATGCGCTGGTCATTGCCGCCTATGTGGTGCTCAAGTCCATGATTGCAGGCGGCTCCTTGAGCTCCATGATGAAGGGCATGCTGGTTCCCATCTGCGCCTATGTGGTCATGGCAGTTTCCCTGAACCTCACCGTCGGTATCATGGGCGAATTAAGCCTTGGTCACGCGGGCTTTATGAGCGTGGGTGCATTCACCGGCGTTTCCACCGCAGTGCTTCTGAAAATGGCAGGGGCATCCCCCAGCTTGCAGCTTTTTGTGGGCATTGTGGTTGCTATGATTTTTGCAGGCATCTTCGGTTTCCTGATTGGCATTCCCGTCCTGCGTCTGCGCGGTGACTATCTGGCCATCGTCACGCTGGCCTTCGGCGAGATTATCAAGTCCATTTTCAACAACCTGTATTTCGGCAAGGACGAAGCAGGTCTGCACCTGTCCATGCTCAATGACAACACGAATCTGCTGCCCGGTGGCAAGCTGATTATCGGCGGCCCCATGGGTATTTCCGGCATTCCCCGCATTGCCACCTTCGGCGCGGGCATCCTGCTGATTCTCTTCTCTCTGTTCGTTATCTTCAATCTGGTCAATTCCCGCACCGGCCGTGCCATCATGGCTGTGCGCGATAACCGCATTGCCGCAGAGTCCGTGGGCATCAACATCACCAAGTATAAGATGATTGCCTTCGTGATTTCCGCCGCACTGGCCGGCGGTGCAGGCTGTCTCTTTGCCACCCAGTATTCCACCATCGTGGCAAATAAGTTTGACTTCAATACTTCCATTCTGGTTCTGGTCTTCGTGGTTCTGGGCGGTCAGGGCAATATGCTGGGCTCCATCATTGCCGCAACCCTGCTCACCATCCTGCCCGAAGCTCTGCGCCAGTTCTCCGACTACCGCATGCTGGTCTATGCCATCCTGCTTATCGGCATGATGCTGGTGACCAACAGCCCCGCCGTCAAGAGCTTCGTGGAAGTTCTGAAGGCAAAGAGAGCAAAAAATGAGGAGGCTGCAAAATGAGCATTGAGAAGAAAAATTCCGGCATCCGTATGGTGCCAGTGCCCTCCCATTCCATCGTCCCCGAGCGTGATGTGGACAGAGATCCCATCCTGGAGTGCCGTCACTTAGGCATTGACTTCGGCGGTCTGCGTGCCGTGGATGACTTCAACCTCTCCATCGGTGCTACTGAGATTGCCGGCCTTATCGGCCCCAACGGCGCAGGTAAGACCACGGTCTTTAACCTGCTGACCAAGGTTTACCAGCCCACCCGCGGCACCATCCTGCTTGACGGCATGGATACCTCCGGCAAGACCACCGAGCAGATTAACCGCATGGGCATTGCAAGAACTTTCCAGAATATCCGCCTGTTCAACAACCTGACGGTTGAGGAGAATGTCAAGGTCGGTCTTCACAATCAGAATGTCTACAGCACCTTTGAGGGCATCCTCCGCCTGCCGAGCTTCTGGAAGCAGGAGAAGGCAAGCCACGAGCGTGCATTGGAGCTGCTTTCCATCTTCGATATGCAGGATATGGCCAATGTTCCCGCGGGCAGCCTGCCCTACGGTGCTCAGCGGCGCCTCGAGATTGTGCGCGCCCTTGCCACCAATCCGAAGCTGCTGCTTCTGGACGAGCCCGCCGCCGGTATGAACCCCTCCGAGACTGCCGAGCTGATGGACAACATCGTGAAAATCCGCGATACCTTCCGGATTGCCGTCATGCTCATTGAGCATGATATGAGCCTTGTTATGAACATCTGCGAGGGAATCTGCGTGCTGAACTTCGGCAAGGTCATTGCCAAGGGCACCGCCGACGAGATTCAGGCCAACCCCGTGGTTATCGAAGCCTACCTCGGCAAGAAGAAGGAGGGCTAATATGCTTCTGGAAGTCAATGATATCAATGTGTATTACGGTGCCATCCATGCCATCAAGGGCGTGTCCTTCTGCGTGGATGAGGGCGAGATTGTCACCCTGATTGGTGCCAACGGCGCAGGCAAGACCACTTCCTTGCACACCGTCTCCGGCTTGCTTCGCTCCAAGACCGGCTCCATCCTGTATAACGGCGAAAACATCGCCCGCGTACCCGCCGACAAGATTGTTCACAAGGGCATCGCCCATGTCCCCGAGGGACGCCGCATTTTCCAGCAGATGACCGTTCTGGAGAATCTGGAGATGGGCGCATTCATCCGCAAGCCCGGCGATAACATCCAGCCCGATCTGGATGAGGTCTTCGAGTTCTTCCCCAGACTGCAGGAGCGCCGCAAGCAGGTGGCAGGTACCCTGTCCGGCGGCGAGCAGCAGATGCTGGCCATGGGTCGTGCTCTGATGTCCAAGCCCAAGCTTCTGATGCTGGACGAGCCTTCCATGGGTCTGGCTCCCATTCTGGTTGACGAGATTTTCGCCATCATCGACAAGCTCCACAAAGCAGGCTCCACCATTCTGCTGGTCGAGCAGAATGCTCAGATGGCGCTGTCCGTTGCCGACCGTGCCTATGTCATGGAGACCGGCAAGATTATCCTGTCCGGCACCGGCGAAGAGCTGATTCGTTCCGATGCTGTCCGCAAGGCATACCTGGGCGGTTAAGGATTTCCCGGGCGGGTAAGCCGGGAGATTTACACAAGTGCATATTTCCATTCTCCCCTGCGTAGTCTTACGCAGGGGAGTTTTTGCGTTTTGTTATCGGTAGTCAGTAGTCAGTGAAGTGCATTGCAGTATAGGATTATTTAGTTTAGTAACCGATATCCGTTAGACGGTCATTCCGAGGGAGCGCAGCGACCGTGGGAATCTCAATGTTTCGAATACAAATAGGGTGAGATTGCCACCGACCGGTTTGAGAACTAGTCTCGTGACCGAAGGGAATCCTTTAGGGCAATGACCGTCTATTTTATTGCTTCCTTAATAGCTAAAGCTTCCGTATTCTTCATTAAATAGCGCACTGAAAACCAGTAGCTGACAACGCATAAGGAGGGTCTATCATGTGTCGTAAACGGCAAATTATCGGTCTCGGGCTGACCACGTTCGGTCTGGGACTGATTTTCGGTCAATGGTTCAAAAGCTGGCTTCTGTGCTCCCTTCTGGGGCTGGTGTGCATGGCGGTGGGGCTGTGCCTTATCGGAAAGCGGTGAGGTTCTATTAGCCCCTATACAAGCATATTCTTAACCATCGTGAAAGCAAAGGAGTGGACGAAATGGAATTGTCCTGCGAAAAAGAAGTGATTACCTTTCTGGAGCCTGCGGTGGTGGAGCCGCAGTCTATGGAGCTGGGGCAGGAGGTGCGCCTAAGCGATGGGATGGCCGATATTGAGCGGATTCTGGGCGTGTGGGGTCAGCCTACGGTGCGCGCCCACGGCTGGGAAAGTGAACAGCTTACGGCCTCGGGGGGCGTGATGGCATGGGTGCTGTACCGTGGAACCGACGGCAGCGTGCAGACGGTGGATGCCTATGTGCCCTTCTCGGCTTCTTGGGATTTGCCCCCGGAGTGCCCCGAGGGCACTTTCTCGGTGGGGGTGCACCTGCGCTTTGCCGATGGGCGCAGTGTGTCCGCACGGCGAATCGGACTGCGCATCGGCATTGGACTTTCGCCCTGCGCCCTGCGCTATCGGCAGGTGGAAGCCGCCCGCTGGGAGGAAAACCCTGCAGTGGAGGTGCTGACAAAGCGCTACCCCATGCGACTTTTGCGCGCGGCAGGGGAGAAGACTTTTACGCTGGAGGAGGATTTGCCCATCGGGGCGGGTAACGCCGCAACGGTGGTCAGCCTGAGCATGAACCCTGCGTGCACCGACTGCAGGGTGCTGGGGGAGAAGCTGGCTTTTCGGGGGAATGGGAATCTGCATGTGCTGTATTCCGGGGCGGACGGGCAGTTTTTCAGTGAGGAATACCCCGTGAATTTTTCCCAGTTTACCATGCTGGATGAAATCTACAGCACCCAAGCGGAGGGGGCGGTGCGTCTATGCCCCGAGGGGGTGGAGACCGATGTGCAGGAGGGGAGCTTACATGTGAAGCTGAGCCTGTGCGCCGGTTACACCGTCAGCGATGTGACGGATTTGGAACTTGCGGAGGATGCCTACGCCCCGGGGAAAGCTCTGAAACTGGAAAAAACAAGCCTGCCCATTCCATCGGTGCTGGATGACTTCACTCGCAGTGTGGAATTTGACAAGGCTCTGGGAGAGAATATGGAAAAGATTTTCGAAATCTGCATCTGCGTGGATGTCCCTGTGCGAAGAGCTTCGGACGGTCTGCTTCTTTTGCGGGGCAGCGTTCAGGCGCTGGGGATGGATGGCGGCGGCAGCCTTGTGGGCAGCTCTGCCCGCTGGGAGCAGACGGCGGATTGCATTGTAAACCCCGGCGCCCGGGTACTGTGTGACAGCGAAGGTCCCGCATCCATCCGCACGGAACCCACCGGGGAGGGCGTGAATGTCCACGCCGGGGTGAACCTGCACCTGTGCTGCCTGTGCGGAGAGGGGTACGGAGCCGTCAGCGCCATGGAGCTGGAGGAAAAACCCTCCGCCCCTGCGCCGTCTTTGATTCTCAAGCGATTCGGCGGGAGCCTATGGGATATGGGGAAGTCGTGCAACGCCAGAGTTTCGGACATCCGCCGAGTGAATCACCTGGAGGGCGAGCCAGCCCCGGGGCAGATGCTCCTGATACCCGTCTGCGGATAAACAGCAATGCCGTCCCGGGGGAGAGCCGGGGCGGCAAAGGGCAGTGTCGCAATACGGGGTCATTCTGCCGTATGTCACTGTAGACCTTTTTGACACGCTTTGCAAGCAAAGCGTGTCGAATGGGGCGGAAGTATCGGCAGTCAGTGGTCGGCAGTGGTTAGTGAAAGGAATCTTTAGCTAAGTTGAAAGTTGAAAATGGAAAATTGAAAGTTACGGGCTTCTTTCTGAATATGTTTGGAAAATTATGTCTAAATTCTTTCAAATCGTGCGAAGCACACAATCATTTTCAATTTTCAACTGAACGAAAGCTCCCTTTCGTGATTCCATATCCGATTGTAAACTTCGCAAATGAATGTTGGTTGACAATTAACTATCCCCATGGTATACTTTCTCAAAAGGAAGTGAACCCATGGAAACACAGAAGACACTTTACGCCCTGCTGGCCGAAAGCGGAGATAATTTCCTCTCCGGGGCGGAGATTGCCGCCGCGCTGGGCATCACCCGCGCCGCCGTGTGGAAGCGCATCCGCAAGCTCGAGAGCGAGGGCTACACCATCGAGGCCGTGCCCAATCGCGGCTACCGTCTGGCGCTCAGCGATGTGGTCAGCGAGGAAACCCTGCGCAAGTACTTAGGTAAGGACGCCGACCGCTTTCATTTGCAGGTGGTCAGTACCATCACCTCCACCAACACCGTGCTCAAGACCCGGGCTGCCGAGAGCCCGGAGTTTACCGCCATTGTGGCAGGCTGCCAGACGGCGGGGCGTGGCCGTATTGGCCGCAGCTTCTATTCTCCTGCAGATACCGGGGTATATTTAAGCATTCTCCTGCGCCCGGATTTACAGGCCAAGGATGCCGTGCGCATCACCACCGCCGCGGCGGTGGCCGCCTGCCGTGCAATCGAAGAATGCACCGAGGAAGTCCCGAGTATCAAGTGGGTCAACGATGTATTCGTCCGGGAGCGAAAAGTCTGCGGCATCCTTACGGAAGGATCCGTGAATCTGGAGACCGGGGGACTGGACTGGGCGGTGTGCGGCATCGGCCTGAATGTATACGAGCCGAAGGGGGGCTTCCCGGAGGAGCTCAGCGGCATTGCCGGTGCCATCTGCCGGGAGCGGTCGAACGACTGCCGGTGCGCCCTTGCCGCCGCGTTTTTGAGAGCCTTTGCAGCCCTCTATGACAGCTTGGACAAGCCCGCCTTTGCATCGGAATACCGCGCCCGCTGCTTCCTGCTGGGAAAACCCATCCGGGTGCTGAAATCCTCGGGGACTGTGGATGCTGTTGCCTTGGATGTGGACGGCGAATGCGGTCTTTTGGTGCGCTATGACGACGGCTCCACGGAAGTTTTGCAGTCCGGGGAAGTGAGCGTGCGGCCGCAATGATTTCTTTACGACCCCACCACCTGCTGTGCATCCGAAAGTTCACGGGGCATGGCTATGATGAAGCTTTTACAAATGCCATGACCGCCCTTGTGCGGGAAGTCGGGCGAAACCCGCAGACACAAATACAGCTTGTGCACGGCTGTGATGACCTGTGCAAAAACTGCCCCAACCGTCGGGGGGCGCAATGCGAGACGGAAGAGAAAGTGCGCAGTATGGATGCCGGTGTCCGCGCCTGCCTGAGCGCAGAGCAGGGAACATGGGCATCCTTTGAAGATGCCGCGAGGGCACTGCTGGAGGGCTCGTGGACGGGAATCTGCGGGTCTTGTCAGTGGTTTTCCCTCTGTGAGAGAACAGAAAGAGGTATGATTTATGAAGACGAATGTACATAACATGACGGCCATTGCCGCTTGTGCCGCCCTGATTGCGGTGTGCTCATGGATTTCCATTCCCACCACGGTACCCTTTACATTGCAGACCTTTGCCGTGTTCGCAGCGCTTTTCCTGCTGGGTGGGCGGGACGGCACCCTTGCCGTGCTGGTCTATATATTGCTCGGCGCCGTGGGCATTCCCGTTTTTGCGGGCTTTACCGGCGGCATCGGCATTCTGCTCGGCACCACCGGCGGCTATATTCTGGGCTTTCTGTTCTCCGGCCTCGTTTATTGGGCATCCGAGAAAGTCAGCGGAAAAATGCCTGTGCAGCTTGCTGCGTGCTTCCTAGGCCTCGGGGTGTGCTATGCTTTCGGCACCGTGTGGTTTATGAATGTCTATGCCCGCGCCTCCGGTGCCATCGGTCTTATGACGGCGCTTTCCTGGTGCGTGTTCCCGTTTGCAGTGCCGGATGCGGTGAAGATTTTCCTTGCCTTCGCCCTGGCAAAGCGGCTGAAGAAAGCCCTGCAGTGGTGAGGCGAGGTAATAGCTCCCTCTCGGAGGGAGCTATTTCGCTTGTACCTTAATTAGCAAGAGCTCCCTTTATCGATTTCTCCTAAACAAAGCAAAAGCTCCCGACCTCTTGCGAGGACGGGAGCTTTTGCGTGTTTCCATTATACGAAGCTGTAAATGAGCTGGTCTGCGTAGCGGTAGTAGAAGACAGAGTTCTCGGTGAGGCCATCGAGAATCTGCACCAGCTCGCCATCGGACAGACCCGTGGTGATTTCTGTCAGGCCGGTGAGTACATCCTTGCTCTTGTCGTACTTGGTGTAGACCCAGGTCTTGCCGTTCTCCTCCACAATGGCGGCGGCGGGGATGGTGAGCAGCTCCTCGCTTTGGTCGGTGACGATGCTCAAAGAGGCATTCATGCCGACAAGCATCTGCTCCGTGGTGTGCAGGCTGACCTTTACATCGTACTTGGCATTGCCGCCGGAGTTTGTGCCGAAGGCACCCACCCGGGTGATGGTGCCGGGGAAGGTGGTGCCGGGGAAGGCATCCATGGTGATGGCGGCATCCATACCCTCTTTCAGGTGCAGGATATCCAGCTCGTCAACGGAGATGGTGATGGTCAGCTCGTCCAGGGGCACCAGCTCCATGATGGTGTCGGTGTCCGTGGAGTAGGTGTCGTAGACCTTATTGGAGGAGGAAGCAGAGCTGCCGTAGCTGAATCCGCGCATGCCTCCCAGAATCGAGGAAATATCAAAGCCGCCCAGGCCGCCGGGGAAGCCACCCTGACCGGAAGTGTGCAAATCGGTTGCGGTGACAATAATCCATCCGCCGCCGGGCATCGGATTTTGGAGGACACCGAAGGAATAACATTTGTCGGAGCTGACACTTGGTGCAGATAGCTTGGATAGATAGTCGGAATACTGTTCAAGTGCAGGAAGCCCCTGCAGAATTGCCAACATGGAATTGTCAATCATCTGCAATGTGATTTCCGTGTGAGGAGTAATACCCTCAAGTGCTGTATCCGCATACGGAATCAGGGTAACACCGCTATCTGTAGATAAAACGAATCCATTGAATGTTTTGAGTGGGCTTTCTCCGGGCGATGCCAGCAGTGCCAGCTTCGGCATCTGGGAATTACCTATCAGCCAGTCCAGCTTTACACCCGCAAATTCATCCGTAAATGCAACAGGTGCAATTTCTGCCAGCTCCTCGGTGGTTGCATATTCGGCATTGTCTGGAATTTCGGACACAATGCCGTCCTTGGCGGCCCGGATGAAGCCGTCGGACATGGCATACAGCGCATCCATCTGCTTAGACAGCTCATTTCTGCGCTTCAGCAGGGCAGTATACTCGGCGGTGTGACCGGGATTTTTCAGGGTAATGAGCTGGGTGCCGCTCGATACCTTCTGGTCGAGTCTCACGCCCACATAGGCAACCGTACCATAATAGCCGGAGACCTGCAGGGGGGAGTGAATGTCCAGTGTGCCGCTGCCGAGCTTCTTGCCTTCTTC
>JAZRVX010000015.1:0-1903 GCA_045599455.1 Faecousia sp. | reverse complement strand
AAAACACATGAAAAAACTGTTTTGTCTGGTATTCGCGCTGCTGATGCTGATGAATATGGCCGCCTGCGGCGGCGGGGAAGCCCCTGCGCCGGAGGAGGATGTAGCGGAGACGGCGGAGACCGATACCCGCCCGGTGGACGTTGATCTGACGCTGCTCAACGGCAATCTGGTCTATTCCGAAGTCTTTCATATGATGACGGAGCCGGAGGACTATGAGGGCAAGACCGTGAAGATGGTGGGCCTGTTCGATGTGATGTATGCCATTGCCGAAAACGGGGAGCCGGACCCGGAGAATGTGAGCTTTGCCTGCTTCATCGCGGATGCCGCCGCCTGCTGTCAGCAGGGCATGGAGTTTGTGCTGGCGGGGGAGCACAGTTACCCGGACGACTATCCCTCCAAAAAGGCGGTCATCACCGTCATCGGTGAGTTTGAGACCTATTATGTGGGCGAGGATCGTTACTGCCGCCTCGTCAATGCGGAATTTGTGTAATTCTCTCCGAAGCGCGTGGCAATCCATACTTTTCCCGTCGCTCGCGCGAGGGGTTCTCTATGCTCTAACTTGATACTCTGTTTATGCCAAGGGGGAGGTCTCTGAGTTGCAAAGACCTCCCCCTATGGCGTTACCCCCAGTGGAAATGTCAAGAAAAGTGCAGTCGGAGAATCCCCTAAATCTGTCAATCACGCAGCAGAGATAAGGCTGCCGGTCCATTCTCTGTACTTTACCGGAGCAAGCCCCATAGGATTGCCGGTATAGATACGGACACGGTTGTAATAGACAAAGATATATCGGAAAATGATCGTCTTTACATCTTCTCTTGTCAGCTTATATGCTGCTGTTTTGTAAATCTTTTCCTTCTTGAGCGTAGCAAAGAAGCTTTCCATCCGCGCATTGTCAAAGCAATGGCCGGTTCCGCTGAGACTCTGTATCATCCCGTTTTCGCGAAGCTCCCGCCGAAACGCCTCGCTTGTGTACTGACTGCCGCGATCCGAGTGCAAAATCACACCCTTCAGATTTGGATACTGCTGCCTGAGCTGCCTGACTGTATCAATGCAAAGCTCTTTCTTCATGTTATCTCTCATCGTGAGAGCGAGGATCTCTCCGTTGAAGCAATCCAGAATGGGCGATACGTACAGCTTGCCGTCTTCACACTGTATCTCGGTTATATCCGTCAACAGCTTTGAGAGCGGTGCTTCGGCACTGAAATCGCGCTTGATCAGGTTTTCTTCCTCCTGTACCGCAGTCGTCGCCTTCGTGATCCCGTGTGGAACATGTCTTCTATGCACCCATCCGTTTTCTTTCATCGCCCTGTAAACCGTTCTGCGGCTGACCGCTATGCCTCTTTGCAGCAAGGCTATGCGCATACGATCTACTCCGTAATTGTCGTTGTCAGGGTGCTCGTTGCGTATTTCTTTCATCTCGACCGCAAGAAGTTGCCGTTTCGTCGGCTTGCTGCTGTTTCTGAGCCAACGGTAATACCCGGACTCGCTGACCTTTAATATCCTGCACATTTCCTTGACAGTGTACCTGTCCTTCCTCTCCCGGATGAATATGTGCCGTTCTGAGGTCTTTACTTCTTCCGGTCTTTTGCGAAAAAACCCAGTGCATCCTTTAATATCTCGTTTGCCTGACGAAGCTCGGCGTTTTCCCTCTCCAGCTCCCGTATGCGAATCTCCGGCTCTGTAAGGGCCTTTACATTGCCCGCGCTTCGGCCCTCGATATCGTCCCGCGTCCGGTTCCGCCAGTCTGCCAGCGTATAATACGGCAGTCCCAGCTGCGCTGCCGCCTTCTTTACGCCGATCTCATCTGACAGCTTCAAGGCCTCTGCCTTGAATTCATTGCTGTATATCGTTTTCTTTCCCATTCTATCCCTCCATCTGTTTTTTCTTATTCTAACAGATTTTG
>JAZRVX010000014.1:0-1534 GCA_045599455.1 Faecousia sp. | reverse complement strand
ATTGGGGTGAAGTCGTAACAAGGTAGCCGTTGGAGAACCAGCGGCTGGATCACCTCCTTTCTATGGAGACAATGCGGGATGAACAGTTCCGCATAGACTTCCTAAGTCGACACACATTCGCCTATGTTATTGTTTAGTTTTGAGGGCTCTGCTCTCAATTTTGTACCTTGAAAACTTCACAGAAACAAAAAGCCCAACCACCGGATGAGGGTGGTTGGCAACCTCAAATCAATGCGAAAACATTGTAAGAGAATAACGAGAAATACCAAAAGCTAAAGACATGCATGAAAGTGTGTGCCTTAGCAGCTGAAAAGTCAAGCTACTAAGGGCATACGGTGGATGCCTTGGCGCCAGAAGCCGACGAAGGACGCGGTAAGCTGCGAAAAGCCACGGGGAACTGCAAGCAAGTATAGATCCGTGGATGTCCGAATGGGGAAACCCGGCCACCGTCATGGGTGGCTATCCCGAAAGGGAGGGGAACCCGGGGAACCGAAACATCCAAGTACCCGGAGGAAGAGAAATCAAACGAGATGCCCTCAGTAGCGGCGAGCGAAGCGGGCAGAGCCCAAACCGGCCAGTTTCGGCTGGCCGGGGTTGAGGACCGGCGTAATCGATGGAAGCTTAGCAGAACTGCCTGGAAAGGCAGGCGAAACAGTGTGAAAGCCACGTAAGCGAAAAGCGGACAAAGAGGCCGGGATCCAGAGTACCACGGGACACGAGGAACCCTGTGGGAAGCAGGGGGGACCACCCTCCAAGGCTAAACACTCACTGGCGACCGATAGCGCATAGTACCATGAGGGAAAGGTGAAAAGAACCCCGGGAGGGGAGTGAAAGAGTGCCTGAAACCGTATGTCTACAAACAGTCGGAGCGAAAGCGACGGCGTGCCTATTGAAGAATGAACCAACGAGTTGCGTGCTGTAGCGAGGTTAAGCGGAAGACGCGGAGCCGGAGCGAAAGCGAGTCTGAACAGGGCGACAGAGTTGCAGTACGCAGACCCGAAACCGAAGTGATCTACCCATGTCCAGGGTGAAGCGCAGGTAAAATTGCGTGGAGGCCCGAACTTATGAGCGTTGAAAAGCTTCAGGATGAGATGTGGGTAGAGGTGAAATTCCAATCGAACTCGGAGATAGCTGGTTCTCCCCGAAATAGCTTTAGGGCTAGCCTCAAACAGTAAGTGTAAGCGGTAGAGCACTGATCGGTCTAGCGGTCGTAACGATTAGCGAAACCCGTCAAACTGCGAATGGATACACTGCAGAGTTTGGGAGTCAGACTACGAGAGATAAGTTCCGTGGTCAAAAGGGAAACAGCCCAGACCGCCAGCCAAGGTCCCCAATGCCGTACTAAGTGGAGAAGGATGTGGGGTCTCCAAAACAACCAGGATGTTGGCTCAGAAGCAGCCACCATTCAAAGAGTGCGTAATAGCTCACTGGTCGAGAGACCCTGCGCCGAAGATTATCGGGGCTCAAGTACGGAACCGAAGCTGCGGCTGCACAGCGATGTGCGGGGTAGGGGAGCGTTCCCTGAGGGCTGAAG
>JAZRVX010000013.1:0-3807 GCA_045599455.1 Faecousia sp. | reverse complement strand
CCAGATACACAAGGCCGGAGCCGGTACGCAGAGCACCCATAGCAGCTAAGTACGCCGCCCCGGTGAAGCCCTCCGCGCCGCACAGCAGGAGAACTTTTCCGTAGTCACCTTTGTGGGTGTCGGGCTTGCGGGGCAGAAGAAACCGGGCAATATCCTCCCGTGTCAGTTCAATTAAAGACATAGTATCATCCTTTAGGTCGGTGTAAGGAAACGGCATATTCAGCGAAAAATTCCTATTATTTATGTTATAACTGTTTTCGCGTGGACACTGCGAGGACAAACGGCAAGGTGCAAAATGCACAGTAGATATATCTCAAATCACATGCAACCGGAACACCCAAAAGCAGGGTCAGCACAACGCACAAAACCGGAGCACACAGAATTGAACCCGTTTTGTCTTTCCGGATTAAGCATATCGTGAGAGATATCAAATACATCCAGACAAAAAATCCTGTGCACACCATGAGCTGAAGTGTCATGATATCATCAAACAAGCCAATATAACGGTCAAAGAGCATATTCAGGATAGGCACCGGGTATGTCAAATGCAGTCCAAGACTATTATTGTATATAAAATTGCACCATGGAGCAGCATCATAGCCGCTGTTCCAATAGCCGCAGGTCAAATCAATAAAAGCTTTTGCATAGGATATGGGATGTCTTAGACCCAGGCGAACCCATAATTTCAAAAAATCTGCTGCCGAAGTGCTTTCGGGATTCTCACGCATGGTTTCCCGAATCATCGACTTAAGCGGATCAGATAATCCGGCATTGTAGCTTTGTGGAATCTTTGCAACATCCATGACTGTGTTCAAAACTTCAATTTCATCAGCAGATAAATCATTATGCTCTATGACTGCTCTTGCCACCTGCTGCGTCGGAAGAGAGCAGCTTTCCACCCAATCGGATTGCGAAATTCCCAATACGCGTAATAGCGGACGAGTCAAGCAAAAGCTCAGTACGATTGACGAAATCAGAATCAGCAAAATCTTCTTATCCTTTGCTCCGAAAGACAGACTGTACACCGGAATAAAAAACAAAAAAGCAAGGATTCCGTTATTTCTCATCACGCAGAAGCCGACAGAACAAATGAAGAGGTAAATATACCACTTTAGGGACGGGTTTGGCTCTTTCAGAATGCGAAAGAGTACAACGCAAAACAACATAACAAACACAGAAAACAAAACATCTTTTGAATGTCCGATGCTGAACATGATATGATAAGGCATCAGCGCATAAAAAAGGATTGCGCAAACCATGAGCCATACGGGTGCTTTCATTTCTGCAAGCATCTTCACAACGCAAGAAAATGAAAATGCGACAAAAATGGCCTGAGCAGTAAAGTACATCGCAGCACACGCATTCATGTTGTGGAAAAGTGCCATTCCCACTGTTACAAAAGGTTTTATAACGAGTGTGGAATACAGCGGATTCATATTGGTGTACTCTCCTGTTCTGCACTCATAAAACTGTGTAATTGTGTCCGCCTCTATCAACCCGGGGTATTTCACAAAAAACAGAACGAATAAATAAACAAATGCGATTACAGAGAAGGCGGCGTAAAACAGTTTTTTAGGATTCCGGAAACCACGCTTTATATCGTCAGACTCTTCCCATGTGATTGTGTCAATTCGCAAAGCTGCAAAGAAAAACATGGAGCGAAATACAAGAAAACATCCTGTGCAGATAATTGCAAAAAGCAAAAAAGAATACCCGACACGAAAAACAAACGGGGTATTAGTGCCAAGCGAAGGTTCCAGCCAAAGAGGATAGTTCGCCGTACTAATCAGGACGGTGAAAAAAAGCGCAGAAGCATTACAAATCAGATAATCCCGCGTTGATAACAGCAGGCAACCCCTCGCCGATTTCTGCGATATATATATATATATATGCGACAAATCCAAGCAAATACAGCAGCAAATAAGGCGTAAATATTGAATTTGTGTGCGTTAACTGCATCAATGATTCAAATATGGCCAAACATCCAAGAATAAACTTACAGATATCTGTATTCATACTTTTCTTGATTTCAGTGATATTTTTCATAATGAATACTCTCTTTCTTATAACCCATACAGCTCCGTGTACTTCTTTGTCAGGTAATCGGTATAGTATCCGGCATCAAATGCACCACAGACATCGGTGAAGGTTTCGCCGGGCGTTTTGAAGGAGGCAAACTTATGGATATGCTCCCGCAGCCATGCGGTGATTTTGCTTAAATCTCCCTTTGCAACATCGGCAAATACATTCCCCAGCTCTTTTTCCATAACGGAGAGCATCTGCGCGCCGTAAGCACTGCCCAGGGCATAGCTGGGGAAATAGCCGATGCTGCCGCCCGACCAGTGGGAGTCCTGCAAACAGCCCTTGGTATCGTTGGGCACATCCACACCGAGATACTTCTTATACATCCGCTTCCATTCATCGGGCACATCGCAAACCTTTAAAGAACCGTCAATAAGCTTCTTCTCAATCTCATAGCGCACCGCTACATGCAGACAGTAGGTCAGCTCGTCCGCTTCCGTACGGATGAAACTCGGCTCTGTTTTATTTACAGCACGGTAGAAATCTTCCTCGGTGACGCCGTCAAGCTGAGCAGGAAACTTCTGCTTTAAATATGGAAAAATTGCCGATACAAAAGCTCTGCTTCTGCCGATGATGTTTTCATAGAATCTGGATTGGCTTTCATGGATGCCCATGGACACACCGCCATAGAGGCAGGTGTAATTATACATATCGTCGCAGCCCAGCTCATACAGGGCATGTCCGCCCTCGTGGATGACGGAATACATGGAGGAAACCAAATCATCCTCGTGATAATGGGTGGTAATGCGCACATCTTTATTATTAAAATTGGTGGTGTAGGGATGCTCGGTCTCGGCAATGCCGCAGTGCAAGCGGTCAAGACCCATCAGTTCCATAATAAAATCGGAAAAGTCCCGCTGGTCGGAAATAGGATAGTGCCTATGCAGGAAGGAATCGTCAATTTGAGGCTTGGCTTGGGTTTTGGAAAGCAGCGGCACAATGACACCGCGCAGTTCCAGGAAGAACTTATCCAGAATTTGCATATTAAGCCCTTCCTCATACTCTTTAAGCAGGGCATCATAGGGATCAAGTTCCGGGCTGTAATAGCCTGCAAACTTGCGGTTATAGTCCACAATTTTTTCAAGGTACGGCGCAAAGGCGGGGAAATCATTCTCATTCTTGGCTTTCTCCCACACTGCCTGCGCATCGTTAATCAGCACTTGATAAGCAGTATACTCTTCCTTTGGCACACGGCAGAATTTTTCATAATCACGGGAAAGTTTCTGAAATTGCCTGCGGTGGAGGGCATCCAGCTCCTGCTCATGGGGCTCTAAATAAGCAAGGATATCTGCCAGTTCCTCGGATGTGGTATGGCGGTAGACGGCTTCACTCAAAACCTCCATGGTCTGCCCCCGCCCCTCCCATGTATCCTTGGGCGCTGCGGTGGTTGCATCCAAGTATAGAACACCGATGGCATGGTTATAGGCAGCCAGTGTTTTCTGGTGCGCATCCATGGCATTTAAGGCATCGGAAACACTTGAAAAAATCATATAGAATTCCCCTTTTTCGATTTTATAAAAGCATAACACAGTCCATGAGAAAAATCAATGAAGTCAGGATTTGGGGGTTGCAAAAAAAGCTGTTTTGTGCTAAGATACCGAAAGATAAGAAAAGGCTGTGATCGGGCTGCCGAAGAATAAAAGTGTTTTCCAGAGAGACGGGATGGTGGAAGCCGTCAGACACGATTCTTTCCGGCTTTCCCCCGGGAGCTGCCGTCTGAAATGA
>JAZRVX010000012.1:0-1021 GCA_045599455.1 Faecousia sp. | reverse complement strand
GTTGAAGCCGCCGTAAAAGGCGATGGAGGACCGAACCCACATCCGTTGAAAAGGGTGGGGATGAACTGTGGATAGCGGAGAAATTCCAATCGAACCCGGAGATAGCTGGTTCTCCTCGAAATAGCTTTAGGGCTAGCCTCGTATTAGTCTGCTGGAGGTAGAGCACTGAATTCCTGCGGGGGCGTCAAAGCCTACCAAGGGATATCAAACTCCGAATGCCAGCCAGATGATGTACGGGAGTCAGACTGCACGAGATAAGTTGGGTAGACAAAAGGGAAAGAGCCCAGACCACCGGCTAAGGTCCCAAAGTGGGTGTTAAGTGGAAAAGGATGTGGGATTTCAAAGACAACCAGGACGTTGGCTCAGAAGCAGCCATTCATTGAAAGAGTGCGTAACAGCTCACTGGTCGAGAGGTCCCGCGCCGAAAATGTCCGGGGCTGAAACACCACACCGAAGCCGTGGGATCACGCAAGTGATCGGTAGAGGAGCATTGCCTGCGGGAAGAAGCAGTACCGGAAGGAGCTGTGGACTGCAGGGAAGAGAGAATGCCGGAATGAGTAGCGAGAGCAAGGTGAGAATCCTTGCGGCCGAATATCCAAGGTTTCCAGGGTAAAGCTGATCTGCCCTGGGTAAGTCGGGGCCTAAGGAGAGGCGGGAACGCGTATCCGATGGACAGCAGGTTCAGATTCCTGCACCCCCATATGGCAGAGCTGCGGGGACACGGTAAGGGAAGCAGAGCCGGGAATGGAAAGCCCGGTGCAAGCGGAGGAGCCGGAGTGCGGAAAGGCCGTACTTCAGGAGGCGAAGACGTGATGCGGAGCGAAAAGAAGTAGCGAAGATGCGGCCCCTTACTGTCGAGAAAAGCCGCTATGGCCCATATGGGGCCCGTACCGTAAACCGACACAGGTGGATGAGGAGAGGATCCTAAGGCCGGCGGGAGAAGTGTTGTTAAGGAACTCGGCAAAATGACTCCGTAACTTCGGGAGAAGGAGTGCTGTGAGAGCAGCCGCAGAGAAACGGC
>JAZRVX010000011.1:0-45442 GCA_045599455.1 Faecousia sp. | reverse complement strand
AGGGACGGGGCGAGACGCTCACCTGCCGCAGCTGCGGAAAGACCTACACATTGACCCCACTGGGACAGCTTGAAGCGGACGACGGCATCTGTGAATTTCCTCACATTCCCGACTGGTACGCATGGGAGCGTGCTCAGGTTCACCGGGAGCTGGAAGACGGCACTTACCGAATGGATGCCGATGTAAAAATCGGTATTATGAAGGACTACAAGGCAATTTACATGGTGGGCAACGGTCACCTGCACCACGACTGTGATGGTTTCTGTCTGTCGGGCTGTGCCGGAAAGCTTCTCTATACCCAAAAGCCAACCGCCTGCTACGGTCTCTACGCGGACTACTACTGGTATGAAATCGGCGACGTGGTCTGCATCGGAAATAACGAGGAAAGCTACTACTGCTTCCCCGACGGCAATTTCCCTGTAGCCAAAGCCCGTCTCGCCGCCGAGGAGCTGTATAAGCTCAAAAAACGCAGGGGCGTGTAAAGTTTTATCTAATCCCATATAAAAACCAGGCAGTGCAAATGTACTGCCTGGTTTTTTCAGCCTGTTTACATTACTAACGGTGTATCGCTTCCCAGAATGGCACTTGCATTCTGGGTGTTATAAAGTCCGGCATAGATACCGCCGGAGGTTAGAAGCTCGGTATGGGTGCCGGATTCCGTGATGCGCCCGTCGGCAATGGCGAGAATTCTGTCCGCTCCGCGGATGGTGCTCAGGCGGTGGGCAATAATCAGGGTTGTGCGTCCCTCGGACAGGCGGTCAAATGCCCGCTGAATCTTGGCCTCGGTCACGGAGTCCAGTGCGGAGGTGGCCTCATCCAGAATCAGGATAGCGGGATTTTTCAGGAAGATTCTGGCGATGGAAACTCTCTGCTTCTGGCCGCCGGACAGCAGCGTTCCCCGCTCGCCTACATAGGTGTCGAACCCTGCCGGCATGGCAAGAATATCGTCCAGAATCTCTGCCCGTCTTGCAGCCTCCACGACCTCTTCGTCGGTTGCTCCCGGCCGTCCGTAGCGGATGTTCTCGCGGATGGTGTCGGCAAAGAGGAACACATCCTGCTGCACAATGCCGATGGTATCGTGGATGCTCGCCTGAGTCACTGTGCGGATATCATGGCCGTCAATGTAAATTGCGCCGCTTCCCACCTCATAAAATCTGGGAATTAACTGGCAGAGGGTGGTTTTACCGCCACCGGAGGGGCCTACGATGGCGATGGTCTCCCCCGCCTTTACATCCAGCGATACCCCGTGAAGAACCTCCACATCCTCCCGGTACCCGAAGTGCACATCACGCACCCGGATATCGCCCTTTACATCGGTGAGAGGAACCGCATCCGCTGCGTCCTGAATCTCCGGTTCCGTGCCCATAATGGTCACAAAACGCTTGAGCCCGGCAAAGCCGCTGGCGAATAACTCACTCATGGTGGATATCTTGCGCATGGGGTTGACGAATGTGGCAATATACAGGCTGAAGGTGATTAAATCACGGTAGTCCATGCGGCTTTTCAGAATCATATAGCCACCCACGGCAATCACCGCCACATTGAGGGTGGTCAAAAACAGCTCCATGCAGGCGTTGAAAACGGCCATTGCTTTCTGGAACTCCCGCTTGGAGGTTTTATAGAGGTCATTGGCGGCATTGAACCGGGCATTTTCAACCGCTTCATTGCCGAAGGCCTTGGCCGCACGGATGCCGGACAGGCTGGACTCAATCTCCGTGTTGATGTGGCCGGTCTTCTGTTTGACGGCGGCGGAGGCACGGCTCATGCTTGCGCGGCGGCTCATAACCAGCAGGATAAAGGCGGGCACCAAAATTCCCACCACCACCGCCAGCTCCCAGCGAATGGTCGCCATGACCATCAGTGCACCCACGATGGTGATAAAGGAGGTAATGAAATCCTCGGGGCCGTGATGGGCAAGCTCCGTCAAGTCAAAAAGGTCGGTGGTCAGACGGCTCATAAGCTGGCCGGTGCGGTTTTCATCGTAGAACGAAAAGCTCATGCGCTGCATCCGGGCAAACAAGTCCCGGCGGATATCCGCCTCCACCCGGATGCCGAAGGTGTGGCCGTAGTAGGTCACGCAGTAGTTGAGCACGGCGCGGATGAGAAAGCCCACCATGCACAGCCCCATGGCGATAAAGAACACGCGGAAGCTGCCCCCGGGGAGCCATGTATAAAGTGCCTGCCGCGTGATGAGCGGGAAAGACAAATCAATCAGGGCAATGGCAATGGCGCAGGATAAATCCAGTGCAAAAAGCTTTCTGTGGTCTTTGAAGTAACGCAGAAAAATAACGAGCGGGTGTTTTTCCTGATAGTCTTTGGGGGTCATAGCAGGTCTCCTTTGGATAATCTCAGGACATTATACCCCCAATGCGCAAAAAAAGGAAGTCCCGGACTTTCTTTTTTGCGCCACATGGCGTATAATAGTCAGAAAATGCCGCCGGGAAGGAGGAAAACCATGGAGCTTGTGCACACCGCGCCCGGCTTTGCCGTCATACGAAAGCCTGTGGGGATGGATTCGGAAACGGATATTCCAGAAGCGCTGAAAGCCCATCTGCATACCGATGTATTTCCCATTCACCGTCTGGATAAGAATGTGGGTGGTCTCATGGTCTACGCCACCTCCCGCACCGCCGCCGCGGAGCTTTCCCGGGCAGTGCAAGACGGCACATTCATAAAAGAGTATCTGGCCATTGTCCACGGCCACACCCCGGATGACGGGGACTGGGAGGATTTTCTCTTTAAGGACAGTACTAAAAACAAAGTGTTCGTTGTGAAGAAGGAGCGCCGTGGAGTCAAAAAAGCCCGCTTGACCTTCCAAACGCTTTCCGGAGCGCAGGATACCTCCCTTGTGAGAGTCCGCCTCTATACCGGGCGCACCCATCAGATAAGGGTGCAGTTCGCCTCCCGGGGATTTCCTCTGGCGGGAGATAAAAAATACGGTGCAAAGGACGAGCAAACAGCACCCATGCTGTTCTCCTGCGCCCTGACCTTCCCCTTCGGCGGGAAACAATACCGATTTGAAGCCCACCCCGACTGGGCAAAGAATCCGGAAAGAGAGAAAGCTTTATGAAAAAGAAATTGTGGATTATATTCGCCGCCGTGATTGCCGTCCTCGGCATTGGCGCTGCCGCCGTGCTGTCCGGCTACACGAATGTGAGTGGGCAGCTCCTGAAAAAAGGGCAGACTTCCTATGACCTGCGGGATAAAAATCTGTCTCTTGCCGATTATGAAGCTATTCGGGATGCGTTCCCCGATGCCGATGTTCTCTGGCAAGTGCGTTTTCAGGGGAATGCCGTTTCCGAGGATGTCGAAGAACTGACGGTGCAGACACTGTCGCAGGAGGATATCCGCGTTTTTTCCTATCTTCCGGGTCTGAAAGTGCTGCACGCCGACGGCTGTACGGACTATGATGCACTCATGCAGGTGCATCGGCAGTACCCTGACATAGTGCTTTCCTATCAGGTAGATTTGGGCGGCATGGCGGTGCATTCTCAGGATGAGGCCATCGTCCTTCGGGATGCGGACGGTGAAATACTTATGCAGAGGCTTTCCTATCTTCCCGCCCTGCGCGGGGTAAAGCTGGAGGGAAAGCTGCCCAATCAGGCTGCCCTCTCGGCACTGACCGAGGCCTACCCCGATGTGCAGTTTGATTTCACCGTCACGCTGGGGGGCAAGGCGTATTCTACCGCCGCCGAAGAGGTGAATCTTCATGATGAAGATGTTACCTTTCCCGAGCTGGAAGATGTTGTTCCCCTGTTCGGTAACAGCCGAATCGTGCTCCCTGAAAGCTTCACACAGGACGAGTGCACCGCGTTTGCAGACCGTTTTCCGGAGGCTTTCTTCATCTTCCCCTATACCCTTGCAGACAAGGTCTTCTCAACCGAAGATGAGGAAATCGACCTGTCCAAAATTCCGGTGACCTGCGCCGAGGCAGAAGCACTTCTTCCCTATTTCAAAGCCCTGAAAAAGGTTATCATGATTGACTGCGGCAACTCCAACGAGGATATGGAGGCACTGAACCTGCGCCATGAAGATGTTCGTTTTGTCTGGTCCGTGACCATTGCCGGTGCCAAATACCGGACGGATATGCGCTACTTCTACCCGTGGCAGCAGGGGATTTCCCGCAAAATCAATCTGGACTGCTCCAATTTGCGCTACTGCACCGATATTGAAGTCGTGGATGTGGGGCACTACTGGGTGACGGACTGCTCCTTCCTGCAATACACCCCCCATATCAAGTACCTGATTCTTGCCATGACGGGCTGCCGGGATATCACCCCTGTGAAATATTTGCAGGAATTAGAGTATCTGGAAATATTTGAGATGGTCGTGGATGACTACAGCCCTCTTTTAGAGTGCAAGGCACTGAAGGATTTGAATGTGGGTATGACCTATGCCGACCCCACACCCCTGACCAGGATGACTTGGCTGGAAAATCTGTACTGGTACGGTGGCGATGAGTACCTGAAAAGAATCGGCTTTGACTTTGACTGGGAGGCGGGTCTGCCCGATACTTATGTAGAGCTCAGTCTGCACCGCAACGGCGACAAGGAGTGGCGCTATCTGCCCCGATATTATCTCATGCGGGATATTCTGAACACCGGTTACTTAAATCAGGATGCCGCCCGTGTCGTCTGGGGCGATGATATTGATGCCATTTTGGACTGCAAGCTCAACGGCAAATGGGATGCCGAAGCCGTAATCGGCGAGATTCTCGCCCGCCGCCGGGCGAATGGTGAGTACATCCCCGGTATCAAGAATTCCGGCCCCATGCCCGACAATCTGCGCCGCTTCTTAGGAAGATGAATTTACGCCCCGGCCGCTGCGCGGTTGGGGCGTTTTCCTATGCCGATTGCCACCGCGGCAACGGAATATATTACTGCGATAATTTGCATAGGGGAGACCATCAGTCGCCCGCATAGAGTGCATCCAATATGAAGTTGCATCGGCTTTTTTGACAGTGTGAAGCCCCGTTCGGAAATCGAACGGGGCTGTTGTGTAATTCAATATCGGTTAAGCTTCCTCGGCAGTTGCCTTTTCAAAGACGGCCAGAACCTTTTCATCGGGCTCCTTGTCAAGCAGACTTCCAACCACACAGGCAATCATACCGGCAACGAAACCGGGGAGCAGCTCATACACGCCGGTGGGGCCGGACAGGAACATCAGCCACAGCACATCCACCAGAGCACCGCCGACCACACCGGCGATGGCACCCTTATAGGTGGTACGCTTCCAGAACAGGCTCAGGATGACCACGGGGCCAAAGGCGGAGCCGAAGCCTGCCCATGCGTTCTCAACCAGATTCATGATGGCCTGTGCACCGCTGCCCTTGGAGGAGGCGATGAAGTAGGCAATCACGGCGATAATCAGAACCACGCCGCGGCCAACCCACAGCATTTCCTTATCGGAAGCATCCTTGCGCCACAGGGGCTTATAGATGTCGGAGGTGAAGCTGGAGGAGGCAACCAGAAGCTGGCTGTCTGCGGTGGACATGGAGGCGGCAATGATGGCGGACATCAGAAGACCGGAGATGAATCCGGGGAAGAGCATGCGGGACATGGCGATGAAGACAATCTTCTGCATACCGTCTTTCAGAAGCTCCTCGCCGACCATCATGCGGCCGTAGAACGCCATCAGAATGGTGGCGGCGAAGGCCAGAACCACCCAGATGGAGGCAACGATGGTGGACTTTTTCACCATGCTTGCCTTTTCAATGGACATGAAACGAACTAAGATGTGGGGCATACCGAAGTAGCCGAGACCCCATGCAAGACCGCTGACAACCTCCTGCCAGTTGGCGCTGAAGAGGTTCTCGGTGAAGGCGTAGGCGGTGCCGTCGTTGGCAACGACCACCTTGCTCAGAAGACTGTAGTCCAGCTCCTGGGTGAAGAGCACCATGATGGGCACGGCAAGCAGCGCCACCAGCATCAGAATGCCCTGAAAGAAGTCTGTCCAGCACACAGCGCGGAAGCCGCCCAGGAAGGTATACAGGATGATGATGGCGGCGAAAACCATCATGGCAACGCCACTGTCCAAACCGGGGAAGACGGTGGTGAACACGGTAGCACCGGCTACGAAAGAGGAGGCCACATACACAGTAAAGCACACCAGGAAAATCAGAGCGCAGATAATCTGCAGGGTCTTGGAGGATGCGGCGAAACGACCCGACAGGTACTGGGGCAGGGTGATGGCATCATCGGCGGCCTGAGAGAATCGGCGCAGACGCTTGGCCACCAGAATCCAGTTGGCGATGGTACCGATGGTGAGGCCGATGCCAATCCAGACCTGACCCAAGCCAAAGGCCAGAATGGAGCCGGGCAGACCCATCAGCAGCCATGCGCTCATATCGGAGGCCTGAGCACTCATTGCGGTGACCCAGGGACCCATGGAACGACCGCCAAGGAAGTATTCCTTCTCGCCTGCGTTTTTATTGCGCAGGAAGAAATACAGGCCGATGGCGATAACGAAAACGAAATACAATACAAATGCGAAAACTTCGGCGTTCATTTTCTTCTCCTCTTTCTTGCGAACCGGGGTGTCCACCCCGTAAAGTGCTTTGTTTTTTGGTCATGGAAAGTATACCATGGGGGTGCCAAAAACGCAATAGGGAACGAAGTACGGAACAAATTATAGACTAAAAACAAAAAACAGCTTAAAACCGATTGCACTGCAATTGATTTAAGCTGTACGATAATTGAAATTAATAATAATACGATTAAAATTTTTGTGCAATGCGCAACCCATTTAGGAACATTGGCATCACTTCATCGGCATATTTTACCAAAGAATGGGCACCGCCCCGCAGGCACCAGTCATATAAAAGGGCGCGCTCGGCCATGGCGTAGAGATTTACAATCTCCGCTATGCTCTTATCCCGGGTGATTTCTCCCCGGGTCTGCCCCTCGGCGGTAATGCGCCGTAGCAGACGATAGTAGCTGCGGTTGCGGTCAAGTAACTCCTTGCCGCTGGTGTTCATAAGCTGGGTGGCATACAGTCGGGTCAGAAGCTCCAAGTCGATGGTATTTTCAATCATCTCAAACAGCTCATGGTTGAGATACAGAAGCATATCCATCCGATTGCCGTTCTCGTCAAGCTCCGATTCCAGCTCATCGTAGCGCCGGTCAAAGAGGTAGCTTAAACTGCCCATGAGGGAGTCCTTGCTCTCAAAATAGTGGTAGAAGGAACCCTTGGAGGTGCCGGAGGCGCGGATGATATCCTCCACCGTGGTCTCCTCATAGCCCTTGTCATAGAACAGCTGCCATGCGGCATCAATGATTTTTTCGCGGGTGTTGTTCTGTGGGCGCATGACATGGCCTCCTTTGCATGGGTTTTGTTCATTGTATCACGGAAAAGGCAAAATGCAAGCACAAAAGGGGGTGCAATTTGCAGCGGGGTGTGATATAATGGACAAAAAGAACCTTTCGCGGCGAGGCCACGAAAGGTTCAGCCATCAGCTATCAGACATCAGTCATCAGTTTTTTTGTGGTTAAATCGGTGCTTTCGCCGAAAGCCATCGCTCTGACAACTGACGACTGATGACTGACGACTGCGAGCGCAGCTCACCCATCCCACCCAACGGAGGTGCAACCATGTATCAACCTCTTGCAGATTTGCTTCGTCCCACCACACTGGACGAGGTCTACGGACAGGAACATATTTTAGGTCAGGGCGGGATTCTGCGCCGGCTGATTGACTCCGGCAATATCCCCAACATGGTGTTCTACGGCCCCTCCGGCACGGGCAAGACCACGGTTGCCAATATCATCGCCCAGCAGACCAAACGCACCCTGTACAAGCTCAATGCCACCACAGCCTCCACGGCGGACATCAAGGAAATCGTTTCCCAGCTGGACACCTTTATGGCGCCCAACGGTGTGCTGCTGTACTTGGATGAGATTCAGTCCTTCAACAAAAAGCAGCAGCAATCCCTGCTTGAGCATATTGAAAACGGCAAGATTACCTTGATTGCTTCCACCACGGAAAATCCCTATTTTTATGTCTTCAATGCCATCCTGAGCCGCTCCACCGTTTTTGAGTTTAAGCAAATCGGTGTGGAGGGCGCCCGGAAGTGCGTGGAGCGGGCAATTCGGTTTATGGAGGAGCGCGCAGGTCTGCCGTCCGAGGCCGAGGACGGCGTGGTGCACTATATCGCCTCCCAGTCCGGCGGTGATATCCGCAAAGCCCTCAACGCGGTGGAGGTTCTCTTTGCCGCGAGTGCCACGCGGGACGGAAAAATCATACTTACCATGGACGATGCCGTGGCTGTCACCCAGAAGAGTGCCATGCGCGCCGACAGGGATGGGGATAATCACTATGATTTGCTGTCGGCTTTGCAGAAGTCCATCCGAGGTTCCGACCCCGATGCCGCCTGCCACTACTTAGCGCGGCTTTTGGAGGTGGGGCAAATGCCCTCTGCCTGCCGCCGCCTTATGGTGATTGCGGCGGAGGATGTGGGACTTGCCTATCCCACCATTATTCCCATTGTGAAATCCTGCGTGGACATGGCGCTGATGCTGGGCATGCCCGAGGCGAGAATCCCTCTGGGGGATGCCGCCGTACTCATGGCCACCGCACCCAAGTCCAACTCTGCGCACATTGCCTTTGACAAAGCGCTGTCCGATGTACAGCACGGAAAAGCTTACCCATTCCCACGGCATTTGCAGAATGTCCACGCCGATACCTATACCCAGGAACGGGAGCAGGGCTACAAATATCCCCATGATTTTCCCAACCACTGGGTCAGCCAGCAGTACCTGCCGGATGAGCTGGTGGGTACCCACTATTATGAATACGGCCCCAACAAGCTGGAGCAGGCGGCCAAGGCTTACTGGGATGCCATCAAAAACAAGTGATGGCTTTGCTTCCCGGGTAATAGTCCCAGCGGCTTAAATGCCCGGAGGTCACGAAATACCGGGGCTCCGGGGGCGTGGCCATCGGGAGCTTTTGCAGAATGTTCAGCTTGATTTTGTGCTTGGCGGGCAGGATGGCACGGATGTACACGCTGACGGCATCCCCCGGGGCAATATCTGCCATGGGCTCTGCCAGCCCCGAAAGATTGGGCGTCAGCTCCACGAAAATTCCGTAGGGCATGACCGTCCGGGCAACGGCCACCACGGTTTGCCCCTGCCGAAACTGCTCGACATTTTCCTCCCATGTGCCCAATACCTCCCGCCCGGACAGGAAAATTTTTCCGGTTTCGTCCACCGCTTTCCACAATGCCGCGCAGATCAGCGCCCCACTGCGGTGAAGCCGGGCTGCCGACGGAAGCCGTGAGATACAGCACCGCCCTATGGGCATCAGTGCTGTAAATCCGCAGCCCATATCGCAGAAGACTCCGGCGCTGCCTGCGTTTTGCACCCGAACCTGGAGAATATCTCCCGGGCGCAGGGCGGAGAAAAAGTAGTCCCGGGCTTCCAGCTGGGCACTCCGCCGGGATAGAATGAACTGCCCCGCGCGGTCCCTGCCAAGAACCTGAAAACTGACGGCCTTACCGACACGGCTTAATACGGCAATCTCCCGGGTGTGTCCTTCAACCATGCCGATGGCGGTTTCGTTTCGGGGGATGATGCCCTCGCTCTCTCCCAAATCCAGATGCAGATTGTGATATTCATCGCATTTGACACACATGGCTTGCAGAATCTGTCCGCTTTCGGCGGCATCCGCCAGCGCCTGAGGCTCCGGCGGCGATACAAAAGCGCACTCCGGACGATATGGATGCATAGCCCTTCCCTCCATTCGGATTATTATACCGGGGAGCTTCCCCGACTATGACAGGAGTTAACCATGGATATTCGACTCGGTGATATTCTGACCATGAAGAAAGCGCACCCCTGTGGGGAAAAGCGCTGGCTTGTGCTGCGCACGGGGGCGGACTTCCGCCTGCGGTGCCTCGGCTGCGGCCATGAGCTTATGACCCCGCGGTTCAAGGCGGAGAAGAACATCCGCACCGTGGAGCACAGGCAGGAAGAATAATTCGGGGAGAGGAATCTTTAACGGCGTAGCCGTTAAAGATTCCGTCATCAGCTATCAGACATCAGTCATCAGTTTTTTGCCCATTTATTCAGGACAATGCGCCGATTTTACTGCCACTGATGCCGGATTCCTGTTGTCTGATGCCTGCGCACGCAAGTGTGCGAATGCTTCCTTATTCCGCACTGCCTCCGCTTTTTCCTCTGATATACGCAAACGGCATTCCCGCAAATCGGGAATGCCGTTTTTTAGCGCAACTTGCGAAAGCGGGAGCGTGGAAAGGTGACTGCATTCTCCTCTTGCAGTGGCTATACTGGAATCTGCCGAGGGGGAAAAGCATGATAATTTATGGGGACTTGGTGACAATTCTCAACTTTTGCGTGGATTTTCTGCTGCTTCTGGGTGCCGGATGGCTGACAGGGCTGCAGGTAAGGCTGTTTCGGTGCACACTGGCATCTCTTCTGGGGGCGGTGTATGCTCTTGCCTGTTTGCTGCCGCGCTTTGCCCTGCTGGGAAGCCTGCCGTTTCGCTGTGGGAGCCTGCTTGCCATGGCATTTATCTGCTTTGGGTTCGGGCGGGGAAGTGTGAAAAGAGCCCTCACATTTGTGCTGCTGAGCTTTGCGCTGGGCGGGGCGGCGGCACTGATGCACGATGCCGATTTCTCAGCGCCCATTGTGGGGGCGGCGGTTGTGTGGGGGGTGTGCCGTGTGGGTCTGGGCGGGAGAATCGGGGGGCGTCGATTTTCTGCGCTGGAGCTGGAAAGCGGCGGGCAGCACATCACGCTCACGGCTCTGCAGGACACAGGCAATGCCTTGCGGGACAACCTGACGGGAAGCAGTGTGATTATCGTGGACGGAAAAACCTCGGAAAAGCTGCTGGGAGTAAGCCGCGAGGCACTGCGGCATCCGGCTGACACGCTGCTCAGCTGCGGGATTCCCAAGCTCCGATTGATTCCCTATCGGGCGGTGGGAAGTCCCGATGGGATGCTGCTGGCAAAGAAGCTGCGGGTGAAGGTGGGAAAGCACTGGGAGCACCGTCTGGTTGCGTTCTGCCCGGAGCAGTTGGGGGACGATTTTCAGGCACTGACAGGAGGAAATGAGTATGGATAAGCTGTATGGGTTTCTCAGGCGTATCGGACTGCTGCCGGATGGGCTGTACTATATCGGCGGAAGCGATATTCTGCCCCCGCCGCTGAAAGGGGAGGAAGAAAGATTAGCCCTGCAGGGGTTGGAAAACGGGGATGAAAGCGCCAAGAGTCTGCTTGTGGAGCGGAATCTGCGGCTGGTTGTGTACATTGCCCGCCGATTTGAAAACACCGGGGTCAATCTGGAGGATCTGATTTCCATCGGCACCATCGGGCTTATGAAAGCCATCGGCACCTACCGCACGGATAAAAACATCAAGCTGGCAACCTATGCCTCCCGTTGTATTGAAAACGAAATTCTCATGTATATTCGGAAAATTTCCGCCCGAAAAACCGAGATTTCTCTGGACGAGCCCATCAATATGGACTGCGATGGAAACGAACTGCTGCTGTCCGATGTGCTGGGCACGGAGGAGGACAGAATCCAGCGGCCATTGGAGGACGATGTGGATTTGTGCATCCTGCGGCAGGCGGTGGCGGATTTGCCGGAGCGGGAGCGCAGGATTGTGAATCTGCGCTTCGGCCTGGGCGGGTGTAAGGAGCTGACCCAGAAGGAGGTCGCTCGGCAGATGGGCATTTCTCAGTCCTATATCTCCCGGATTGAGAAGCGCATTATGGCCAAGCTCAAGAAGGAAATGATTCGCCAGACCAGTTGCGCCTGATGCATGGATTATTTTTTGTTCGATATAAATAAAATGCCCTTGCATTTTTTGGAAAGAATGCTATAATCGATATGAAAACATATCGATAAGATTTTATATCGAATAGGAGAGCCATGGAAGAGAAAAAAGTTTCAAAAGCCGTTCTCAAGCGGCTTCCCGGGTATCTGGCGTACTTAAAGAGCATGCCCGAAGATGCACCTACCCACATCAGCGCCACGGCGCTGGCCAATGCCCTTGGTATGGGCGAAGTGCAGGTGCGCAAGGACTTAGCACTGGTATCCGATGGCGGACGCCCCAAAATCGGCTATCAGAAGGATGCTTTGATTGACGATATCGAGCAGTTTCTGGGCTATGACAACACCACCGATGCGGTGCTTATCGGCGCGGGCAAGCTGGGACTTGCCCTGATGGCCTACTCCGGCTTTGAGGAGTACGGTCTGAACATTCAGGCGGCCTTTGATGTGGAGCCTAAGATGGACAAGACCGATGACGGACAGCCCATCTATCCCATCTCCCGGCTGGAGCACTTTTGCAAGGTGCACAAGGTGCTCATGGGTATCATCACCGTTCCTGCCGCCTCGGCGCAGGAGGCCGCCAATCGGCTCATTGCCTGCGGCGTGAAGGCTATCTGGAATTTTGCTCCCACCCATCTGGATGTGCCGTCCCACATTCTGGTGCAGAACGAAAATATGGCAACCTCGCTGGCTGTGCTGAGTGTCCATCTGCGGGCGCAGATTGGGGAGAGAAAATAATCTGCATAACTGCGCAAATTTTGAAATTATCTGCACCGTCCAAGCATAAAACTACCGGGCAATCTCCATTGGGGATTGCCCGGTAATTATTACTTTGCAGGCTTGAAGCTGTCTTTCAGGCTGACGGAGCGGTTGAAGACCAGGTGGCCTTCGGCGCAGTCTTTATTGTCGGGACAGAAGTAGCCCAGACGCATGAACTGATAGGAGGCGGGAGCCTTGGCATTTTTCAGAGAGGCCTCCACTTTGCAGCCGGTGAGCACTTCCAGAGACTGCGGATTCAGGCAGGCCAGGTAGTCTTTGTCCGCGGCATCGGGGTTGGGGTCGTCAAAGAGGTTACTATACTGGCGGACTTCTGCGTCGGCGCAGTTGTCGGCATCCACCCAGTGAATGGTAGCACCCTTAATCTTGCGGCCGTCGGCGGGATCGCCGCCTGCGGACTCGGGGTCGTAGGTTGCCAGAACCTCGGTGACATTGCCGTTTTCATCGGTATTATAGCCGGTGCACCGGATAACATAGGCACCTTTCAGGCGGCACTCGGGGCCATCGGGGAACAGTCGCTTATACTTGGGGATGGGGGAGGCCATGAAGTCATCTTCTTCAATCCACAGGTTGCGGGAGAAGGTAATCTCGCGGGTGCCGGATGCGGGGTCGTTGGGGTTATTCTCCACGGTAAAGGTCTCGCTCTTATCCTCGGGGTAGTTGGTGATGGTGAGCTTCACGGGCTTCAGAACGGCCATGACGCGGCTCGCGGTCTCGTTTAAATCCTCGCGCAGGCAGTGCTCCAGGAAACCGAAGTCGATGGTATTGGGACTCTTGGCAACGCCCACGCGGTCGCAGAAATTGCGGATGGAGGCGGGGGTGTAGCCACGGCGGCGCAGGCCGCACAAGGTAGGCATGCGGGGGTCATCCCAGCCGGAGACATAGCCACCCTCAATGAGGGCGCGGAGCTTGCGCTTACTCAGCACGGTGTGGTCGATGCCTAGTCTTGCAAACTCAATCTGGCGGGGGTGATGGGGAACGGAAACATTTTCTACAACCCAGTTGTACAGGGGCCTGTGATTCTCAAATTCCAGAGAGCACAGGCTGTGGGTGATGCCCTCCAGCGCATCCTGAATGGGGTGGGCAAAGTCATACATGGGGTAGATGCACCACTTGTCGCCCTGGCGGTGATGGTGCATGTGGCGGATGCGGTAGATAACGGGATCGCGCATATTGAAATTGCCGGAGGCAAGGTCAATCTTGGCACGCAGGGTGTACTTGTTGTCCTCAAATTCGCCGGCGCGCATCCGGGCGAACAGGTCAAGACTTTCCTCGATGGGACGGTCGCGGTAGGGGGACACGGCGGGGGTATTCAAGTCGCCGCGGTATTCCTTGAACTGCTCGGGGGTCAGCTCACAGACATAGGCCAGCCCCTTTTTAATCAGCTCCACGGCGTACTCGTAGTCCTTCTCAAAATAGTCGGAGCCGAAGAAGAAGCGGTCACCCCAGTCAAAGCCCAGCCAGTGAATATCCTCCTGAATGGCCTCCACAAACTCCACATCCTCCTTGGTGGGGTTGGTGTCGTCCATACGCAGGTTGCATAGTCCGCCGTACTTCTCGGCGGTGCCGAAGTCAATAATCAGAGCCTTGCAGTGGCCGATGTGCAGGTACCCGTTGGGCTCCGGGGGGAAACGGGTGTGAACGGTCTGACCTGCAAACTGACCGCCCTCGGCAATATCCTCTTCCACGAATGCGTGGATAAAATTCTTGCTCTCGGTGATTTCAGCCATGGATAAATCCATCCTTTCGCGCGTTAATACGCTTCAATCTGATAATGGGTTATTATAACCGATATGTGTCGGATTTGCAACCGAAAATCCCGAAACCGAAAGCAAAAGAAAACCTGTGATAAATTGACGGCTTCTTTGGGAAAAATGTGCTTGTCAATTTGCGCTTTATAAGGTAGAATAGATTCAGAATATTTTGGGCTTATGTGCCCTTTCAAAGACAGAATAGGAGTGAAAATTGTGCCTGAGGTGAAATATAACAGAATCCTGCTGAAGGTCAGCGGAGAAGCTCTGGCAGGTGAGGCTCGCAGGGGCCTCGACTATAGCGTGATTAACCCCGTGTGTGAGGCCATTAAGGCCACCCACGATGCAGGTGTCCAGATTGGTCTGGTAATCGGCGGCGGCAATTTCTGGCGCGGTGTCAAGGACGGCGCAGCCAAGATGCAGCGCTCCCACGGCGATGCCATGGGCATGTTGGCAACGGTGATGAATGCCATCGCGGTTGCGGATGCACTGGAGAAGCACGGCTGTGATGCAAGAGTGCTGTCCGCCGTGGAGATGCACAAGTTCTGCGAGTATTTTACCCGCGATACTGCCAATCGCTACCTGAACGAGGGCAAGATTGTCATCTTCGCCGCCGGCACCGGCAACCCCTATTTCTCCACCGACACCGGCGCAGTCCTGCGGGGCGTGGAGATTGAGGCAGATGCCATCCTGATGGCAAAGAATGTGGACGGCATCTATTCCGCAGACCCCAACCTCGACCCCACTGCCGTGAAGTTTGATGAGCTGACCTATGACGAGGTGCTTTCCCGCCACCTGAAGGCCACCGACTCCACTGCCATGACGCTGGCTATGGACAATCACATGACCATGGTCTGCTTCGGTCTGGATGACCCCATGAATATTGTCCGCGTTGCATGCGGTGAAAAAATCGGTACAACCGTTAAGGAGGACTTAAAATGAGCGTAGATTTCAAGGAATATCAGAGAAGAATGGAAAAGACTCTGGATCATCTGGCAGAGGACTTCGGCGCTGTGCGTGCAGGCCGTGCCAATGCAAAGGTCTTGGATAAGATTTCCGTCGAATACTATGGCAGCGAAACCCCTCTGGCGGGCGTTGCTACCATCTCTTCCCCCGATGCCCGCACACTGGTGATTACCCCCTGGGACAATAAGATTCTCAAGGACATCCAGAAGGCTATCCAGTGCTCCGATTTGGGTATCAATCCCCAGAATGACGGCCGTGTGATTCGTCTGGTGTTCCCCCAGCTGACCGAGGAGCGCCGTAAGGATCTGACCAAGCAGGTCAAGAAGTACGCCGAGGATGCCAAGGTTGCCATGCGCAATGTCCGCCGTGACGGTATGGACTATGTGAAGAAGCTGAAGAAGACTTCTGAAATCACCGAGGACGACCAGAAGAAGGCCGAGAAGGATTTGCAGGATATGCTCGACAAGTATACCAAGAAGGTTGACGAGGCACTGGCTTCTAAGGAAAAGGAACTGATGGCAATTTGATTCATAGGGAATCTCTGAATGAAAGTTCAGAGATTCCTTTGCACTATTACATCGAAAGAAAGAGGTGCTTTTATGGCACTTTCTGAAACTCAGAAGAATGCACCGCCTCGCCATATTGCCATCATCATGGACGGCAACGGGCGCTGGGCGAAGAAACGGGGACTGCCCCGCAATGCAGGTCATGCCGCCGGCGCGGAATCCTTCCGCCGGATTGCAAACTACTGCCGCAAATTAGGCGTGGAGTATCTGACGGTTTATGCCTTCTCCACGGAGAACTGGCGCCGCAGCGAGGACGAGGTTGCAGGGATTATGAAGCTGCTTCGCCGCTATCTGGAGGAAGCCATCCGGGATATGGAGAAGAACAAGGTAAAGTTCTGCTTCTTCGGCGATTTGTCCAAGCTCAGTCCCGACCTGCAGAAGCTGTGCATGGATGCCCACAACCGCTCCGCAGACTATGAAGTGCAGGTGAATTTCTGCCTGAACTACGGCGGGCGGGATGAGATTGTCCACGCGGCCAAGGCCTTTGCACAGGCGGTTGCCGATGGAAGGGCAAGATCGGATGATTTGACGGAGGATATGTTTTCGGATTTCCTCTACAGCGCCGGGGTGCCCGATCCCGAGCTGATTATCCGACCCTCCGGGGAGATGCGTCTGAGCAATTTCTTGCTGTGGCAGGCTGCTTATTCGGAGTTTATTTACATGGATGTGCTCTGGCCGGACTTCACGGAAGAAGATTTGGACAAGGCCATCGCGGAATTCAATCGGCGCAACCGCCGCTTCGGAGGGGTATAAAAATATGAAAACCCGTATTATTGCGGCTGCAGTGCTGATTCCCGTCCTGCTGCTGATTCTCTTTGTATTTGACAAGCTGGTGGCTGCCATCATTTTTGCGGTGCTTCTGGCAGTGGGTGCCTATGAGCTTTTGTACCGCACAGGACTGGTGGTGCGCAAGCGCATGGTCGTCTATTCGGCAGCTGCGGCGGCTATGATGTCCGTTTGGAGCTTCTTCGGTGCTGTGAATGCCATTGCCATGCTGGGGCTTTCCGTCTTTATGGCGCTGCTGTTCATGGAGATGATGCTCGACCATGTGAAGGTTCCCGTGGAGACAGTGTCCCTGTGTCTGCTGGGTGGATTTGTTGTCCCCTATATGCTCACGGGCATTATCCGCATTTTGATGGATGCCCAGGGCAGATTCTTTGTGGCGATTCCCTTTATTATCGCCTTTTCCTCCGATGCCGGTGCCTACTTTGCCGGTCTGCGCTTCGGCAAACACAAGCTGGCTCCTGTGGTTAGTCCCAACAAGACCATTGAAGGAATGCTGGGCGGACTGCTGGCATCTACCTTGGCCATGCTTATTTATGCGCTGGTGCTGGGTCTGGGCTTTAAGTTCCGTGTATTCTACGGCTTCGCTCTGATTTACGGTATGGTGGGCTCCCTGGTCGGTGTCATGGGGGATTTGATGTTCTCCGTCATCAAGCGCCAGACCGGCATCAAGGACTACGGAAATCTGATTCCCGGCCACGGCGGCTTCTTTGACCGCTTTGATTCTCTGGTAATGGTCGTGCCCGTGGTGGAAGCACTGCTTGTGATTCTGCCCATCGCAATGGGGTAACTGTATGGTAAAATGTGTGAGTATCTTAGGCTCCACCGGCTCCATCGGCCGCCAGAGTCTGGATGTAATCTCCCGGTGCGAAGGAATGCGCGTTGCGGCGCTGACTGCCGGTTCTTCCGTGCAGATGATGGCCGAACAGTGCCGTCAGTTTCATCCTCAGCTTGCCGTTATGGCAACGCAGGATGCCGCCCGGGAGCTGGCGAAGGAAATCTCCGACCTGAATATCGAGGTTGACTATGGGGAAGACGGCTTAATTCGCGCCGCGACCATGGAGGATGCTGACTGCGTGATTACGGCGGTGGTGGGTATGGTGGGCTTAAAGCCCACACTGGCCGCCATTCGGGCGGGCAAGCGCATTGGCCTTGCCAACAAGGAAACGCTGGTCTGCGCCGGTGAGCTGGTCATGGACGAGGCGGAAAAGTACGGTGCGGAGATTGTCCCCGTGGACTCCGAGCACTCGGCTATTTTCCAGTGCCTCATGGGAAACCGCAGGAAGGAGCAGATTGAGCGTATCATTCTTACCTGTTCCGGCGGCCCGTTCTTCGGAATGAATCAGGAAGCCCTGAAATCCGTCACCAAGGCCGATGCCCTCAAGCATCCCAACTGGAAGATGGGGCCCAAAATCACTGTGGACTGCGCAACGCTTATGAATAAGGGGCTTGAGGTCATTGAGGCCATGCGTCTTTACCGTCTGCCCCTGCGCCAGGTGGATGTGCTGGTGCACCGCCAGAGCATTGTGCACTCCCTTGTAGAGTTCAATGACGGCGCGGTTATGGCACAGCTTGGCACGCCCGATATGCGCCTGCCCATCCAGCTGGCGCTGACCTACCCCGAGCGCATGGAAAGCCCTGTGGAAAAGCTGGATTTGACCAAATGCGCTGCCCTGACCTTTGTGGAGCCGGATATGGAGGCTTTCCCCTGTTTGGCGCTTGCGCGTAAATGTGCAGAAAAGGGCGGCACGGCTTGCCCTGCCATGAATGGTGCCAACGAGGAAGCGGTTGCTATGTTCCTCCGGGATGAAATCGGCTTCTATGATATCTACCGTCTGGTAAGTGAGGCGGTGCAGGCGACTCCTTTTGTGGAGAAACCCACCTTGGAGCAGATTCTGGAGGCGGATGCTGCGGCTCGTGCCTATGTGAAAAATCACTGCGCGGGATGAATTTCCAAAATGGATACACAATAGAAATATAGGGAAGCTACCATATTTCTAAAACTGTATCGAGGCGTTTATGAATGTTATTGTTTCCATACTGATTTTCAGTTTTCTCATTTTAATCCACGAATTCGGCCATTTTGCCGCCGCGAAATTATTCGGTGTGCAGGTCAATGAGTTTTCCCTGTTTATGGGTCCTGCCATCTGGAAGAAGCAAATCGGTGCGACCCTCTACTGCCTGCGCTGCATCCCCTTCGGCGGCTACTGCGCCATGGAGGGGGAGGAGGAAGCATCCGAAAATCCCCATGCCCTGACAGCGGCCGCATGGTGGAAGCGTCTGATTATTTTTGTTGCCGGGGCGTTTATGAATTTTGTGGCGGGTCTTATGTTTCTTGCCATCTTCCTTGCCCCGGCGCAGGGCTTTATTGTGCCCGTGGTGGGTGCGGTAGAGCCGGAGTGCGCCATTGCAGGTGAGGCAGGCATTCAGGTGGGTGATCGCATTTTGAAAGTGGACGGGGAATACCTCTACACTGCCTCGGACTTCACCCAGATTCTTGCCATAAACGGCGGCGAGAATCACGACATAGTGCTCCGGCGTGGTGGTGAAAAGGTGTACCTTACGGACATTGCCATGGTCAAGCGGGAATTTGCCAATGCGGACGGAAGCACAAGCCTTCGCTATGGCTTTGATTTTACTGCTGTGGAAGCAACCCCCATGCGAAAGCTCACCCAAGTGGGTGCATCGGCGCTGGATATGGCGCGGCTTGTGCGCTTCAGCCTGCGCATGCTTTTGCGCGGTCAGGCGGGGGTGCAGGATTTGTCCGGCCCCGTGGGCATTGTGAAGGAGATGACAGTCTCTGCCAATGCTGCCCCCACAAGGGCGCAGGGACTGCGGAGGCTGCTGTACTTCGGCAGCTTTATTGCCATTAACCTTGGGGTAATGAACCTGCTGCCCATCCCGGCACTGGACGGCGGACGGGCGGTGACACTGCTGTTGACTACTGCGGTGGAGGCTGTCACCCGCAAAAAACTCAATCCCAAATATGAGGGCTATGTCCATGCCGCAGGCTTGGCGGTGCTCAGTGCCCTGATGGTTTTCATTTTGTTTAAGGATTTCATTCTTCTTTTTAAGAGGTAACATATGAGCAGACAGATAATGGTTTCCGATATTCCCATCGGCGGCGGTGCGCCCATCGTGATTCAGTCCATGCTGAATACCAAGACCACGGATGTGGAGGGGTCACTTTCCCAGCTGCGGGGGCTCTATGCCGCGGGCTGCCAGATTGCCCGCCTCACCGTGCCGGATAAGGAGGCCGCCGCGGGCTTTGCCGAGATTGCAAAGGAAAGCCCCATGCCGCTGGTTGCGGACATTCATTTTGACTATAAAATGGCCATTGCCGCCGCTGAGGGCGGTGCCGCCAAGATTCGCATTAACCCCGGTAATATCGGCGGGGAGGATAAGGTAAAGGCCGTTGTGGATGTGTGCAAGGATTTGCACATTCCCATCCGCATCGGTGTCAACGGCGGCTCTCTTGACAAGGTACTTCTTGAAAAATACGGACATCCTACGGCAGAAGCCCTGGTTGAAAGTGCTTTTTCTCATTTGGAGCTTTTGGAAAAGCAGGGCTTCTATGATAGCTGCGTTTCCATGAAGTCCAGCCGCGTGCCCACCATGGTGGCGGCAGCCAGACTTTTCCGCTCAAAGTGTGACTATCCCATCCATATCGGTGTCACGGAGACCGGCCCCGTCCGTCAGGGACTTATCAAGTCCGCCATGGGCATCGGTGCGCTGCTGCTTGACGGCATCGGCGATACCCTGCGGGTGAGCCTGACGGATGACCCTGTGGAGGAAATCTACGCCGCCAAGGACATTCTGAAGGCGGCGGGACTGCGCCGGGACGGTGTGGACATTGTGTCCTGCCCCACCTGCGGCAGAACCCGGATTGACCTGATTGGTCTTGTCAATCAGGTGGATGAAGCCCTGCGCGAGTGCAAAAAGCCCATCACCGTGGCGGTCATGGGCTGTGTGGTCAATGGTCCCGGCGAGGCGCGGGAGGCCGACATCGGCATTGCCGGCGGCGATGGCTGCGGCTTGATTTTTGAAAAGGGCGTGCAGGTGTGCAAGTTGCCCTACGATGAGCTTTTGCCCGAGCTTCTGCGAAGAATTGAACGGATGTAAAGAGGCATTTGTTCAGATATCAATGTAGGGGCGGCTATCAGCCGCCCGGCAGCACATTCCCCAATATATGAATCATCCAATGCGAATTGGCACGATTTTGCGAATTCGCATTGGATTAACAAATCATTTCCGCGCATACTGCGCGGGCGGCTATTAGCCGTCCCTACAGTGGCAAACCAGCTTAGAGCTTCCTTTAACTCCGGAGAGAACCAGGATTCACCATGAACGAAACAGTATACTTTTCTAATATGTTTTCTGAATATCAGCCGCCTGAGGAGCTATCCCGGGCGGCTATCGTTGCTGCGGATATTGACCCGCAGGAGCGCAGTGTGTCCGTGGCTGTGAAGTCGGATGCCTATATCCCCATGCGCGCGGTTCAGGCGGCACAGCGGGATATTGCGGCTATTTACGGCCTCAAGACCATGGAGCTTCATGTGACCTATGATGAAGCGCTGCTTTGCGCCATGGACACAGCGGATTTGGTGCAGCTCTTTACTCGCCACAATCCCATGAACCGTGGTGCCCTTGCCGGGGCGGCCTTCCATTGGGAGGGGACACACCTGAAAGTCAATCTTCTTGCCAACGGCAAGGACGGAATTACAGAGGTTTTCCCCAAGGTTCGGAATGAACTGCGGGATATGTTCGGCGTGGAAGTGACTTTGGAGGTCATCCCGGGACAGGCTCCGGAAGGAAAAGAGCTTTTTGCAGCCATGGAGGCCATGCGCGAAAGTCAGATGGCATCGGCTGTGACCGGGGCGGCCAAGCAGCCGAGCAAACCCGCCGAGCCAACCCAGAGCGACACCATTTACGGCAAGGTGTTTCGCGGCAGCTCTGTGCCCATGAAGGACTTGAATCTGGACATGGGCACCATTATCGTGGAGGGGCGTGTCTTCGCCGCCGACCACAAGGAGCTGACCAAACGCAACGCCTTCGTAGTGAAGTTCGATATGACGGATAATACCGGCTCCATCCGTGTCACCAAGTTCATGGAGGCCAAGGAGGCAAAGCCGATTTTGGATGCCGTGAATGTGGGCAGTGTGATTCGCGTGCAGGGCAAGCTGGTGGAAGACCGCTTTGAAAACGAGATGGTCTTAAAGCCCTATGCCATCCTGCCCGGCGCCATGCCCAAGCGCAAGGATACTGCCCCCGACGGCAAGCGTGTGGAGCTGCATCTGCACACGGTTATGAGCAACATGGACGCACTGACGGATACCGCCGCAGCCGTCAAGCAGGCGGCGGCGTGGGGGCACCGTGCTATCGGCATTACCGACCACGGTGTTGTCCAATCCTTCCCCGATGCCATGAAAGCAGCTGCCAAGGCCAAGGTGGCGGGCACTGACGAAAATATCAAGATTCTCTATGGCTGCGAAGGATATTATGTAAATGATGTGGATGACCGTATTGTGGTTCACGGCGATGCAGACATGGCGCTTTCCGATGAATACATTGCATTCGACTTGGAGACCACCGGCCTGAGTGCACGGCTCGATACCATCATCGAAATCGGTGCCGTGCGGATGAAGGACGGCAAGGAGCTTGACCGCTTCCAGACCTTCGTTGACCCGGGACGAACCCTTGACAAGCGCATTGTGGATTTGACCGGCATCACCGATGCCATGCTTCAGGGCGCACCGAAGATTGAAGAAATTCTGCCCGCATTTCTGGAATTTGTGGGAGAGCGTGTGCTGGTTGCCCACAATTCCGACTTTGACACGGGCTTTATCCGTGCTGCCTGCGAAAAGCAGGGGCTTCCCTATACCCTTACGGCGGTGGACACCCTGATTCTTTCTCAGAACATGATGCCGCAGCTGAGCAAATTCAAGCTGGACATCGTGTCCAATGCCCTGAGTCTTCCCGATTTCAACCATCATCGGGCGGCGGATGATGCCGTGACCTGCGGCCTGATTTATGACAGGCTTTCTAAGCGCCTGTCCGAGGAGCAGGGAGTGAAGCGGCTGCAGGAGGTCAATGCCGTGATGGCGACCCTGCGCTCCGGCGGGCACATCATGGACAGAAAGTCCCGGCATATTATCCTCTATGCCAAGAATCAGGTGGGACTTCGCAATCTCTACCACCTCATCTCTCTTTCCAATCTGGAATACTTCAAGCGCCAGCCCAGAATGCCGAAAAGCGAGCTTATGAAGTATCGGGAGGGCCTGATTATCGGCTCTGCCTGTGAAGCGGGCGAGCTGTTTCAGGCCATTGTGGACGGCAAGAGTGATGACGAATTAAAGCGCATCGCCTCCTTCTATGATTACTTAGAGATTCAGCCCATTGCCAACAATATGTTTATGCTGGAAAAGGGGTTAGCCCGGGATATCGAGCAGCTGCGGGACTTCAACCGCACCGTGGTGCGTCTGGGTCAGGAGCTGGGCAAGATGGTGGTTGCCACCGGTGATGTCCACTTCCTGAACCCCGAGGACGAAATCTTCCGTCATATTCTTTTGGCCACCAAGGGCTTTGAGGATGCGGACAAGAATAATCCGCTGTATTTCCGCTCCACCGATGAAATGCTGGCGGAGTTCTCCTACTTAGGCGCGGAGAAAGCCTACGAGGTTGTGGTCACAAATCCCAATTACATTGCGGATATGTGTGAGACCTTACGGTGTGTGCCCCACAACCTGTTTGCCCCCAGCATTGAAAATTCCGTGGAAGACCTGAAAAGCTTGGTATATGGTAAATTTCGCCGTCTTTACGGTGAAAATCCCCCGGAGCTTATGACCAAACGCGTGGAGACGGAGCTGCATGATATCATCAACTGTCACTACGATGTGATTTATATGTCCGCTCAGAAGCTGGTGCAGAACTCTCTGGAGCATGGCTACCTCGTCGGCTCCCGTGGCTCCGTCGGCTCCTCCATTGTTGCCTATATGTCCGGCATTACGGAGGTTAATTCCTTCCCGCCCCACTACCGCTGCCCGAACCCGGAGTGTAAATTCTCCACCTTTGATGTGCCCAAGGGCTACGGCTGCGGCGCGGATTTGCCCGACGGCATCTGCCCCAAGTGCGGCACGAAATTTGAAAAAGACGGCTTCAATATTCCCTTTGAAACTTTCCTTGGCTTCGGCGGCGACAAGGTGCCCGATATCGACCTGAACTTTTCCGGCGAATATCAGTCCAAGGCACATGCCTACTGCGTGGAAATGTTCGGAAAATCCCATGTGTTCCGCGCGGGAACCATCGGTACCGTGGCGGAGAAGACCGCCTTCGGCTATGTGAAAAAATACCTGTCCGAGCGGGGTAAAACCGCCAACCATGCGGAGGAGGCCAGACTCGCCACGGGCTGTGTGGGTGTGCGCCGCACCACGGGTCAGCACCCCGGCGGTCTGGTAGTCATCCCCCAGGAAAATGAAATCTGGGATTTCTGCCCGGTTCAGCACCCTGCCGATGACCCCAATGCAGACCAGATTACCACCCATTTTGAATATCACTGTATGGAAGAGAACCTCCTGAAGCTGGATATGCTGGGTCACGATGACCCCACCATGATTCGTATGATGGAGGATATGACGGGTATTGATGCTAAGAAAATCCCCTTGGATGACAAGCGTACCATGTCCATCTTCACAAATTCCAAGGAGCTGGGCTACGAAGACGACCCCATCCTCGGCCCCACGGGAGCCGTGGCCATCCCCGAGTTCAACACCCGATTCACACGAGGGATGCTGCTGGACACCATGCCCACGCGGTTTGATACGCTCCTTCGTCTTTCTGGCTTCTCCCACGGCACCGATGTGTGGCTGGGCAATGCCAAGGATTTGATTATTTCCAAGACGGCATCCGTTGACGAGGCCATCGGCTGTCGTGACGATATTATGATTTATCTCATCTCCTGCGGTATGCCCGAGAAGCGCTCCTTCAAGATTATGGAGGCGGTACGAAAGGGCAGAGGATTGCCCGAGGGCGCGGAGGATGAAATGCGGCAGGCGGGTGTACCCGAGTGGTATATCGGCTCCTGCAAGAAGATTAAGTATCTCTTCCCCAAGGCACACGCCGTGGCCTATGTTATGATGGCATTCCGTATCGCATGGTTCAAGGTCTATCACCCGCTGGCATTCTATGCGGCCTATTTCTACCGCCGCAGTCAGAAGGGCGGCTTTGATGCAGGACTTATGACCAACGGCAAGGAGGCCATCATGGCCAATATCAAGGCCATTGATGAGAACGAAAACGCCACCGACAAGGATGAAGACCTGCTTACCACCATGGAGGTCGTCTACGAATATTACCTGCGAGGCTTTTCGTTTTTACCCATTGATGTGTATAAGAGCCATGCGATAAAATTTCTGGTGGAGGACGGGAAAATCCGCCCGCCCTTTGTGGCAATCTCCGGCCTTGGCGAGAATGCGGCGTGGGATTTGATGAACGGACGAGAAGGTAAATCTTTCCTCTCCATCGAGGAAATCGCCCTTGCCTGCCCCAAGGTCTCCAAGACCCACATCCAGATGCTCAAGGATGCCGGAGCGTTCGGAAGCTTACCCGACAGCAGCCAGATTTCGCTGTTCTAATCATACCGCTATGGTATCGTACCCGAAGCGTAGGGGCGGCTATCAGCCGCCCGGCAGTGGAGCATGCAAATTTCCAATAAAATGTGTGCGTAATGGTATAGCTTCCTCGCTTTCACACCGGCTTTTATCATTTTCTCATTGTACTGTGCGGGCGGCTATTAGCCGCCCGCACATTTATGTGCAGTGCGTATTGTAAAATTATTGCAATTTTTTCGAACTTGTGCTATACTTTCTGTATAATTTTCATAAAAGGGAAGTGTCCACGATGCAAGATATCGGAATGCAGTTTCACATTCATTGCGTGGCAGGGGATGTGGGACGCTATGTGTTCCTGCCCGGTGACCCCGGTCGGTGCGAGGCAATCGCAAGCCATTTTGATAATCCCGTCCATATCGGCATGAACCGCGAATACAATATTTACACGGGTACATTGCTTGGCCAGAAGGTCAGCGTCTGCTCCACTGGTATCGGCGGCCCCTCTGCCTCCATCGCCATGGAGGAGCTGTGCAATATCGGCGCAGATACCTTCATCCGTATCGGCACCTGCGGCGGCATTGACCTGAATGTCTGCCCCGGGGATGTGGTGGTTGCCAGCGGCGCCGTCCGCTTTGAGCACACTTCGCTGGAGTATGCGCCCATTGAGTTCCCCGCCGTTGCAGATTTTGACATAACCACGGCACTGAAAGCGGCCTCCGAGGATTTGGGCTACCGTACACATGTGGGTATTGTCCAGTGCAAGGATTCCTTCTACGGTCAGCACAGCCCCGAGGCCTCCCCGGTGTACTATGATTTGCTTCAGAAGTGGGAAAGCTGGAAGCGCCTTGGCGTGAAGGCCAGCGAGATGGAGTCCGCCGCCCTCTTTGTGGTGGCCGCGGCTCGTGGTGTGCGGTGCGGAAGTTGTTTTCACGCTGTGTGGAATCAGGAGCGGGAGAAGGCAGGGCTTGTTATGCCTATGACCGAGGACACCTCCGGAGCCATAAGGGTGGGCATTGAAGCCATGAAGCGCATCATTGCCGCAGATTTGAAGAAAGCATAGAAAATAAATAATCCCTGCACTCTAATAAAGTGCAGGGATTATTTATAAGCAATCAGTCGAAATATGCGGAGTAGGCAAGATATTCCCGGGAAAGGCGCTCACCGCTTACCTTGTCATATTTGGCAATATAGGAGCGGATGTAGGTGGGTATCTCGGACTGGACGGAGGTTTCAATCTTCACATCATAATCCCGGGTTTCCGTGCCCATAATCCAAACCTGCACATGGGTGTCCGTGAGGCATGCTTTGATTTTCACGGGGTAAGGCGTGGGATTAACCAGCTTCAAATCCGGGGAAGGCCAGCTGACAGTTGCATCGGTGCCGGCGGCCATATAGGAGGGCTTGAAGCCGTGGCTGATACGCTCCGTGGCGGTAAGCTCGGCATACATGGCGGCTAAATACAGCGTGGAGGACACCTGACAGATGCCGCCGCCGGGGGTGTTGACCAGATTGGTGCCGGAATAGGCGGGGGCGGGCTTAAAGCCTGCGGCCTCCGTCCGCTGACCAAGCAAACCGTTATAGGAGAATTCCACGCCGGGTTCCAGAACCAGACCGTTGAGCTTATCAACGGCAATGGCCAGATTGGTATTGCGGTTGGCATTGGTGCCGTGGCGGGTCTCGCAGAAGCCTAAGATATCCTGAAAATAGGCTTCCCGGCGGTTTACTTCCGGAGCTTGAAGGGTCATGGGAATGGTGACCGCTTCTCCATCGCCTGCTTTCATAACGGCGCGGCGGGCGGTGGTTACATGGAAAGCACAGCCGAAGCTTCCGGGAATGACTTCCATGGTCTTTTTGTCAATTTCAAAATTCACGGGAGCAATATTGATTTGCTCCCCGATGGCCTTGATATCCAGAGGCTCGGGCTTTTGCAGCACGGGAAGACCGGTAATTTCCACCCGGAAGCTGTGGCAGCCATAGGCCCATAGCAGAGCATTCAGAGTTTCGGCTTCGTTCAGCTCCAGACTGCTCCGTCCATTGCGGAAAACAATGCTGGGGGTGGGGGTGGTGTCGTCCAAATCCTCCCGGGTCAGGTCGGGCATCTGCCCCAGAACTTCGTAGGAGGGTTCCTCGTAAAGATTGCGGCAGATTGCAGCAGCTTCGGACACAAGGGCTTCCGGCGCACCGCTGCGAAAGTGCAGGCAGTCGGACAAATCCAGACGGTAAACACCGGTTTGGGAGGCGAGGAACGCGGCATGGTTTTCTTCCTTGCTGCCGTCACGGCCATAGGCCATTGCTTTTTTCAGGGCCTTGCCCACATCCAGTGTCGCTCCGGTTTCCTTGGGCGTGAAGTGCAGGGTAAGCCCCGGCAGCACCAGCTCCATATCCGTGGATTCCAAGTCCGCCTTGAATTCGTTCAGGGCGGCTTTGGCTTCTTTTTCCGTCATGCCGCCTAGGTTCAGGTCGGCGGCGACCACATTGTTCAGAATCCGCCCGCCGTAAGGGTCGGCGCTTTTGCGGAAGAAATACACACTCAGACAGGCGCAGAGCAGGAAAAGCGCGGTGAGCAGGGCGCAGATGGCAAACTTCTTGCCGGGGCGTTTTGATTTTGTTTCAGGTAAATCCATGCTTTGCACCTCCTTTTTTCTATCATAACACAAAGACTGCACAATTACAACGCTTTGTCAGGAAACGGACAGGGATAAAAACTTATCCACAAATGCCTTGCTCTGCTTTAAGCTGTCACTTCCTGAAACCAGCTTTAGCTTTAAGGTCGGCTCCTTGGCACTGGCGACGAAGCTGACAGCGGCTTTGACCTTGGGGTCATCGAAAAGCCTGCTGACCTTCTCAAAGTCCAGATTGGTCAGTACAAACAGCACATCGCCCTGCTTCTGCTTGATGTCCTTGATACCGGCCTGACGCGCCTTGGCACGAAGAAGGGCAATGTCAATGAGGTTCAGCACGCCCTTGGGCGGTTCTCCATAGCGGTCTACAATTTCATCCAGCAGGTCGTCGGCATCGGCGGGTGTGCGGATGGCCGCCATGCGGCGATACAAATCCATGCGCTCCTCACCCCGGGAAACAAAGTCCTTGTCCACATTGGCGGTGACATTGAGGTCGGCGGTGCAGTCGGGGGCGGCGGGAGCCTCGCCTTTCTCTTCCAGCACGGCTTCGTCCAGGAGCTTGAGGTACATATCGTAGCCCACGCTCATCATGTGGCCACTTTGCTCGGAGCCTAAAAGATTGCCCGCGCCGCGGATTTCCAAATCCCGCATGGCAATCTTGAAGCCGGAGCCGAACTCAGCGAAATCCCGAATGGCACTCAGGCGTTTCTCGGCAACCTCCGTCAGGTTGCGGTCGGGGCGGTAGGTGAAGTAGGCATAGGCGTGGCGGGTGGAGCGACCCACGCGGCCACGGAGCTGGTGAAGCTGGGAAAGTCCGAAGCGGTCGGCGTTTTCCAGTATCAGGGTGTTGGCGTTGGGAATGTCAAGGCCGGTTTCAATAATGGTGGTGCATACCAGCACCTGAATTTCTCCCTCCTGCATGGCGTTCATCACATCGCCCAAGGCATCTTCCGTCATCTGGCCGTGGGCAACGCCCACGGAAAGGCCGGGAATGCGCTTTTTAAGGCTTGCGGCGCACTGCTCTATGGTCTCCGTGCGGTTGTGAAGGTAGAATACCTGACCGCCCCGCTCCACCTCGCGGCGGATGGCATCGTCAATGATGGCGCTGTTATACTCCATGACAAAGGTCTGCACCGGGTAGCGGTCGGCAGGGGGCTCCTCCAGCGTGGACATATCCCTTATGCCGGACAACGCCATGTTGAGGGTTCTGGGAATGGGGGTTGCGGAGAGGGTCAGCACATCCACGCCCTTTGAAAGCTCTTTGAGCCGCTCCTTGTGGCTGACGCCGAAGCGCTGTTCTTCGTCCACCACCAGAAGCCCCAAGTCCTTGAACTCCATGCTCTTTTGCAGGAGCTTGTGGGTGCCGATAACCAAATCCACATTGCCGGAGCGAATGTCCTGTAAGGTTTTGGCCTGCTGCTTGGGGGTGCGGAAGCGGCTTAATACATCAATGTTGACCGGGAATCCCCGAAAACGGCTGACTGCCGTCTGGTAGTGCTGTTGCGCCAATACCGTGGTGGGAACCAAAATCGCCGCCTGCTTGCCGTCCATGACGCACTTCATAATTGCCCGCAGGGCAACCTCGGTTTTGCCGAAGCCCACATCACCGCACAGCAGTCTATCCATGGGAGTGGGAGCTTCCATATCCCGCTTGATATCGTCGATGCAGCGAAGCTGGTCATCGGTCTCCGGGTAGGGGAAGTTATCTTCAAATTCTTTCTGCCATGGGGCATCGGCGGCGAAGGCAAAGCCCGGCTGGCGCTTGCGGGCGGCATAGAGGGCAATGAGCTCGCCGGCCATGTCCTTGGCTGCCTTGCGTGCCTTGGTCTTGGTCTTCTGCCATGCATCGGAGCCGATTTTATTGAGCTTCACATTGGCATCCTCACCGCCGCCTCCGATGTACTTGCTGACGAGGTCGAGCTGGGTGGCGGGGACAAACAGGGTGTCCGACCCCTGGTAGGCAATTTTGATATAGTCTTTGACAGCACCGTCCACCTTAATCTGCTCCATGGACAGGAACCTGCCGATTCCGTAGTTCTCGTGAACGACCAAATCACCGGGGGACAAATCCGTAAAGGCATTGAGCTTTTGCCGGTTGGTGGCGGTTTTCTTGGGGGCTTTGCGGGTCTCCCGTTTGGCGATGAGCTGTCCCTCCGTCAGCACAGCGAGTTTGGAAAGCGTGTACTCCATGCCGAAGGGCAGGGTGCCGTCGGTCAGGAGAATCTGCCCGGCCTTGGGAAGGCTCGTCAGGGGGATGGAAAGAAATGCACTCAGGTTCTTCTCACGAAGCATCCCCTGCAGAAGCTCTGCCCGGCGTCTCGTGCCGCACAGCACCAGAGAGCCGAACTCCATTTTCTGATAGTGCTTTAGGTCTGCCGCGGCGGTCTCCAAGTTGCCTGCATAGCCGGGCAGCTGCTTTGCCTGCATGGGCAGCAGCTGCTTCGGCGCGGCCTCATCAGGATAGGCAGAGCCGCCGAAGGCATCGAAATAGACACAGCTTTTTCCGGAAAGCTGCCCGCAGAAGTCCTCCCATGCGCTTACATAGTCGCACAGTTCCCCCACCACAAGTCCGGCACTTAAAACACTGTCCAGCTGCATCCCGATTTCATCGGTGCGGGCTCTGGCGGTGCGCTTGAGGGAGGCGTGGTCGCACAGGGCGATGACAGCGCCCTCCGGCACATAGCTCAGCGCATTGGCATACTCCGGATAGATGAGCGCCATATAGCGGTCGGAAGCGGCGCTGTGGCGGCCGTTTTGGTATCCTTCCAAATCCTTTTGCAGGGTGGAAATCAAAGCTTCATTTACATTCTTGCGCCGCTGCTGCCTTGCAATTTGCTTTTCCAGATCTCGGCACAGACCTGCAATCCCATCGGGGTGCAGCTCCGGCTGGGTTTCCCGGACAGGCAGGACGGTGAGAGAATCAATATTCTCACTGCGGCGTTGGGTGCCGGGGTCAAAATAGCCCATGGTGTCCAGTTCGTCGCCGAAAAATTCCGCTCTGACGGGAAAATCGCTTGCCGGGGAATAGATATCCAGGATTCCGCCGCGCAGGGCAAACTGTCCCACACCTTCCACCATGCCGCAGCGGCTGTAGCCTGCGGCGGTGAGTCGGGCGGTTAAATCGTCCATGGAGAATTCCTTGCCCACCTCCAGCGTGAAAGCGGCGCGCATCAGCGTCTCGGGGGGCTGCGTGCGCAGACTCATGGACTCCCAGCTCATGATTTGCAAATGGGTTGCACCGCGCTGCAGGTCATAGAGCTGGCGTAGACGCTTCTGCTCCCAGGAGCGGGATACCACGGCGGCATCGTAGAAGGTCAGGTCTCTGCCGGGAAGCACCGGAGCTTCCTGCCTGAGAAAGCAGTTTAATTCCTCGGAAAGCCTCTTGGCCGCCATATCATCCTGACAGATGACCACCATGGGGCGGCTTAGCTGCCGGGACAGGCCTGCCAGCAGATGGGAGCGGTTAATCTGGCCGATGCCTGTCACGGCGGCATTTTCCCCCGCCTGTGCAGCATCGAGCAATGCGCGGTACTCCGGGATGGTATTCAGAATTTCAAGCAGAGCGTCCATACATTACCTCAAAAAATCTATAACGCACAAATCGGAAAGAGACTTTTTGCATCTCTTTCCGTCTTTGTCATTTTGAAATCGGATTTAAGTAGAATTGATTGGCCGGGAACTCAAAAATCGTCCCCGTGGCACCCTTGATATCAAAGCCGAAGAGGCTGTAATACCAGTCCGGGTAGAGCTGGCCGAGATAGTATGCTTCGTTTGCCTTGCGGAATTCACGCCATAGGGCGATATATTCTCTCACGGGCTTACTGAATATGGGAAGCGGGTAGGGCTTGCAGATGCCGTGTGCCTGATAGGTGGAGATTAAAAGTTCTCCTTCCTGCATGGCAAGGCTCTGCGCAAAGCGGTCATCCATCAGGTCGGTGGCTACCACCCGCATGGGTAAATCGCTGTCACCGAATGCCATGTGACCGGGCTTCAGCTCGGTGATGAAGGTATAGTCTTCACGGTTCACTGTTTCCATAAAGCGCAGCATGGTCTCGGTTCCGTCATCGCTGCCCAGGATAGTCAGCAGGGCAGCGCCCCGCAGAACCATGAAAGCGCACAGCAAGGTGAGCACCAGCTTCTTCCTGCCGCCTGCGTGCCACCACTTTGCACCCAGGTGCGCACAGTACAGCTCCAGGATGCAGAAGAACGGATAGTAGGTGCGCATAAAGACTGCCGTGACGAAGAGATTATACACGGCAAAGCCGAGAGCAGCTGCCGGAATGATGGCATCGCGCATGAGGGCGGTGCCGTCCATTTCCTTGAAGCGGCGAATATTTTTGACCCACTGCCAAATGACCGCGCCTGCCATCAGCGGCATGCCGCTGTAGAGCAGGGTATAGGCGGCAACGGCAACCAGATGGTTGTGAGGGCCGCCCACCTCCGTCAGGTTGGTGCCCGCCATGTAGTTGTGGGTCTCATGGGCGGCAGTCCAGAAAAGGTAGCTGGGATCGGTTAAGGTCTTGGGCGACAGCAGGAAAAAACCGATGAAAAAGCAGCCAACCGCAAACCAGGTGTTTTTGACAAGCGCTTTTTTGTCCGTTCCTGCAAAGGTGCTGCGAAAACCTAAGTAGGGAATCAGAACGAAGTAGGCAAGGGGGTACTTGATGGCGCACAGGATGCCGCCGCAAAATGCCGCCGCAAGAAAGTGCCTCATTTTTCCGCTTTCGCAGCCCCGAAAACTAAAGTACAGCAGCACCATGAGAAAAAGGGCTGTGGCGGTATCGCCGGTTGCATAGCGGGACTGCTCCACATGGATGAGGCCAAAGGCCATGGTCAGAAGGTAGAGGAAAGCTGCGGCGCGGCTTTTTGTAAAGAACCTGCGCAGGACATAAATACCCATCCCGGCGCCCAGCAGGAAGCAGATTAGTCCTGCCAGCCGTCCGGCAAACACACTGTCCATATCCGGCCGCAGTACCATGCGGGCAAGCTGCATGGGCGTGTGCAGGGTGAAGCCGCCCTCGGGATAGAACTTCACGGTTTCATAGCTGTGGGTGTTCCCGAGCAGAAAGGAGGACAGGTTCTGCGCCGATTTCAGAAAGACCATTTCATCGGTGTGAAGACCACTTCCGTGCATCAGACCGGGAATCCGGGATGCACCGATTGCCAAGAGCAGGAGCAGAATCACGAGGGAAAAAATTTTTGGTTTTTTCATAAGCTTCAGGGGTGGGAGCCGTTGTAGCGGTTGGCGGCCTCGGCAGTGCCCTTCTCCATGATGACAAGGGCTGCCTGTACTGCATTGTCGAGGGCGAACTGCAAGTCCTTTTCATCCTTGGCGCTGAAGCCCGAGAGCACCCAGGCGGCCAAATCGGCATTGGGGTCGGGCTTGCCGCCCACACCGATTTTGATGCGGGGGAAATCCTGACTCCCCAGCTCCGCGATGATGGACTTGATGCCGTTGTGCCCGCCGGCAGAGCCGTCCGCGCGAATGCGCAGACGCCCCGGAGTCAGGGAAATGTCGTCGAACATGACGATAATACGCTCCGGGGGAATATTATAGTAGGCACTGAGCTGTAAAACAGACTTGCCGGACAGATTCATATAGGTCTGGGGCTTGAGCAAATAGACCTTTCTACCTGAAATCAGGGCCTGTGTATACAGACCCTGAAATTTCAGCTTATCTATTTTGCAGCCCAAGTAGCTTGCAAGGGCATCCACAGCGCGGAAACCGCAGTTGTGGCGGGTGCGCTCATAGTCCTTGCCGGGGTTTCCCAGACCGACAATCAGCCAGCTTTCCTTGGTACCGCCGAGCATCAGAACAGGTCGGCGATGGAGGTGCCGCCATGGATGTGCTCGATAGCACGGGCGAAGACCTCAGCCACATCCAGGAACTTGACCTTGCCGGAGGGGGTGTTGCCGCACTGGGGGATGGTGTTCAGGAATACCATTTCCTTGATGGGGCTTGCCTCCAGACGGTCATAGGCAGGGCCGGAGAGCACACCGTGGGTTGCACAGGCGTAGACCTCCTTGGCACCGCCGACCTTCACCAGAGCTTCAGCGGCGTGGCACAGGGAACCGGCAGTATCGACCATGTCGTCGAAGAGGATGCAGGTCTTACCCTCGACATTTCCGATGATGTTCATAACCTCGGAGACATTGGCGCGCTCACGGCGCTTGTCCACGATGGCAAGACCCATGTTCACCTTGTTGGCGAAGGTACGGGCGCGGGCAACGCTACCCACATCGGGGGAGACGACCACGAAGTCATCGTGGTTGAACTTGTCCTCGGGGAACTTGGCCAGATAGTAGTCAACGAAAGTGGGGTTACCCAGCAGGTGATCCAGAGGAATGTCGAAGAAGCCCTGAATCTGGCTTGCATGCAAATCCATGGTCAGCACGCGGTCAGCACCGGCAACGGTAATCATGTTGGCAACCAGCTTTGCGGAGATGGGATCGCGGCTCTTGGCCTTGCGATCCTGACGGGCATAGCCGAAATAGGGGATGACAGCGGTGATGCGGCCTGCGGAAGCGCGGCGGCAGGCGTCGCACATGACCAGCAGCTCCATCAGGTGATCGTTAACGGGCTTGCAGGTGGACTGAATCAGAAATACATCAGCACCGCGGACGGTCTCTTCCAGAGAAACGGAAGCTTCGCCGTCGGCAAAGGTGCGGACAGTGGCCTTGCCCATGGGCAGACCCAGCTTTTCGCAGATAGTCTGGGCGAACTCAGGATTGGAGTTGCCGCAGAAGATTTTGACATTGTCGCCGTATGCGTTGATCATCAATGAATACCCCACTTCTTAAATTCTGTATATAGTTTATTGGTGCGAGTTTTTCAGCGCCTTCATTATAGCATTCTCCCCATGGCAAATGCAACCGTCAGAGACGGAAAATACCGCCCAAAAAATGCGGGGAAATTCTTTCAACTTCGGGAGAATTGCCCATAGATACCGAATGCTTACTTGGCTACCCGCTCCAGACAGGTGCGGATATTGCCGTCAAAGATGTCCCCGAGGCGGCGGATGGAGGCCACCGGGTCATTGCGCATATCGTTCTGGAGCCACTCCACCAGAATGCCCACGATGGCATGCTTGTAGAAAATGGTGATGAAGCGGATGTCGGAATCATCCACATCGAGCCCCTCGGCATGGCTTCGCACGACTTGCTCCACCACATCCCCGGAGATACGGAAGAGGTACCGCTCCAGCGTGTCGCGGTTCACGGAGTTATACACATGGTAGATGGCACGGCGATTGTCCAGCGCGAAGCGGGTGGAGGCGATGAAAGCATCCTGCCAGCTCTGACCCTCCCGGTTCACGCCGATGACCCGCAGAGCCTCCTGCTCAAATACATCGGCCAAAAGCGCATAGATATCCCGATAGTGGTAGTAGAAGGTATTGCGGCTGATGGAGCAGGCGGCAACCACATCCTTTACGGAGATACGCTCCATGGGATAGCGGTTGAGCAAATCAATGAAAGCGGTCATAATGGCTTGACGGGTCTGTTCACGGGACATGGCGGCGGCTCCTTCTTTGTACAATTTTATGACATTGTAACATGCTTTGTCCCAAAATGCAACCGCCGACCCCCATGCTTTTTGAAAAAATAGGGGGTGAGGGTAACGATTTTTTATTTTTGGGCATTCCGTTTTTGTCGAGGAGGTGATATGCTTATAAAAATACATTTCTCGGAAAGGAAGAAACCAAGTGGCCGCGAAACAGTCGGATTCGAGCTTCATGAAGCGCCTTGCAACCTTCATTGTAGATAAGCGCAATTTCTTTTTCCTGTTTTATATTTTTGCACTGGTGTTCAGCCTGTTCTCCACGGGCTGGGTCAAGGTGGAAAATGACATCACCACCTATCTCGGGGAGGATACGGAAACCCGGCAGGGTCTGACCGTTATGAACGGGGAGTTTGCCTCCTTCGGTTCCGCCAGAATCATGGTGTCGGGTGTGACCTATGAGACAGCCAAGGCACTGGCCGATGAGATATCCGGCCTTGACGGGGTCGCCATGCTGTCCTTCGATGACAGCAGCAGTCATTTCGCTTCGGCCTCGGCTCTGTTTGACATTACCTTCTCCGGGGCGGACAATGACCCGAAAAGCGTTGCCGCCATGGCGCGCATTGGGGAGCTTCTGCAAGAGTACGACACCTATATTGATTCTTTCGTGGGATACGATGCCATTGCGGACCTGGCCTTTGAGATGCTGGAAATCATCATCGTGGCGGCGGTGATTATCGTCATTGTGCTGGTGCTGACCAGCACGGCTTATATGGAGGTGCCGGTGCTTCTGATGACCTTCGGCGCGGCAGCCGTGCTGAACATGGGCACGAACTTTTTGTGTGGCACCATCTCCTTTATCTCCAACTCCGTCACGGTGGTGCTGCAGCTGGCGCTGGCCATTGACTATGCCATCATCCTGTGCCACCGATTCAGCTTTGAACATGAAAAAAGTCCTGCCCGGGAGGCCTGCATCGAGGCGCTGAGCAAGGCTATCCCGGAGATTTCCTCCAGTTCCCTGACCACGGTTTCGGGTCTGGCAGCGCTGGGCTTCATGCACTTCGGCATCGGCCTTGATTTGGCAATCGTGATGATTAAGGCGATTTTCCTGAGCCTGCTGTCCGTCTTCACCCTGATGCCGGGACTGCTCATGCTCTTCTCTCCTCTGATTGATAAGACCAAGCACCGCAATCTGGTGCCGCCCATCACGGCCATCGGCAAATTTGACCTGAAAACCCGCTATATTGTGCCGCCGCTGTTTCTGGTGGTGACGGTGGGGGCGTTCATCCTGTCCGGCCACTGCCCCTATGCTTACGGCTATAACGATGTGACCACTACCAAGCAGACACAGCAGCAGATGGCAGCCACGAAGATTAAGCAGACTTTCGGCTCGTCCAATATGCTGGCGCTGATTGTGCCCACCGGGGACTATGAAAGCGAGCAGAAGATGCTGGCGGAATTTGAAGCCGTGGAGGGTGTCAAGAGCACCATGGGCTTATCCGGCATTGAGGCGCTGGACGGCTTTACTTTGACGGATGCGGTGACACCCAGACAGTTCTCGGAGCTTATCGGCATTGACTATGAGACCGCACGGCTTCTGTACTCTGCCTATGCGGCCTACGACAGCCAGTACGGGCAGATTCTCACCGGTGTGGGCAGTTACCGGGTGCCACTTTTCGATATGTTCTGCTTTCTGAAAGACCGGATGGATGCGGGCAATATCCACTTGGATGATGAGGGTATGTCCGATATGCTGTCCCAGCTTGACAGCGCCAAGAGCCAGCTCCGGACGGACAATTACTCCCGCATGGTGGTCTATATGGACTTGCCGGAGGAGGGCGAGCGCACCTACGGTGTGGTGAACAGACTCCATGAGATTGCGGATAAATATTATGATGAATATTATTTCGTGGGCAATACCACTTCCTGCATGGATTTGAGTGCCTCCTTTACACAGGATAATCTGCTGATTTCCGTGCTCTCGGCGGTATTCGTCATCATCATTCTGCTGCTGACTTTCCGCTCTGTGGGGTTGCCGGTGCTTCTCATCTTAGTCATTCAGGGCAGTATCTGGATTAACTTCTCCATTCCCGCCCTGACCCATACCCCGCTGTACTTCTTGGGGTACTTAATTGTCAACGCCATTCAGATGGGTGCAAATATTGACTATGCCATCGTCATTTCCAGCCACTATTCCGATCTGAAAAAGCGCATGGAGCCGAAAATGGCCATCGTGCAGGCACTTAATGAGTCCTTTGCCACGGTCTTCACCTCCGGCGGTATCATGGTGTCGGCAGGCATGCTGATTGCCGTGCTGACAGCAAACCCCGTCATTGCCACCATGGGCAACTGCTTAGGCCGGGGCACGATTATTTCCATACTGCTTGTTCTGTGCGTGCTGCCCCAGATCCTGCTGATGGGCGATGCCCTTGTGGAGCGCACCACTTTCCATGTGAAATCCTCTGCCCCCGAGGTGCGCAGACAGGAGGGAGAAATCCGTCTGCGGGGTCATGTAAAGGGGTATGTAAACGGATTTGTGGATGCCCGGGTGGAGGGCACAATTACAGGCTCCATGCAGGCGGAGGTTACCCTTGCGGAAGAAGGAGGCGATGCACAGTGAAAAGAGTTTTGAGCTTGCTTCTGGCGGCGATGCTGTGTCTGCTGCTTCCTGTGCAGGTACTGGGTGCCAAGGAAGAAAGGGCGTATACGGAGTTTGAAATCCGAACGGCTGCCGACTGGCAGAGACTGGCGGGGCTCTGCGTGCTGGACAGCGCCGGAAGCTCCCTGCATGTGGTGCTTACAAAGGATATATCTTTGGAGGGCTGCCCCAACCCGGAGATTCCCACTTTCGGCGGCATCTTTGACGGGCAGGGACACGCGATTACAGGGCTTCACATCGACGCGCAGGGCGCGGGCAGAGGACTGTTCCGCTACATTCAGCCCGAGGGCGTGGTGCGCAATCTGATAGTTTCCGATGCGGTGATTGCGCCCGGAGGGGATGCCGATGCCGTAGGCGCTCTGGTCGGCATCAATGAAGGAACCATTGAAAAATGCACAGTGTCCGCCGTGGTGAGCGGCAAGAGCCGATGCGCTGTCTTGGCAGGTGTCAATGAAATCAGCGGCATCATCACCGGCTGCGAAAGCCGCGGCAGCGTGGCGGGTACTGCCAAAATCGGCGGTATTGTCGGTGAAAACTTAGGCTGTATCTATGACAGCACCAACAAAGCATCCGTAAACGCTGCTGCGGAGGACGAGAGTTTTAAGCTGGATGATTTGCAGCTTTCTCTGGTTTCCGGCCCTGCTACCCTCAGCGATGCCGCGGATATGGGCGGCATTGCGGGCTTCTCCGGGGGTGTAATCCGCACCTGCAAAAATGAGGCCGCCATCGGTTATGCCCACAAGGGCTATAATGTGGGCGGCATCGCCGGGCGTTCGTCCGGAGTCATCTTAGACTGCCGCAACAGCGGCGCGGTGCGCGCCCGCAAGGAGGGCGGCGGTATCGCCGGGCAGATGGAGCCAAGCTCCACGCTGGTCTACACCGAGGACACCTTGCAAAAGGTGCGCAAGCAGGCCATCACCATGCAGGGCAGTGTGAATCAGGCCATCCGGGATGCATCGGTTGCCAATGATGCCGTCCGGGAGGATTTGTATGATTTGCAGGGTGATATCAACGAGACCCTGAAAGCCGTGGATGCCATGCTGGAGATTCTGGGCGGTGACCGGGAGGAAGGCCGGTGGCCGAGTTTTGATTTTTCCGACCGGGATGCCATCACCTCTGCCGCAAGCGGTATCAGCACCACCTTGTCCCACACTGCATCCTCCGTCCATAAGGCCACCCAAAGCGCCGGGGATGGCGTGGGGGAGGTCGTCGGGGACATGCAGACCGTGGCGGCGCAGATGAATGGAATCCTGCGCACATTGGGCGCAACGGGCGATGACCCGACTTTAAGCGTGGATGTGTCCGGTGAGAATGTGGAGAACGACGGCGCGGGCAAGATTGCACGGTGCGAAAACACGGGCTCTGTCAGCGCTGACATCAATACCGGCGGTATCGTGGGAGCTGTGGCGCGGGAAAACGACATGGATCCTGAGGACGACTATCTGGTGGAGGGCACACGCTCTGCAAGCTTTACCTTCCGCTCCCGCGCGGTCATTTTCGAGTGCACCAACCGGGGAACCGTGGAAAGTTTCAAGCGCTCTGCCGGCGGCATCGCCGGGGAACTGCGGATGGGCAAAATCCTGTCCTGCGAAGGCTTTGGCAATGTGGACAGCGTGGATGCCCGTCAGGTGGGCGGTATCGCGGGACTGTCCGACGGCAATATCGAAGCTGCCTACGCCAAGTGCTTTGTCTGCGGCAGGGACTATGTGGGCGGCATCGTGGGCAAAGGCGGAGATGTGAGCGGGTGCGTGAGCATGGTGCGCCTTGAAAATGAGGGCGCCTACACGGGCTTTATTGCCGGACGCTTAAACGATGGAGCCGAATTTGCGGACAATGTGTTTGTCGGTGACGGCGGTGCGGTGGACGGCATCAGCTACGCCGGAAAAGCGGAACCCATTGCTTATGAAACCCTTCTGGAGCGGGAAGTACTTCCTGAGTTTTTTAAGAAAATGTATGTCACCTTCACGGACGGGGAGAATGTGAACCTGAGCTACGCCGTGGAGTACGGGAAAGCACTGAAAAAGCTCCCCACCGTGCCTGCCCGGGAGGGGATGACGGGAGCGTGGGAGGATTTTGATGCAGCGCACATCACAGGTGATATCACGGTGCATGCAGAGTATCAGCACCCGGTGATGGTGCTGGAGGCGGCGGATAAGGACTGCCGCGTTCTGGTGGAGGGGAGCTTCACTGCTGCCGATGTGCTGAAGCTGACCGAGGGAGAGGACGGATGGACTCTGACAATCCCCGAGGATGGAAGCGGTGTGCACACCGTCCATGTGCGCATTCCCGATGGGAAGAAGTCCTATCGCTTGGATGTGATGCAGGGAAGTACCTGGGTGCAGTCGGTGGAAAAGCGGGACGGCAGCTTCTTGATTTTTGAAACGGGCGAACAGGAAGTGACCTTCCGACTGACCGAGACGGCAAGCGTAAATGTGCCGCTTATCGTGGGCGCGGTGCTCGCCGTGGCTGCAGTGGTCGGTATGTGCATTTACCGGAAAAGAAAGAAGAAATGAGAAGCATCCAAAGTGGCATGTGAAGTGCAGTGCAGATAAAGGAAGCTTTCGCGCACTTGCGTGCACAGGCATCAGGGAAAGTAAAATCGGTGCATAGTCCTAAAATAAGCGGACAAAAAACTGATGACTGATGTCTGATAGCTGACGGCTGAATCTTTATTAAGATTTGCGGTTTCCACAGCAGTATGAAAAGCCGCCGCTTCATTAGAAGCGGCGGCTTTCTGCGCTATTTTAACCTGCGGCGTACTGACTGAAGGGGGTATAATCGGGGGAGACGAAGTTTGTGCGGTATGCCTTTTCCAGTTCCTCTGCCTTGGCATTGGAAATCTTGGTGTCATTGGCACGGCTGTCGTCTTCGTCGGTGGTCAGGTACCAGGGCTCAGTCTCATTTGCCTGATAGTCGGAAATCAATCCGTTGTTCAGAACCAGTTTGTCACCGCGCAGCCAGTAGAACATCATGGAGGACAAAAATGCGCTGGAAGAGCCCTGATTGACTAAGATTCCGTCAGGCTCCAAATACCATGCACTGCGCTCACCGGCATCCACAATCTGCTTGGGGCTGCCGTTTGCCAGAGTGTAGAGCGCGTAGATATTGGGGCTGTCCACCGCGCCGATGAGAAGCTCTGCCTGCCCGTCACCGTCCACATCATGCATGCACCAGCCGACGGTATCGGCGCTGCCGCCCATGCCCAACAGGTAGTTGACCTGATTGTCGCGGCATTTTTCTGCATTCCATTTTTCGTGCAGAGCCTTGTTGTACAGGTCGAGGACGGGGGCGTAGGCATCCGTATTCTCGTTGTTTTCAGCCGCGGGTGCATTCTGCGTCCAGTAGACGGTGGTGTCATAGATATCCTGCTTAAGCCAAAGCTTGTCGCCCTCGCGGACTACGGTAAAGGAATAGCTTTCCTCACGGCTGCCTGAGTAGCTCACGAAAGTGCCGTCCAGCACTTCACCGTCAAAGCGGTAGGAGCCTGCGCCGCCAGTACCGGCACCAATGGAGAAGCTGATTTGTCCATTGGAGCGGACTTCCATAGCGGTGCCGCTCCCGATGGAGGTGCCGAAGAGCACGCGCATTTCCTCCATATCATTCTTGGCGCTGTCCAGATACCAAGGGCCGACCAGTTCGTCAATCTCAGTAAGAACCTTTGCGGGCTCGGGTGCGGGGATGGTCTGCACCTCGACAGGTTCCGTTGCCTGCGAGACGGCGGGAGCCTCCGTCCTTTTTGCACAGCCTGCGAGCATCAGAGCTGCCAGCAGAAAGCATAGCATCTTTTTCATAGGGGTCACATCCTTTCGTTTCCCAAAGCATATCACTTTTGTGCCCGTCCGTCAACGAAGGGGAATGAAAGTTAAAAAACATTTAATCTTGTCTTGCAAGGCCGGGATGGGTATGCTATAGTAATTTTATAAATTCATCCGGGGGCGGCTCCGGCAAAACAGGAGGTAAAATATGGTAGTATTGGTCACCGGCGGTGCCGGATTTATCGGCTCTCATACCTGTGTAGAGCTTCAAAACAGCGGCTACGATGTGGTCGTGGTGGATAACCTCTGCAACTCCAATCCCATCAGCCTGAAGCGCGTGGAGGCGCTCACCGGGAAACCCGTCAAATTCTATGAGGGTGATGTTCGGGATGAAGCACTGCTTCGCAGGATTTTCTCCGAAAATGACATTGCCTGCACCATCCACTTTGCCGGCCTTAAGGCCGTGGGTGAAAGCGTTTCCCAGCCCTGGCGCTACTATGACAACAACCTCAATTCCACCTTGGTGCTGACCAAGGTCATGGAGGAGTTCGGCAAGAAGAATATCATCTTTTCCTCCTCTGCCACTGTCTACTCCGGTGACAACGAAATGCCCCTGCGGGAGACCAGCCGCACAGGCAACTGTACCAACCCCTACGGTTGGACCAAGTACATGACCGAGCAGATTCTCTCCGGCATGGCCTTTGCGGACAAGACCTGGGGCGTGGTGCTGCTTCGCTACTTTAACCCCATCGGTGCCCACCCCTCCGGCACCATCGGCGAAGACCCCAGAGGTATTCCCAATAACCTGATGCCCTACATCACCCAGGTCGCCATCGGCCGCCGTGAGTTCCTCAGCGTCTACGGCAATGACTATCCCACCCCCGATGGCACCGGCGTGCGTGACTACATCCATGTGGTTGACCTTGCCAAGGGACATGTGGCCGCTGTGAAGTATATTATGGAGCACCCCGGCTGCGAGGTGTTTAACCTGGGTACGGGCGTTGGCTACTCCGTGCTGGATATGGTCAAGGCCTTCGTGGAGGTCAACAAGGTGGATTTGCCCTACAAGATTGTGGAGCGCCGTCCCGGCGACCTGCCCACCTGCTATTCAGACCCCGCCAAGAGCCTGGAGGTGCTGGGCTGGAAGACGGAGTATGACCTCAAGGACATGGTGCGTGACTCCTGGAACTGGCAGAAGAATAACCCCAACGGATTTGGTGAATAAGAATAACAAAACGGCTGTCGCACGACAGCCGTTTTGCTTCGGTCAGGTAAGGGAAGCTTTCGCTCGCTACGCTCGCAGGCATCAGGTATCAGTGACGCACAGGCCAAGGCTTCCCCAAGTTTGGGGAAGCCTTTTTTCGCCCGATTCGTTGCTGTGCGAAAGTCTCCTTTACCGAAAATATTCAATCACATTATCCCGGAGGTAATCCAATCCTCTTTGCCGCTGCCCGGAAAGGGCGGCTTCAAAGCGGGCGGGGTCTGTCACATGGCAGTCGATAATGTCACTACTGCTGTCAATTTCTAACATGGAAAACAGGCTCTGCACTCGGCTATTCATGCTCACATAGTTATCCACCCGTTTGGTGTAGTAAATCGGGATGCCGAAGAGCAGGGAGAACACCGTGCCGTGGAAGGAGTCCGTGACCATGAGCTTGGCATGATGCAGCAGATACAGAAATTCATCCGGGGTGATGGAGAAGGTGCGGGCATTGTCGGAATCTCCAATATTCACAATGCCGCAGCCCCGGTACTCCGGGTGGGCATTGAGAAGCTGCTTAACGACACTTTGCTGATGTTCCTTGGTACCCAAGTGGTAGACGAGGATGTAGTTCCCGGCGCTGTGCCGGCGGGGCTTTTTCTCAAGGTTCTGCCACTGCGAAGGTGTCAGAAGCAGTGTTGGGTCCGGCAGAACGGGGCAGGCTTTTCCGGTGAGACTGCGCACGATGTCGCTGCCTGCAAATTCTCGGGTGGAGATTGCCCGCATTCCGTTTAAGTATTCGGTAAACTGCGCTTTCTGCTCCTCCGGCACGGCATCCACGCCGAAGCTGGCGGCGTAAGCGACCCGCTTTTCGTAGGGTGCAAAGGTCAGAAAGTTAAAGTCAAAATTGAAGCTGAAATGGGGATTCCAAATCTGGTCGGAACCGGAAACAAAGCAGTCATAGTGACTCCCTGCATCGGGGGAAATGAAGCCTATTTCCGAATAGTCCCGGGAAAAACGGAAGTATTTCTTGTCAAATTTTTCAAATCTGAGCTGCTTGATGACCTCACTTTTCCGCCCGTCGTGCTTGAGTAAACCCCGCAGGTAGCGGTTGGCCTTGGAGGTGAGATTGCGGCGGTGGCGATAGGTGATGTAGTTGGGCAGGGTTTCTGCCTCGGCACCCATGTCGCTCAGGACACTTTGCAGAGCATAGTTTTGCAGACGGTTTCCGAAATTATCCAGCTCTGTGATGGTTACGATACCGACTTTCATTTACTTCACCATTCCCAGTTTCTTGCGCAGGGCGAAGCTCAGCGCCCACGCTGCGTGTTTTGCGTACATCCATGCGGTGCGCAGATACCGCCCCCGCATCCTCTGCACGGCATAGTAGGGAGCGGAGGACGGCCACACATAGTGATAGTCCCAGGGCTTTGTCTCGCCCACATAGTGGTAAATCGCCACATTCTCGGCGACTTCCCGGTCAAGCTCCCGTTCATAGAGCACCTGATAGTTGTAAATCTGCCACGGGAGGTATTTGACCCTGCCTTGGTAGAGGGTATTCAGAATGTCCTGATCGGGGTAGGTAAGGCGGTCGGAAAGCGTTTTTGCAGCTTGCGCAATCTGCGCCTGTGTAGTTTCGTGCCGAAGTGCAGCCAGATTCAAAAGCAGCACACCGGAATTAAAGTACGGGTGCTCCGGGGGAAGCCCCAGCTTTTCTTTGATGGTGGTGAGCTCCGCATTTCCGTCGGACTTATCCTGACAGGCGCACAGCAGTTTCCCGTCAAAGCTTTGATGGTAAAAGGGAGCCAAATCCTTGGTTACCACAATGTCCGCATCCAGCCAGAGAACCCGGTCAAGCTCCTCGGGCAGCAAAAACTGGGCAAGTAAACGATAGTACATCTCAATGCTGAAATGACGGTTTCCCAAAGGCAGGGCATCCAGTGCCGTATGGGTCACATCCACAACGGATAAGCACATCCCGTTTCCGCGCAGGAAGTTATCAAGCTTTGCAATGCTTTTTTGCGCCAGCGCATGGGTCATTAGGTGCACCCGTACAGCCTCCCGGGTGCATCGGCGCAGGGACAGAAGCATGGAGAAGGCCTTGTCCAGATATTTTTCGTTGACGGAAATCAAAATGTCCATATTCTGCGCCTCCTTTGCGGCTGAGCCGCAGACGGTTAATTTTAAGTATCATAGCATAGATTGACCGCAAATACAACCGCCCTTGACAAGTGCGGCGGAAAAAGAGTAGAATTGAATAAAAGAATACTTTAGCTAGGCTGATGTAGCGGAAGAGCTTGCTCTTTCCATCGCCCGCAAGGGCGCAAGTGCAATGCATTTTCTGCTTCACAGATGGATGGAGCAAGCTCCATCCCTACAATTTTCAACTGAACAAAAGTATCCTTTACACCACCCAAGGAGAACTCACCATGCCTATCTGTATTCCCGCCACACTTCCTGGTGCCAAGGT
>JAZRVX010000010.1:0-1663 GCA_045599455.1 Faecousia sp. | reverse complement strand
ACAGCACCTCGAACTTGTATCCCACGCCCCAGACGGTCTTGAGATTCCAGCTTTCGCTGATACCCTCCAGTTTTTCGCGCAGGCGCTTGACATGGACATCCACCGTGCGGGAATCGCCGAAGTAGTCGAAGCCCCACACCTCATCCAGCAGCTGATTGCGGGTGTAGACCCGATTGGGGGAGGAAGCTAAGTAGAACAGCAGCTCCATCTCCTTGGGAGGGGTGTCCACCTTTTTGCTGTCCACGGTGAGCTCGAAAGCATCCATGTCGATGATGAGCTTGTCGAAGACCAGACGGCGGGCTTTCTTCTCGGTGACCACATCACCGGTGCGGCGCAGGACGGCCTCGATTCTCGCAAGCACCTCCTTCATGTCGAAGGGCTTGGTGATATAGTCATCGGCACCGGACTTGAGCCCCGTAACCTTGTCATCGGTCTCGCCCTTGGCGGTGAGCATGATAATGGGGGTCTTGGCCTCGGCTCGGATGGTGCGACAGACGCTCCATCCGTCCATCACGGGCATCATCACATCCAGCAGCACCAAATCGGGCTTGATGGCGCGGAATTTGGCAAGACCCTGACCGCCGTCGGATGCCACGGTCACGGCATAGCCCTCCTTTTCCAGATACATCTGGAGCAAATCCGCAATATTGCGGTCATCTTCAACAATCAGAACAGAAACAGCCATGATGAAAAACCTCCTGTATGTGGTTTCTTCGCATTTTCCTATATTATAGCGCTTTGCACAGGGTTCTGGTGAATAAATTGTAAAGAGTAGAGCCATAAAATGTGAACAACAAATTCCTGCTTGAAAACATTTCCAATCTTTTGTATATTGGTGGTAAGAAAATGCTTCAATGAAAGGAATATTTTTTATGCTGGAGCTTTTACAGGCAGTGCTTTTCGGCATCGTGGAGGGCATCACGGAGTGGCTTCCCATCTCCTCCACAGGTCACTTGATTCTGCTCAATGAATTCATCCCCCTCGCCGTCAGCGAGGAATTTCAGTCCATGTTCGATGTGGTCATTCAGCTGGGTGCCATCCTGGCGGTGGTCGTGCTGTATTTCGACAAGCTGAACCCCTTTGGGCGGCTCAAGTCCGACGACCAGCGAAAAGATACATGGATTCTCTGGTTCAAGGTTATTGTGGCCATCCTCCCCTCGGGCATCGTGGGTGTGCTGTTTGACGACTGGATGGACGAGCATTTGCACAATGCCACCGTGGTGGCGGCCATGCTGATTGTCTATGGCGTGGCATTCATTCTCGTGGAGCTGGCGCACAGGGGGAAGCCCGCCCGGACAAACGATGTTTTTGACATCGGCTGGGGCACGGCGCTGGCCATCGGATTTTTCCAGTGCCTGAGTCTGGTTCCCGGTACCTCCCGCTCCGGTGCAACCATCCTGGGTGGAATTCTGCTGAATGTCAGCCGCGCCGCCGCCGCAGAGTTCAGCTTCTTCATGGCAATCCCCACCATGGTGGGTGCCGGCGGCATTAAGCTTCTGAAATTCTTCCTGTCTGGCGTGGGCTTTGCGGGCAGCGAACTGATGATTCTGCTGGTGGGCAGCCTCGTCAGCTTCATCGTCAGCCTGATTGCCATCCGCGCCCTCATGCAGTATGTGCGCAACCATTCCTTCTCCGCCTTCGGCGTTTACCGCATCGTGCTGGG
>JAZRVX010000009.1:0-2359 GCA_045599455.1 Faecousia sp. | reverse complement strand
GAGCATCTGGATAAGGCATTGTCCCTTCTGGATGAGGACTCTGTCGTCCTTATGCAGCTGGAGATTCCTTTGGAGACGGTTGTCTATGCCTCTGAGCTAGGTGACAGGCTGGGTGCAAGAGTCATCCTGAATCCCGCTCCGGCGGCTGCCCTTCCAGAGGACCTGTACCGTCATCTGTATGCCATCATACCCAATGAGACGGAGGCGGAATTGCTCACTGGCATTAAGGTGGAGAATGAAGATGACGCCCGGCGGGCTGCTGATGCCCTGTCTATGAAAGGCGTACGGCTTGTCATCATCACCATGGGTGCCAAGGGTGCCTTCGTCAAGGATGGCTCTCTATATTATATGGTGCCTTCTGTTCCTGTCAAGGCGGTGGATACGACGGCAGCCGGAGATACGTTCTGCGGTGCGTTTTCTGTCGCCTTGTCCCAGAATAGGGACATCAGGGATGCTGTCGCCTTTGCCTGTAAGTGCGCTTCCATTTCCGTGACCCGTATGGGTGCGCAGCAATCTGCGCCATATCTTTCTGAGGTCCAATGAGTAGAAGGCTGTAATGGCCTCAGATTGCAAACTGGAATTTGTCTTAAAATGCCCTTGAAGGTATTTTGAGGGCATTTTTTCTTCGAATAAAGTTTGCCGTATTGAAAAAGAGGCGTAAATTTGCACCCGCTTTCAGTCAGGGACGCGCGAGTCCCGTTGCCGCGGAACCTTCCGCGGCGCCATGAGAGCGAAATTTTTGGCCCAAAGTTTGGCGGATATGAGATAAAGGTCTTAAATTTGCATCCGCTTTTCCGCTTTCCGGCGCGTCCGGCTTGGCGGTGGGCACGAAGACACGGTCTTTGACAGGATTACAATGAACAATGAAGTAGTACAAGAGCGGAGAGCGGCCCTGTTGGGCTGTTTTCCGGGTGAAGGAAACTAGAACCGTCAAAAACTATTCAAGAATAGGTGACGAGAACTTTAGTCTACGATAAACCGAACGCGTCCTGAGATTCAGATTAACGATCTTCCGCTTCTCCTTTCGGGGGATGCCGGAGACAAGATATTTCTACAATGAAGAGTTTGATCCTGGCTCAGGATGAACGCTAGCTACAGGCTTAACACATGCAAGTCGAGGGGCAGCACGGGGCAGCAATGTCCTGGTGGCGACCGGCGGATGGGTGAGTAACACGTATCCAACCTGGCTCATACTCAGGGATAGCCTTTCGAAAGAAAGATTAATACTTGATGTGACATCGTTTGCGCATGCAGATGATGTCAAAGATTCATCGGTATGAGATGGGGATGCGCTCCATTAGGCAGTTGGCGGGGTAACGGCCCACCAAACCGACGATGGATAGGGGTTCTGAGAGGAAGGTCCCCCACATTGGAACTGAGACACGGTCCAAACTCCTACGGGAGGCAGCAGTGAGGAATATTGGTCAATGGGCGCGAGCCTGAACCAGCCAAGTAGCGTGAAGGATGACTGCCCTATGGGTTGTAAACTTCTTTTGTGCGGGGGTAAAGTGTCCCACGTGTGGGATATTGCAAGTACCGCACGAATAAGCATCGGCTAACTCCGTGCCAGCAGCCGCGGTAATACGGAGGATGCGAGCGTTATCCGGATTTATTGGGTTTAAAGGGAGCGTAGGCCGGTCGATTAGTCAGTTGTGAAATCCTGCCGCTCAACGGCAGCATTGCAGTTGAAACTGTCGACCTTGAGTGGGGCAGAGGCAGGCGGAATTCATGGTGTAGCGGTGAAATGCTTAGATATCATGAAGAACTCCGATTGCGAAGGCAGCTTGCTGGACCCTAACTGACGCTGAAGCTCGAAAGTGCGGGTATCAAACAGGATTAGATACCCTGGTAGTCCGCACAGTAAACGATGAACACTCGCTGTTGGCGACAGACAGTCAGCGGCCAAGCGAAAGCGATAAGTGTTCCACCTGGGGAGTACGCCGGCAACGGTGAAACTCAAAGGAATTGACGGGGGCCCGCACAAGCGGAGGAACATGTGGTTTAATTCGATGATACGCGAGGAACCTTACCCGGGCTTGAATTGCATCCGAATGTCGCTGAAAGGCGTCAGCCCTTCGGGGCGGGTGTGAAGGTGCTGCATGGTTGTCGTCAGCTCGTGCCGTGAGGTGTCGGCTTAAGTGCCATAACGAGCGCAACCCTTGTCCACTGTTGCCATCAGGTGATGCTGGGCTCTCTGTGGAGACTGCCATCGCAAGATGTGAGGAAGGTGGGGATGACGTCAAATCAGCACGGCCCTTACGTCCGGGGCTACACACGTGTTACAATGGGGGGCACAGAGCGTTGCTGCCGCGCGAGCGGTGGCGGACCGGTAAATCCCCTCTCAGTTCGGATCGGAGTC
>JAZRVX010000008.1:0-4185 GCA_045599455.1 Faecousia sp. | reverse complement strand
TTACGCCCTTATAGGTCGCATCTGTACAGCGCAGATTTTCAAATCGATATGTACTTCCATACGGCACTTCCATATAGAAATCCGTTATGTTTTTTCCATAGGATTCCCCATTTAGAATCATATCAACAGTACCGCATTCGGAAATAGTGCCATACGCCGTTCCATCCACGACGCAATTTAAGTCCAGATAGTGGTAATCAAGATAAATCCAGCCCAGCTTCCAGTAACCGGCATGTGCGCCTCTGCTGCAATAGTACAGCACCTCTGTTGCATTTCCGACCCTATTGATTGTATAAAATTCATCTCCCGGATCCAATGCCCAAGTATGTCCATGTGCATCCATATCTGAAAGCGGATAGACATCATAGGATTTCGTTGCCGTCAAATGCTGTGTTGCAAAATCGGCATTATACGCTACCATGTTTGTCAAGTTCATGGTCACCGTTCTCTGCGTGTTGGAAAACACATTGTTTCCTCCGCCAGGGTACACAACCGTACACTGTCCGTTTTCCGCATTGAAATCCCGAATAATGCACAAATCGTATGCAGAAATATACTGATTGGAGGCAATCGATATTTTAGAGGGTGCCATTGCAACAATGGGTTTTCCTTGCATCAGCGACCACGCCGGAAGCGGTGTCGGAGAGGTTGGCGTTGCATTATAAACATAATATCCAGACGAATTCAGTTTATAGCTGCTATCAAGTAAATTACATACCGTTTTATCTGAATTAAAACTGTTGTTATTGCTATAGCAGTTCTTTTCGTAAATTGTATTAGTATCGGACATAAAGAATGTCTTCCACGGGTCTCCGCCAGACCACTCAAAGTGCAGATGGATTCCAATATTATACTTCGCACTTGTATTTCCCATAATGCCAATCGTCTGTCCTTGTTCAACGGTTTGTCCAACCTTGACAGAGTATGATTTCAAATGGCAATACCATGTATCCGTACCATCTTCATGCCCGATTACAACATAGTTTCCAAATCCGGATGTTGTACTATATGTAGCCGTCTTTACTACACCTTTTGCAGCAGCAACAATTTCTACATCACTCTGGAAATTCGATCCAATGTCGATTCCATGAGTATTTGAATAGTGACACGAATGTTCCGCTCCCGTACTATAGTAGTACAACGCATTTATCATTCTTTTTGACGTTTTTGCCGGCCAAATCAAATTCACAGTAGATTTCTGATTTAATGCTGCGGTTTCTACGGCAATTTCGCACCATCCTAGTTTATATCCGCTGCTTGTGGGGTAAAACAGCATCGTCCGTCCATTTTCCGTTCCAATGATTTTACACGCATCATTGGCATAAACCTTGCCGATTGTTGCATCATCGCTCGAACGCCGATATGCCGTATACTGCGCATCTGCCGTCCATTCAGTAAAGCTACCAATACCGGGAATAAAAGCCTCAATTTTGGCTAATTCGGTGCGATAGCCTGTGGTTGAAGTGGTTGATTGATACTTTACTTTACAGAACCCATCTGTATAAACCTCTAAAATTGTGCACTCATCATTTGCTCCGTCAATATTACGCACAGAGGTTGCATATGCCGTTCCATTCGCACGATATAGGGTAATTTTGCCCGTGGATACTGCATAAGCTGCAAAGGGAGTAACCGCAGAGAAGCGCGTGTCAATCTCTCTGGTAATTTGCTCCCCATCATCAAAACCAATGTACCGATAGCATTCATATACACTTAGCTCACTGGCAGAAAAATCAGTATACCTGCTTTTTGAATCATTGAAAGAGGATTCAAAAACTGCATATCTGCCATTGGATGTTTTTCCTGCGTACAGCATAACATGACCGTCTTTGAGGAAAATATCACCGGGAATCATGTTGTTCAAGCGTTCCGTTTTGGAAGAACCGAGAACAACATAGTAGTTTCCGTTGTCGCGCATCCCGGTTGTATTTTCATCCGGTGCATTCAGCGCAAGGGAAACAAATGCGCTGCAATCGACGCCCCGAATATTGGTCAAATTACTGCTTGAATAAAAATGGCCGGACATGTAATCCGTTGTCATTGCCCCGCTGTCGACCAGATTCTTCCATGCAATTTCATCATATCTTCGGTTTCCCGCGGCGGTTTTATTACCCATGGAATATGGAATGCCCTGATAGATATGTCCTTGCTGGAATTTGTTGCTACTGCGGACACCGTTAATATCCACCGTGGAGTTGTATGTATTTTCACTGGATACCCAAGTCGGGAAATCACAGGGTGCTGTCCAGCAAATCGTAACCATACGCTTAGCCTTATCCAGTGCCGCAATTCTCTGCGGGTCGGAGGTCTGCTGCGTGTAATCTACACCGCCGTAATTCGCATAATATACCGTGCTGTTTACTGCGTTATTGCTCCCGCTTATGCCCGTGCCGTAGTCTCCGCTGTAAAACAGCTTTGCTTGTCGGGTATGGCGTGCCTGTAGGCCGGAATTGGTTTTGTCAAACAAGCAAAACGCAGCAATCCACTCATCCTGTGTATGATTTTGCCATCCCTCTCGCAGATAGCGCTCAATGGTGCTGTCATACTTATTGAAAACATTTGCGCCCTCGTTGTATGTAAAGTCCGTCAATGCATCAAATTGGTATTGGTTAAGCACTACGCCGCAATCCTCCGCCAAATTATTGACAGCATTCTCAAAGCGTACAATGTCGCTTTCAAAATAGGCATCTGCCTGCGCTTGTGTGATGGTCATTCCGGAATACACATCTGAGCCATGGTGACCATAGCCAATAGAATAAGCGTTCACATCCCAATAGGCTGTCAGTACGCAACCCTCATTTTTCTTAATAAACTGCTTGCCTGCTTCGCTTAAGTGCATATCGGCAGACAATAGCATGGGCACGGCGGCAAGGTCAGTTAATCCCTCTACCAGTTCTAACGAAAGAAATTCTTCTTCCGATTTTTCTAGCAGCTCTTCCGTTTGCACATTCTCTGACTCCTCGTCAGCAGGCTCCTGCTCGTCCTCTGTCTCCGTCGCTTCCTCCTGCGCGGGTTGTTCATCGGTGCCGGTTTCCTCCTGTGGGGGCTGTTCCTGCGTGAGTGTCTCCTTCTGCGCAGGCTGCTCCGTTTCCTCTGCCAGTGCAAACACAGGCAGCATGGTGAACACCATGGTCAATACCAGAAATACGCTGATTGTTCTTTTCCAAATCTGCATAGCTACACCTCTTTCTAAAAAGTGAAATCCATCTATAAGTTGTTTTTCCTATTATAAGTCGATATTTTTCTGCCGTCAAGGCGATTTTCGCTTTTTGGATAGTTTCTTATTCATTAAATACGCATACAATAAAATGGAGGTGATGAATATGGAGCTGGATTACAGCGAAATCGGCAGACGGATTGCCGCCAGACGCAAAGAACTCGGTCTGCGCCAAACACAGGTCTGTGAAAAAGCGGACATTGGCGACAAATACCTTTCCAGCATTGAGCGGGCGACCTCCATCCCCTCGCTGGAAGTCATCATGCGGCTGGCGCTGGCGCTGGAAACAACCCCGGATGCATTCTTGGTGGGCACTGCGCGATATGAAGAAGATGCGTGGAAAAGCGTGGCCGAGCAAATTCGCTCTCTGAATCCGGAACAACTGAAAATGGCTCGCAGTTTCATTGCGTGGCTGTCCAAGCAAAAAATATAATCCCGATGAGAAAGTCTGTTCTCATCGGGATTTCGCTTTTTCATAAAACGCAGCAGGAAGTAAACATCGTACCCATTATTTCCATCTATGAAGTGTCTCAAAACCTCGTGCGGTTTGACCTCATCCGTCACGCTCACTCGCTGAAAGCTTTCTATACAATCGGCGTGTACTCGGTGAGCGTGCCACCTTCCCCAAGGGGAAGGCTTGACCGGTGCAATGCCGAGACACACTGTGCAGGCGGCTAATAGCCGCCCCTACACGGACAACTGATAACGAAAAATCCGCTTTCCCAATGGAAAGCGGAGTTTTTGAACTTTATCAGCTGTTGCGCACTTCCATGAAGAGCTTCTCCATCAGGCGGGAGGTCTCCTCGGGCAGGAAGTCAAATGCGGTAGCCTTGCTCAGCTCCTCGGCATCGGGGTAAGCAACGGTGTCATTCACCAGCTCCTCGTCCAGGTACTGCTTGGACTCGGAAGCGGGGACGGAGTAGCCCAGATAGTCAAGGTTTGCGGCAGAAATCTCGGGGTCACACAGG
>JAZRVX010000007.1:0-1718 GCA_045599455.1 Faecousia sp. | reverse complement strand
CCGCAGATACCCAGATGCAGATCGGGATTCACGCTGCGGCCCAGCTTGCAGGCCATATCCACCAGCTTGCCGACGCCGGCCTGTTCCAGCTTGGCAAAGGGATCGTTCTCATAGATCTTGGCATCGTAGTATGCGCCCAGGAACTTGCCGGCGTCATCACGGGAGAAGCCGAAGGTCATCTGGGTCAGGTCATTGGTGCCGAAGCAGAAGAACTCAGCTTCCTTGGCGATTTCGTCAGCGGTCAGAGCTGCACGGGGAATCTCAATCATGGTGCCGACCTCATACTTCATCTCGACACCTGCGGCGGCGATTTCAGCATCGGCAGTCTCCACGACGACCTTCTTCACATAGGCCAGCTCCTTGGTCTCGCCGACCAGAGGAATCATGATTTCGGGAACCAGATTCCAGTCGGGATGTGCAGCGCGAACCTTGATGGCTGCGCGGATGACAGCCTTAGTCTGCATGGCGGCAATCTCGGGATAGGTGACAGCCAGACGGCAGCCGCGGTGACCCATCATGGGGTTAAACTCATGCAGGGATGCAATGATGGCCTTGATATCGGCAACGGTCTTGCCCTGAGCCTTGGCCAGAGCCTCAATCTCAATCTCGCTGGTGGGAACGAACTCATGCAGAGGGGGATCCAGGAAACGGATGCACACGGGCATGCCTTCCAGAGCCTCGTAGAGCTTCTCAAAGTCACCCTGCTGATAGGGCAGAATCTTATCCAAAGCGGCCTCACGGTCGGAAACGGAGTCGGAGCAAATCATCTCACGGAAAGCGGCGATTCTCTCAGGCTCGAAGAACATGTGCTCGGTACGGCACAGACCGATGCCCTCTGCACCCAGCTCACGAGCCTTCTTGGCATCGGCGGGGGTGTCGGCATTGGTGCGAACCTTCAGGCGGCGGTACTTGTCAGCCAGAGCCATGATGCGGCCGAACTCGCCCACGATTTCAGCATCCACAGTGGGAATCAGCCCCTGATAGATGTTGCCGGTGGAGCCGTCGATGGACAGGGTGTCGCCCTCGTGGAAGGTGATGCCGGACAGGGTGAACTGCTTGTTCTCCTCGTCCATGTTAATCTCACCACAGCCGGAGACACAGCAGGCGCCCATGCCGCGGGCAACGACAGCAGCGTGGGAGGTCATACCGCCACGGACAGTCAGGATACCCTGAGACACCTTCATGCCGGTGATATCCTCGGGAGAGGTCTCCAGGCGAACCAGAACAACCTTTTCACCGCGGGCAGCCCAGACTTCGGCATCCTCAGCGGTGAAGACGACCTTACCGGCAGCAGCTCCGGGAGAAGCGCCCAGACCCTTGCCGATGGGAGTAGCGGCCTTCAGAGCCTTGGTATCGAACTGGGGATGCAGCAGAGTGTCCAGATTACGGGGGTCAATCATGGCCACGGCCTTCTTCTCATCAATCATGCCCTCGTCAATCAGGTCGCAGGCAATCTTCAGAGCAGCCTTGGCGGTACGCTTGCCGTTACGGGTCTGCAGCATGTAGAGCTTGCCGTTCTCAACGGTGAACTCCATGTCCTGCATATCGCGGTAGTGATCCTCAAGCAGTGCGCAGACCTTGACGAACTGGTTGTAGGCCTCGGGGAACTGGTCGGCCATCTGCGCGATGGGCATGGGGGTGCGGACACCGGCAACCACGTCCTCGCCCTGTGCGTTGACCAGGAACTCGCCCATCAGCTTCTTCTCGCCGGTGGCAGG
>JAZRVX010000006.1:0-12118 GCA_045599455.1 Faecousia sp. | reverse complement strand
ATCCGTAATGTAAGTCGTTTCACTTCCGGCAGTGCCAGCGCTGATCATCAGCGGGAATGTGCCGTTGACATCCTTAACACTCCAAGCTGATGTCCAACCACTCGTAGGTGTACCAACAGCAATGCCGTTGGAGCTATCACTAAAGCTACTGGGCTTCAAGATAATGTTCAAGCCGTTGCCGTTATTATAACAACCGTCGCACCAGTCGTAGACATTGTCCCAGAGACCCTCAATCCAGCGGTACTGAGTACCCAGACCGTAAGTGGTGCGGCTGCTCTGCGTAGTTCCGGTGTGATAGGGCATACTATCGGTGTAGCCCATATTCTGCACACCGCTGTTATTACCGCAACCGTAGCCGATGCACTTTTGACTATTCCAGTCGGCAAATTCTACGATATAGAGTAACCAAAGAGTAAAACGCATCGCAAAGTCGCTCTGCCAAATATCAGACCCAAGATTGTGAATGCTGCTTCTCGCCGTGGAGCGTGTGATATTGTTTTTCGGCGTACCGCCAGTCTGACTCTTGTAATTGCTCGTATGGCAATGATAGCGACCGATGTAGACCACATCTCGCTCGCCCTTACCATCGCCTCGATCCATGTGAGCAGGAGCCACATGGAAACCGTCAAGCGGAGCATCCGCAATCTGGATTTTCAGCTTACTGCCATTGGGCGTGAGCTTGTACCAGAACTTAGGAATAGACACCAACACACCAGCAGCGGAGTCGGTGCTTTTCTGCATTCCGCTCCAAGGCATACAGTTATCAAACGGACTTCCATAGCTGGATGCGCCAGCCACATACGGGACAGGGTCGGCAAAGCCGAAAGCATCATCGGTTCGAGACAGCTTGGTGTTAGAAGTGCCATCCCACTCAACGCCGTAAGTCTTGGAGTAGGCAAGCTCAACGGAGTAGGCGGAAACTGTTGTAACATTCACGGTGTCTGCCGCACTTTCAGCGCCGCGCGTTGCCGTAACGCTCCACGCTCCAAACTCAGGGATTTTGAAAGTCCAAGTCCCAGCTTCTTCCGTGGCGGTCAGGGTTTTGCTGCCCTTAGTCGCAACAACGCTGGAGCCTGTGGGTGCTGTGACTGTGATAGTCGGCATCACGCCGCCTGTCGCAGAAATAACATTGCCCTCAATGGTGATATTCTCTCCGGCTACCAATTCGTCCTGCTTGCCGTTAATTGTTTCCTTTAACTCGGTTGTCTCGCCCAGCGCATCATCGCCGTTTTTCAAAGAATTTTTAACTTCTTCGGAGAGGTCGCTCTTGGGAATGCCCCCGGCAGGCTTGGAATACTTGTTAGTAATTTCAGCCAGAGCTGCATTAAAAGCAGTTTCTGTGCCGGAGTAACCAGCTTCAACTGCGCTTGCATAAGCGCTCTTGCCGTCATTGCCCTTCACTCCGGCAGGGCCTTGTGGGCCTTCCGGGCCAACTGCGCCCTGAACACCCTGAATACCCTGAGGGCCTTGTTCACCCTGAGGGCCAGCAGGGCCTGTGTCACCCTTAGGACCTTGCACACCCTGTTCGCCCTGAATGCCCTGTTCGCCCTGCGGTCCTTGGGGGCCGGTAGCACCAGTATCTCCCTTGGGGCCTTGAACGCCTTGCTCTCCCTGTTCGCCTTTCTCGCCCTGAACACCTTGAATACCCTGAATGCCCTGCGCACCCTGAGGACCAGCAACACCCTGAGGGCCTACCGGGCCTTGGGGGCCAATGGGGCCTTCCAGCTTGCCAACGCTGATCCAGTCGTTTACATTCTCGCTCCAGATGTAGCACTCCATGTTGGAGCGAACCTGATACATGTGTTCGTCTCCGGTGGGGATTGCATTTCTCAGCGCCGCCAGTGTGGAATACACATCTTCAATGTAAAGACTGGTGCCGTCCTTGCCAGCCGGGCCTGTAGCGCCCTGTGCGCCAGCAGGACCTTGGGGGCCTGCAATACCCTGAGGGCCTTGCGGTCCTGCAACGCCCTGTGCGCCAGTATCGCCCTTCAAGCCCTGAATGCCCTGAGGTCCTTGTGGGCCAGCAGCGCCAGCAGGTCCTGCTTCGCCCTGTTCACCCGTTTCGCCCTTCGGACCTTGCACACCCTGAACACCCTGAGGGCCTCTCGCTCCTTCGGGGCCTCTGTCGCCCTGCTCGCCTTTCTCGCCTTTCGGTCCTTGCGCTCCCTGAACGCCCTGAATGCCCTGCGGGCCTCTTGCGCCCTGTTGTCCCTGTTCGCCCTGAACGCCCTGAGGGCCTTGCGGGCCTCTGACGGAAACGCTCTGGGGAGGGAAGGCTGTGGACTGCACAGAGAAGGACATGATGCCGTTCTCGTCTACACTTGGAACGATAACGGGACCGAGGTCTCCGGTGTCGCCCTTTTCGCCGCGATCACCCTTGTCGCCTTTATCGCCCTTGTCTCCGGTGTCGCCCTTCACTCCGGTGATGACGGTCATAACGCCATTATCCTCAACGGTGCCGTTGGTGAACTGCATGCGGCTTCTCTGGGGCAAGGGTCTGCCATCTGGAGCAATAATCAGATGCCCGCTGCTTCCGGTTGCCTGCCAATAAAGTCCGTCTTCGCTTGTTTCCAGAACGCGGTCAGCGTTCAGCCGAATGTAGTTTATCTTTCCTTCGCCGTCAACAAACTTAACGACCTTTTCAACGCCAAGCTGCTCCAGTTCGGGAAGCAGCTCATCGTTGATAAACTCCTTGATAATGTTACCGCTTTCATCGAATTTCTCTTTCAGTTCAGCGGGGGAAAGACCGTCAATGTCGTTCGGTTCATCTCCCAGTTTCTGAATAATATCGAGGTCAGCGTCAAATCGTTTCAGTGCCATAGTTCCTCCTTACGCAGTAACTCCTGTCTCATTCACTTTTCGCTGTAATGCGCTGTAACCGCCGCCCTGCGGAATGGGTGTTGGCTGATTGGTGTCAATCAGTTGCCCTCCGCCAGCTCCGCCGCCTTCAGGCGGCATCATGCCCTGCATCGCTCTCTGGGAGTCGATAAGCTCCTGCTTCTTGCTGATATAGCCGTCCGGCATGCGCTCCAGATAATCCGCAAGGCTGATTTTGTTCTGCATCAGCAGATTGTCCAAGGTCTGAGTGGAAGCAATCTCGCTCCAGTAAGAGCTTGCGCCGATGTCCAGCTTCAGATCGAGCGCAACATCCTTCAGAATGTCAAAATCAAACTCGCCCTCAATGGTGCTGCCAATGCCTGCAAAATCCAAAATCTCCTGTTCCATCTGCGGTGTTGGCATCGTAACCATGCGCTTGCCGTAGTAGTTTGCCATAAACTCCAGATAGATATATCCCAGTTCCTCCAAGCTCTCATACATGTTCTGCTTGGTGATTTCGTTGGGGGTGCTTGCAGCTCTCTGCAAAGCAATGATAGCGGAAGTATTATCCGGTCTGGTATCGCCTAGAGCGGCAGGCGTAGCGCCTAGGAAGGTCTGGGTGTAATTGACTGCCAGCTCAATGAACTGAGCAATCTGTGGGCTGATTTGTGCCGGGTCAATGATTTTCGCAACACTGGCAACATCGCCGCCGTTGATGCCGATGGCAGCGCCAACTCTGTTGTCCCATTTTGCAACGCGGGTCTTATCAAAAACGATTTTCGGAAACGCTGTGGTCATCATGGAAATCATGCTCATGGCGAACAGCTTGTTAATGAAAATCTGGTTGGGAATAAGTCCGGTGATAAGCGCCTGACCGTGGTAGCTGTTCTGAACATAGTCCCAGTTCAGCCATGTGACAGGATATAGCTTGATGCCCAAATCCCAATCAGGCTTGATGATGACATCCTTCACGCTCTTGATGCCGTGGATAGTGCCGCTTTCCTTGTCCTTGTAAAGGTAAAGCAGCTCTGTGCATTGCTCATCATCGCTGAACTCTCTGTTGGTAACGCCCTCTCCGGCAGTATCGGGCTTGATGTCATCGAGGTTCTTAACGCCGTTTCCCTTGGCTTCGTCCTTGATTTCGCCAAGCGGTCTGCGGAACATAATGATGATGAATGGCTGCGTCTGCACCCGTCTGTCGTTTGGGTTGCCGAAATAGACGCGGTTGTTCTCAACGATTTCCGTCTTGATAGCGCCCTTGACCTTTTTGCCGTTTGCAGTAACCATGCCGCTTTCGGCATTGCCGTCCCAGAAGGTGTAGGTGCAGCCGTCAGAGTCAACCGCAGCGTTTCTCATGTAAACTCGCATCAGGTTAACCACCTTGTTGCGCTCCATCAGTCTGTCAAACTCATGGTTCACAACATCGGAAACAGTCTGCATCTCGTTCTGCTCAATGGCTCCGGCCAGAGGAACGGACTGTATCTTCAGATTGTCGCTGGTAACGCTCGCAACCGTGAACAGTGTCACGCGCTTCAGAAAGTTAAAAACGGGAGTTGGCAGGCCGTTTGCCTGAACGCCTTCCCATTGCTTGCCAATGAAGAAGTTCTCATTGCTTTCAACGGTGTCGTCCAGATTGATTTTGTTGTTAAAGGTAAGACCCTTCTCAAACTTTTTCCAGATGTCAACCGCCGTAATCTTTTTCTGCTTCATTTACTGTCACCGCCAAAATTCAAGATATTGGCAAGGCCCTCGTTGAAGAGCTTCTCCTGCCTGTCGGCGGCGTTGCGCTCTTCCTCCGTGGTGTCCCTCACCATGTCCAGCTTTTCCAGCAAAATCTCCATGTCTCTTGTGATGCGCTGCAAAGAGTTGCTGATTTTCAGCATCTCCCCGCACAGCAGGTTCACGGAGTTCAAAATTCGTTTCAGCATATTCTTCCTCCTAGTAGTCCAAATAGCTTGCGTCCACGCTGCCGCCTGTCATAGCGTCCTCGTAGTCCTCTTCGTCAATCTCCTCGTACTCTGCCTCCATCGCTTCCTGCTCCGGCTCACTCAGCACTCGGCTCACGCAGAAATAGCGGCAAGCGTCAACGCTGTGGGTGATTTCGTGCGGCTGCTTGGCGCAGTCCGAGGGGTTTGTTTCGTCTGCCTGAATGTAGGTCAGACCCTTTATAAGCTCCTTGCAACTGTCAAAGATCAGCAGACCGGGCTTTCCGTCCTCCATGTCTGCCAGCATCTCCTTCACCTGTAGGTGGCCTTGTATACGGTTGTTGCTTGCTTTCACCAAGCCAACGCCGTTGAGCATGAACACCTCTGCCATGCTCTTGCCGCTGTCCTTCTGCCTGTTCCATATATCCGGGGGAGCAAAGGTGATGGAGATGTTCTCTCCCGGCATGGTTCTCTCCAAAGCCGCTTTGGAAGCATCTGCAACAATCATGTTGCTCTGGCAGAACTCCCGATAGAAATAGCTTCGTCCATTGGGGGCAACCGCCACCCAGTAGCAGGCGAACATATCCAGACCATAGTCAAATGCTCTGTATCGCTGCCAGCTTTTTGGTATCTGAAACGGCTTGATAACATGACGGGCTTCACTGAACTCATCAAAGTATGTGCCGCTCATGGCATCCCAGTCGCCGTATCTGTGTGCCTTGCGCAGCTTTTCCGGCAATGCGCTCAGCATATTCAGATAGCTCTTGCCGCTTTCTGAGTTCATCAGAACGGTGTTGTCTGTGACGGATGCAAAAATAAAGCTGTAATCGTCCGGGTTTTCGTTCTCTTCCGGGTTATCGCTGTTCGTCTTGAACTGTCTGTCAATGAACAGCCGCTTGACCCACATGTGGCCGATACCGCCGGGGTTACAGGTGAGGTAAAACCGCTTGGGGATTTGATTGACACCACGCAAGCAGCCGCCGAGGGTTCTGAACTCCTGCTCGGTGAACTGCGTGGCTTCGTCCATGAAAATCCAGTCATACTCCTGACCTTGGTATTCAGTTTCTATGCTGGTTAAACTCTGCGCATGACCGAATTTGATAACGCTGCCATTAGAGAAATACATGGTGCGCAAAGAGCCGTTGTAGCTGCCGTATTTCTGCGGAACCATCTTGATGATTGGCTCAATGTGGTTCTGCTGCAATTCGGGATATGTGCGTCTGATAATCAGAATGCGAATACCGGCCCATGTCAGAGCGCCGCCAACCGCCTTTGTTCTGACAGCCCATGACTTACCGCCGCCTCGTGCGCCGCCATAGCCTGTGTATAGCGTCTTGCTTTCAAAGAACAAGGCCTGCTTATCGTTTGCCGTGCCGAGGTCAAGAATGTCTGTCTGTGCCTTGGACTTCTCTTGCTTTCGGTCATTGCGGCGAACAGCGTTGTCAGTCTTCTTCTTTTCCCGTTCCTTCTTTTTCGCAGCCTTCCGCTTCTCGCGAACTTCAGGACGCTTCGCATATTCACGGGCATACGCCCTTCGCTTTTCCAGCTTTTCTTCTTCAGTCATCATAGTGAAAAAACAAAAAGAGCCAGCAGGTGATAGACTTCTCGTCCGTCACTTACTGGCTCTAAGGCTCTAAAATCTTATTGCTTCACCAAAACATGCTCTCTGCACTTCTTGCAGAAAACAGCATAGGTGGCGTGTCCTTCCACGCTTTCTGCCACTGGCAACCAACACCTGGGGCAGAGATAAAGCCCGCTGGAATTGTGCGCTATCGGCATCTGATTGAGCTTCTTGCGATCTAATCGTTTTATCATGCCCCGAACCCTCCCTTGCGGTGATTTCATTACTTTATCCGCTTACCTAAATGCTCTCTTGGCTGAACCATTTCCCTGACCTCAGGAATATGGTCTATAATTTTTGCGCTTGGATTTTGTGAAAGGGGGTGCCTTGTTTTCTCCCACCCCCGTGGAGGGCAACCAGAATTGCACTGGGGCTGCTAGACCAGTCGGCTTTTTACGCCATGCCGATATTGATAAAAGGAGGTGTTCCACAATGCCTGATGAAACACGATGGCGCTGTCGGATGGTACTGACCCATCTTTGTCAGGTTCAAAGCCTGCTGCATTACCTTTATGCTACGACAGTGTGTCTGAGTGAATGTGTTATTGGGAAATAACTGAGTGAATGTGCTCTATATAGCGCTAAAGCGCTATTGAACCCTCCGGGTGTTTTTCCGGTACCCTCCTCGCTAACGCTCGTCAGGTTCCCGGTATGTCACTAACCAACGGTCTCTACAAACCCTAGGCTCTTAATTGACTTACAGTACCTCTGACGAGCAACGAGGCTAATAGCTTAATAACTAAAGCTCAGTAAAAATTAAACAAAAAGTGCGAATATTAAACAAAATGGCTATTTTGTTGGAAAAACTCATCAACCAAAAGGGTTTTTACAGCCATTGACAGTAACTTCCAGCTTAATAGCTTTGTCTTCGGTCTTCTCTTTGTCAGTCCAACCACCATTGTTCTTCTGTTTCAGAGCGTAGATAGCAAAACTAGGGTTCTTACTGGTAATGCCAAGCCTCACATAGTAGTCTTCTCTGAGAGCTATCAGTTTTTTACAAGCGTTGTAGTACGGGTTTTTTATATTACTACACCCTTCATCCATATATTTTCTCAGGGTGGAGATAGAGATTTCGAAGAACTTACACATGGCATAATCTGTAGGAACTTCAATGGTTCCAGAGTTTATAGCCTGTTCAAACTCTTCAACCTTAGTCGCAAAACTCTTAGAATCATACTTACGAGCCATAAAACTATACAACTCCTTTCCGTAGACTAGGGTAAAACCACAGAACTCACAGGGAGCTTTATACAAACCCCCTCCGTTGGTTCCCCCTTTGTATACACCAAATCCTGCTGAAATGAAACTACAAAACCTCGTTTCTGGTGAGGTTTGGCAGTTTGAAATGGTGCTTTTGTGCTTGACAAGCGGTGCTGTTGGTGTTCTCAGTGCTGTAATCTGTGGTCTTTCTGTCCGCTGAGAGATATGTTTTTGTTTCGGTGCTGGCTTTGAGAAAGCGGTATGTTGATTGGATAAATAATGTGTTTTTCTCACAATATAAGATATTGTGGAAAAACGAGTGGAATGGAGGATGTTGCTCACTGTCGCCTGAACGGATGTCACGCCTCAATGCGATACGCTGTGCCACGCGCTTTGCTTTGTGTAGCCGTCAGGCCGTGGCATAGGGCATCAACCAACAAGCCAGCTCGCCTCTGTCCCGCTCACTCCGCAATCCAGCCTCTGTCGCCCTGTCCACGCCCCATCCCGCAGTGTATTTCCGTCCCTTCCGTCAGCCATATCTCCATCCCCTTCTCGTGACCGCCTTTCGGCAAGTGTCCTGTACCACGGAGTCAATCGGTGCAAATATGACTTTAGGTGCGCTGCCGATACCTTAGCGCATATCTTTTTGTCAACAAAAATTCTGTGGTTTTCCTGCTGTGCCTCTTAGGTCAGTAAAAGCTCACAGAATTTTTCTTGCAAAATCCTCGGATTTTTTTCCGGGCGTTCAATCCCGTAAAAAATTCCTGCGAACTGCTCCGCAGAGATACACGCTTGGTATCGCTCCGTGGTTGTTAGGTTGTGCCGAAAGGCAATCACTACAAAGGAGATTACGATTATGACTAACGAAAGAAACTACAATTACACCGTGGAATGGTTCGCAGACTGGTGCGACAAGAAGCTGGCTTACTTCATTGAGCAGAACGAGGGCAATCAGGCCCTGATGGCTGACAACCTTTCCCGCCAGCCTGACAACTACTACTTCGCAAATCAGGTGGCACAGCTTGCCGACCGCATCGAGGCTCTGAAGGAAATCCGCGCTGACATCCAGCGCAACATCCTCATCCACAAAGTTGGATAAAAAAATAAAGAGAGAGGGAAACCTCTCTCTTTTCATTTATATGAAAGAAAGGAATAAAACTATGCAGATTTTCGTAAATAAGAACACAGCAGAGGTGCTTACTCTGGAAGAGTTTCGCCAGAAGCTCATGGATGCTCCCATGGACGAGAGAAACGAATGGGAAGAAATGGAGCTGAGAAAATGCTGAAACTGAATATCCGAACCATCTTGGAAAGCATCGCAGTCATTGCGGTGCTTTTGCTCTTATGTGGAGCAGAAAGCATCATCAGCAACGCCTTAACGGCGCTGGGTATCTAATAAGCTAATCGAAACGCAAAAGCAGAAAGGAATTAAAGATATGGAAAATATTCACGCAATGTACCTCAATTACACCGAAATCAACGATGTGCCATGCATCGTATCAAATGCTTGTTTTCCGGCAAAAAACCATCCCAAAGGAATTAACGGACTGAATAGATACTTCCTTAAAAGCAATGTTGCACAATTGGTCTCCTTGCAAAAAGCGGGAGAGGAAGATAAAGAGCAATATGGTTACGCCATTTACACAAGAGGGAACTTGGAAGGAACAGAAATCATGTTAGATGGTTGGGGAAACCCAATCCTCAACTATATATACGGCCGTGAACAGAGAACGAAAATCAAAAACATGCTGTATCCGGAACTGAACAAAACATATAGAAAGAGAGTGGTAAATATGAAGGCATTTGAGCTGGACGGAATTGAATACACCTACGAAGAAGCAACTGAGATGGGCTATGAGCGCTGTGATTGTTGCGGTGAATGGCATAAGGCTGACAGCCTGATTGAAACCGACAACGGAGACCGCATCTGCGAAGAATGCAAGGATGAGCATTACTTCTATTGCGAAGATTGCGGTGCATTGGAGCTGTGGGACGATGCAGTAAGTGTCCATACAAGATATGGTGAAATCTATGTCTGTGAAAGATGCAGTGATGATTACCCCTGTTGCATGGATTGCGGTGAAAGATATATTCCGGAGCTAATGGAAGAAGACAGCGAAGGTGAATGGCTCTGCACAAGATGCCGTGATTACTACTATATCTGCGAGGAATGCGGCAGATGGGTGAGCGAAAGCAATGTCTACACCGGAGATGATGATTATTACTACTGCGAAGCCTGCTATGCAGAACATCACCATAATCTTCATGACTATGGCTATAAACCGGAACCCATATTTCTATCCACAAATGCAGAGAATACCAGCACCAAGTTCTATATGGGAGTTGAACTGGAGATAGACGACGGAGACGATGTCAACGAAGCCATAGATGATTTGGAGTGTGCAGGCGGAAGTAGCATCTACATGAAGCACGATGGCTCCCTTGGCGATAGTGGAATTGAAATCGTCACGCATCCCGCAACGCTGGATTATCACATGTATAAATTTCCGTGGAAGAAAATTATTGAAGCCGCAAAGAACAATGGCTATAGCTCCCATGATGCAGGAACCTGCGGCCTGCATGTCCATGTCGGCAGGGAGGAACTGGGAAACACAGAAGCAGAGCAAAACGATACCGTCAAAAAGGTAATCATCCTCGTTGAGCGTTATTGGGGCGAGGTGGTGAACTTCTCTCGTAGAAAAGATAGCCAAATCAACGAGTGGGCAAGTCGCCCCGACATCCACGATTGGTTTGCAGGTCATCATAGTGAAGAACACTACAGAATGAATATTGCCGCGAGATACGGAAGAACCAGATATACAGCCATAAATGTGGATAATTACAACACGATTGAGTTCCGTGTCTTCCGTGGAACTCTGAACTATACAACCCTGATTGCAACCCTTCAGTTCGTTCAGACATTGGTTGAATACGCAAAATTCCACTCTTACGAGGAAGTAGAAAGCGTTTCGTTCTGGAGAATGTTCGCGTTCACACGCTATTGCGAACTCAGAAGATATTTGGAAAAGCGCAATCTCCTCGGTGAAGGAGAGTCTTACGACAAAGAAGAAACAATGCCTGCGCCCGTGCTGAATGTTGATATAGCAACGCTGGCTATGGCTGTCTAAAAGAAAGGAGAAAAAACTATGTGTATCATTGCCGCAAAACCCGCAAATGTAAAAATGCCCTCTATGGAGCAACTGAAAATCATGTGGGAAAACAATCCCGATGGAGCGGGCATCATGTACGCCAAGAACAATAAAGTCCAGATTTCCAAAGGCTTCATGACTTGGGAAGAATACGAAGCATTCATGAAGAAGCTTCAGAAGCGAGAGGAGTTGGATAAGCTCAGCGTTATTATGCACTTCCGCATCAAAACCCATGGTGCAATCAATCCTGAATGCACACATCCGTTCCCTCTGACGGACAGCATCGCAAAGCTGGGCAAAAGAGAAATCAAGTGCAACATCGGTGTAGCCCATAATGGCATCATCGACATCACGCCGCGAAAAGGCTTGTCGGACACTATGGAATATATCGTATCTCAGCTAGACCCTCTGAACAAAGCGTTGCCAACTTTCCTGAAAAATAAACATGCTTTGCAGATGATTGCAAATGCAATCGAGTCGAAAATGGCATTCTTGACCTCAAAAGGCGAAATCACACTCATTGGAGAGTTTGAAGAAAAGAACGGGATAAAATACTCCAATCATAGTTATGTGGAATACAAGAGATACTATGGCTCTTATTTCACAGGTGATGATTGGATGAACTACGAAGAAGATGCAATGTGGGGCTTTAAGCGTAAGGTACGAAAGCTCATGCCAATCTACCTTCTGAAGGAGGATTTGTACTACGGCGATACGGAAGAGTCCAAGCTGACCAGTGCAGAGAAGATGGATATCGCCATTGATAGCGAAGCAAACGCATATATGTACATTGATGACTATGACGCTTATGAGGATTACAACGAAAAAATCTACCTGAAAGATGGTAGCCGCGCACCGTTCATCCCCGAAGAAGCGGCGGCAGAATGGGTCGCTGACTGGAATTACTAATAAATATAAAGGAGAAAAAATATGAAAACCGAAAAGAGAAGCGAACAGGTAACTAAATACTACGATGTGTTCATCGCAAACGACGGAACGGAATTTGCATGCGAGAAAGATTGCAGGAATTGGGAGGAAAGCGGAAAGGCTGTCGCAAACAATTCGTGGAAAGCAATCAAAAAAACCCAGATAGAAGGTGCAACGGCTGGCATCGAAGCAAATTACGATGATGAAGTGTATATCGTAGTACCACAGTCCGAAGCAGATGTAAAAGCAATCGTAAATTATGTGCGAGTAACAAGCTGTAGCGAAATTGAACTGAAGACACAGGATATTGGCAGAGCAATCGTGCTGAACTTCGGTTATGACCACGAATGGTGTTACATGACATATCTGGATAGCATCATTCCTGCAATCCAGCAATACCACGACAAAAAGCTGAAGGAGCTGTTCCCGAATGACTGATTTCGATTATGACATCAAATGTAAGAAAGAACTGGCACGCTC
>JAZRVX010000005.1:0-2201 GCA_045599455.1 Faecousia sp. | reverse complement strand
GTTGTCAGGCACAGGCCGATGATTTGCTTGATCCACTGCATGAAGCCGTCAATGTACCCGCGAGGTACGCTGAACATATACAGCGAACCGACTGCAATTTGAATCAGCAGGATACCGCCGCGCTTGAGGTTCGAGAAGAATACCTTGATGGTGGCGTACCCGATCATAATCACCACGAACAGGATCATGAGCGGACTGGTGATATAACCGAATCCGGCGAAGGAGGCGGAGCCAGCCGCCTCGGTTAAGGTGGCTGACCCAATGCTGAATCCCTCCATAATGTCACTGGCAACTTCTCCGATGGTGCTGGAACCGTATCCGGTGATTCCGGCAGTCAAGCTGGCCTGCATGGTGACTGAGAGCTTGAATAGCTCTATAGGCACCACCGTAAACAGATTTACTGCCAAAAAGCCCTTGAGCGCACCCAGCGCCGTTTCCTTGATACTGCCGCCTCGCCCGGTCTGATATTCGATGCCGCATTCCGCGACAGATACGACAAGACCGACGCCATACAGCGCCCAGCCGAGATAGGAGAAAAAGAGGACAATTGATTGCACCCATGTCATGTCGAACAGCTCGACACCCATATTCCCCATCTCGGCAAAGAAGTTACCAAGGAAGCCTACCAGCTGCCCGTATATCCAGTCGATGACCTGATCCATCACATCGCCAAGCAAAAAGTCCCATATAAACATTTTTCGACCACCGACCTTTCTCCGCTGCCGTCATCAGATGCCGATAATCTGCCAGACGTACAGAGGGCAGGTCAGCGTAAAGACGAGGCAGGCGAACAAGATGGCAGGCGCAGTCCACTCGAACTGTCCATGCTTCCGGTAGTCGAAGTAGCACATACCCAACTTGGCGAAGAAGAACACGGCAATAATCAGGTCGATGCAGGGAAAGACCACATTATTGACCACGGTTTTAATCTGACCGGACGCCGCATTCCATGTGTCTTCAATGGCACCAGCCACATCACCAGTACCGGCTGCAAAGGCAGGCGTTGCCATCAGCATCACGCAGACGGCAGCGATGAGAAACAGACTTACCGTTTTTTTAGTCTTAGCGTTCATTGTCATCAATCTCCTTTTTATTTTGTCGGGGCGATATGCCATTCCTCCCACAGATTTCCCCGAATCGAAACAGTATCCGTGAGATTTGCACTCAGCATTCCGGCAGGTGTCCAGCAGTCAAGCAGCCATGTGTAAGGCGTGTAGCTGCCATCGGGATACCAAATTGGTGTAAAGTGTGTCGGTCTGCTGTAGGTGCTGTAGGGGTTATCCTTAAAGCGGAATGTACTGTTCTTTCCGCTGACGGAAGGCAGCAGCAATCGCCAATAGGTTTCATACTTGAATTCAGGGAAATAGGTCACGGCATTCTGCGCTGCTGTCACAGCGGTGCTTTGGTTGGTGGCGATTCTTGCCGTCACGCTCTCCTGAATACCGTACCCGCTTTTGAGCATGGAACCACTTGCACTGGGGGAGAGCGAGTCCGGCGTAATGGTCATGCTTGCAGTGAGGTTAGCATAGTAGCTGTTGTAGTCGAACTCCCACCAGCCCTGATCCTCCCAATAGCCGTTATCTACCCAATGGTACCACTCATCGTACTGGACATTGCCGTCACTGTCGGTATAGGACGAGCTGTGCCAGCACTGTTCCCATACGGGAATCCACACCCAATACTCCTGCCACCACGGAGACCATACGCCCCAACTTGCGGAGTAGGCTTCTGCGTTGTTTGGTACCGTTCCGGGACGGAAGCTGTCGTTGCGATCATCTGCCACAGGGTTGGGAGGATCGTGTCCGTCGAGGTCGACGATCTTGCAGGACACCGTGCCTTGTGCGTGTCCTCCACCGGACACATTCACGCGAATGAGGATTTCACACGGCTTGGACGGTGTGCGCCATTTTACCCACGCCAGCTGACTGTCGCCATCGGGATAGAAGACATTTCCAACATTGTAGGTGCTGCCCTGAATGGTGAAGCTGACGGTCACGGGATTGTCCGGATCGGACTGGCCTCCGCTAACCTCCACCGCTGTGATTACCTCCGTGTTGACGCGATACTCGTAATCGTACTCCGTCAGATCCGGTTCCTCCGGCTCGCTGAATCGGACAATGCCGATACCGAGATTGGCAATGATGTCCTCATTGCTGGCCTTGGAGGATTTGCTGCCCGTCCATGCCGAGTAACCGAGATCA
>JAZRVX010000004.1:0-29978 GCA_045599455.1 Faecousia sp. | reverse complement strand
CGGATATCATCGAGTATCTTTTTTCGGTTTTCTCTGAAGTCCGGTCTGCTCTCCGCCAAAAGTCGATGGGCAAGCTCCACGTTTTCCAAAACGGTATACTGTGGAAATAGATTGAAATTTTGAAAGACGAGTCCCATGTGCAGACGCTTGTGACGCAGCTCATCCTCACTCATTTTTTTGTTGACATCGTGGTCGAAAAGAACATCTCCACCAACGGTGATCTTACCGCCATTCGGCAGATCCAAAAGGTTCAGAGCACGGAGCAGGGTGGTTTTGCCGCTGCCGGAGGAGCCGATGATGGACATTACCTGCCCCGGCTCCATGGAAAAGCTGATGCCCTTGAGGACATTCAGCCCATCAAAGCTCTTTTTAATATCCTTTACTTCCAATAGTGCCATGGCTTAACCTCTGTAATAGTCGAGCTTCTTCTCAAGCTGCTGGAATGCAATGGTGAGCAGACCGGAGAAGAGCAGGTAAAATGCGCCGGTATAGAACATGGGCCAGATAAGGCCGGCACTCTTGATGTAGGCCTGACCCTTCCACATGACCTCGTACACACTGATGATGCGGGCAAGGGAGGTATCCTTGACCAGGGTGATGATTTCATTGCCCATGGAGGGGATGATGCGCTTGATGACCTGCAGCAGCACCACACGGAAGAAAATCTGGATTTTGGTCATGCCCAGAACCTGACCGGCTTCGTACTGCCCCACGGGGATGGACTCGATGCCGCCGCGGTAGATTTCGGAGAAATAGCAGGCGTAGTTAATGGAGAAAGCCAGCATAACAGCCGTAAAGCGGCCCATGGCCTTCATGCCGAACAGCAGGCCGGGACCGTAGAATACCACGATAAGCTGAAGCATCAGAGGGGTGCCTCGGATGACCCACACAAAGAATTTCACCAGATACCGAAGGGGCTTAAACTTGCTCATGGAGCCAAGGGCGATGACCAGACCCAGCGGAATGGCGAAAAGCAGCGTGAGGAAAAAAATCTTCAAAGTCTCCCCGAAGCCTGCAAGCAGGCTCAGGGAGACGGTAATGAACATATCCATGAAGTGATTACTTGACGAGAACCAACTCGTACTTGGCAGCCAGTGCATCCAGAGAGCCGTCGGTCATCATGGCGGCCATCAGCTTGTTGACTTCGTCGCAGGTGTCGCTGCCCTTGCGGAATGCAATGCCGTACTCTTCGGAGGTCAGCTCCATGGCGGAGGTCAGGTCAGCGTAGCTGGTGCCGGCACCGGTCATGGCATTGGCCATGGTCAGGTCGATGACGCAGGCATCGCAGGAGCCGGCGGAAACTTCCAGAACGGCATCGGTCTGAGTGGACTTCTCAACCACATTGGTCAGACCCAGCTCTTCCAGAGCCTCGGCACCGGCGGAACCGGCTTCCACGGCGAAGGTCAGGTCAGCCAGGGACTCAATGCTTGCGTAGCTCGCGGCGACATCGGCCTTCATAACCACGACCTGAGCGTTCTTGACATAGGGGTTGGAGACGGAAGCGTTCAGCTTGCCTTCCTCGGTGATGGTCATGCCGTTCCAGATGCAGTCGATGGTGTTGGCGTTCAGCTCGAAGTACTTGTTGTCCCAGTCGATTTCGATGAACTCACAGGCAACGCCCAGCTTCTCGGCCACGGCTCTTGCAAACTCGGCATCAAAGCCGGTCCACTCGCCGTTGTCATCCAGGTAGTCCATGGGAGCGTAGTCGGTGATGCCGACCACCAGCTTGCCGTTTGCCTTGATGGTCTCAAGGTCGGTGGCGGGAGCGGCGGGAGCATCGTTAGCGGCGGGAGCGGCGGACTTGGAGCCGCAGGCGGCCAGGGCCAGCACCATAACCAGTGCCAGAATCATAGCAATAATCTTTTTCATTTTCGTATCTTCCTTTCGGGGTTTGGAGCCGAAGCTCTGTTTGATGGTGTCATTATACTTTAGTTCGCTAAAGTTGTAAAGTGCTATTTTGCAATTTCCAAAAGAATCGTGAATATGCATAAAGCATAACAGGATATGATACCGCTTTATTGTGCTAAAGTTATAAAGCGACGCCCGGAATCCAGATAAAGGAAGCTTTCACTCGCTTGGCTCCTATGCACGACAAAAAGCCGGAGGGGTTTCCCTCCGGCGGATTATTCCGATATTGTTTTTTTGAGCGCATCCATATCCGGCACGGTGAGCTTTCCGCCCTCGTGGGAAATCAGTCCCCGGCTTCGCATGGCGGACAGCGCCCGGGAGACGCTCTCCCGCTTGGCTCCCATATACATGGCCAGAAAATTGACACTGAGCTCAAAATCCAGCTGCCGCCCGGCGCTTGTCTCGTGTCCGTAGTCCCGTGTCAGCTTCCATAAGGTCGCCGCCATACGGTTATAGAGGGCATAGGTGCCGTTGTCGTTTCCCACCTTGTGGTACAGCCGCGCCGTCTTGCGCGACAGGGAGGTGTAGAAAGCCTGCGCAAGCTCCGGACACTCCGGGAAGAGGGAGGAGAGGACTTGGCGCTCTATGGCCAGCACGGAGCACTCCGTCAGGGCGCAGGCGCTGACAGCGCTTTTGCCGTCCGTCAAGGCAACCTCGTTCAGCAGTTCCCCCTCGGTGCAGATGAAGATTGCCCGGGTGTCGCCACGGAAACTGTCCCGGTACAGGCTGACAAAGCCGCTCAGAAGCAGGTAGATGTATTCGCAGACTTGGGTTTCGGAGATAATCTGTGCGCCCTTGGAATAGGCAGATACATGCCCGGCTTTCAGAAGACGGCTTCGGGCGGTATCGTCCAGCCCGGTAAAAATACTCCTGTTTGCTTTCATTGCGTTACCCGATGAACTTGGAGACAACGGGCTTTAGCCGCACGCACAGGCCGCAGGCGCACAGGCACAGAATGAAGTCCGGCACCACGGTAATCAGGCAGTACTGCACCACAATGACGGCGAAGGCCATTGGCTGGCCTGCGTAGAGATTCTTGATGAGGTAGAAATACACGGAACCCACGGCGTAGTAGATGACCAGACCCAGCGTGGCGATGGGCACGGTGGTGAGCATGGAGAATTTCTTCACCCGTTCGGAGAGCCACCCCATGACGAAGGCCGCAAAGGCAAAGCCCAGCAGGAATCCGAAGCCCGGGCGGAAGATGTAGGACAGTCCGCCGCCGGCTGCGAAGATGGGCAGTCCCACCAGACCCATCATCAGGTACACGCAGACCGCGAGGGTTCCCCGGGAGGCACCCAGCAGGAACGCCGCCATCATAACGAAGAGCCACTGGAGGGTAAAATGCATGGTGTAGGCGGGCAGGGGAATGTCGATTTTCAGGAATGCGCCAATGGCAATCAGAGCGCTGAACATACCGCACAGGGTGATTTGTTTGGCTTTCATGGGGTACTCCTTTATGTGCTTGTGTGATTTAAGTCACATAGAGTATAGCATAGCCCTGTCGATTTGTAAAGCGTAAGTTGCGGAGGATGGGGATAAAGGGGGGGGATTCGTCAATTAAGGAAGCAGTAAAATAGACGGTCATTGCGAACCCAGTGCGCATTACACTATGGTATGATTGCCACCGGCAATCATTTATATTTTGATTCGCTGCGCGGAGCACCGCTGGGTGTGGCAATCTCAACCTTGTAATATACGAAACATTGAGATTCCCACGGTCGCTGCGCTCCCTCGGAATGACCGTCTAATGGAAGTCGGTTACTCGACGAAAGAATCCTTATCCTGCAAAAAAGCATCCCGGCGTTACGATGCCGGGATGCTCCTTATTCTTCACAGCGCTCAGCGTATACCAGATACCGCTGATAGTTATCGGGGAAGGGGTAGCAGGTGGTGAGGGTCACCAAGTCACGCCCGGGCTGAATCACGATGCGGCTGATTTCCTCCGGGTCGATAATGGCAGTGCCGCACACCCGATAGTGAAGGCGGCCTGCAAAGCTTGTAAGAAAAATATCGTCTCCGATTTTCAGCTCGGGCAGATAGCGGAACATCTCAAAGCCGTTGTAGCGGGTGTGGGCGGCGATGACGGTATTGGTATTCTCACCGCCGATGGGCAGGCTCGTGCGGGCGTACCACGCCGCGCCCAGCGCCAGATTCTCGTCACTTGCGCCCATGTAGATGGGAAGCTCCTGCGCAAGCGCCGGGATGCCCACAAAGCCCAGAATATCGGAATCCACGCCGTACTCCCGCAGGGAGAAGTCTGAAATTTCAAAGCCCCCGGGGTCTGTCAGCCCCACCTGATTGGAAGATAGAAGCTGACGGTTGTATTCACCCATGGCCTCCAACAGCTCGGGATAGGCAGGTTCCGATTCTTCCGCAGGAGTGTCCACAGGGATGGTCGGGCGAGCGGAAATCACCCGGGTGAATTGGCTGATTTCCCTGCTCAGCCGATTGCCGTACAGGCCGTGGTAGACATAGGGCCAGCAGAACAGGCCAAGGCCAATCAGAAAAAGCAAAACCGCGAAAACCTGTATGGCTTTCCTCATATCTCGTCCTCCCTCTGCATAAACCAGTCCTCCGCCTCCATATAGTCGGCAAATTCCAGCTCGTTTGCCAGATTCCTCAAAAGCTCGTCATCGCCCGGGCCGTGGTAGCGGGTGGGGGTGGGAGTCGGCACTTTTTCTTCCTTGCTCCTGCGGCGCAGGAGCAGCAGGAGCAGGAGCAGCAGAAGGAAGAGTCCGCCCAGACCCACGGCGATATAGGTCACGATATCGGTATAGGTCAGCTTCCTGATTGGCTCCGGCTCTTCCTCCAGCACCTTCGTGACCACCTCGTTGGGGATGCGCTCGCCGTGCACCAGAAGTCGGTGGGAGTTGATGCCGATGGGGGTACAGGTGATGAGGGTTACCAAATCCTTACCGGGCTGAATGGCCAGTGAGTCGATTTCATCGGGCAGCACCACCTCAATGTCGTACACCCGGTAGGTCAGGGTCAGACCCAGAATGCCGATTTGGAAGGTATTCCCCTTTTGCAGGGTGTCCAGATGGGTGAACATCTCCGCATTGGGCAGCCCGCAGTGGGCAGAGATGGCGCTGTGGGTGTCTGGCCCGCCCACGGGCAGGGAGGTGTGGGGGATGTGTCCCGCGCCCAGCGCCAGCACCTCGTTGGTGGTGGTGTGGTAGATGGGCAGGGTCACATTCAGCTTGGGGATGGTCACATAGCCGATTTCCGGGTTGTCCGTGGGCAGCTTCATGTACATGGCGTCCACATCATAGCGGTCGGGGTCAAAGGGCTCGGTGAGAATCACGCCCGCCGTGAGCAGGGCTTCATTGTATTCCCGCGCACCCTGCAATAAATTTGAAAGCTTTTCCGGGTCGATGGTGTTCACCGCTTCCTCATACTCCACCTGCACCTGCAGCGCACCGCGCTGATACAGCCACGAGGCCACGAAAGGATAGGAGAAAATGAGCGCACCCAGTATAAAAAGAATCACCGCCAGTAGCAGCGGAGAGAATTTTTTCATAGTGTATCTCCTGATAATGTGCGGATAATGAAACATAGAAAAGCGTTTTGGATTTTCCAAAGCGCTTTTCTATGCTCCCGGGGCGGGGAAGCCGCCCCGGGGAAATTTACTTAGGCTCTCTTCTTCTTGGAGGACAGAACCAGCATAACCACTGCGGCGCCCATGACGGCGATACCGATGATGGTGAAAATTACCATGCCGGTGCTGCCGGTGGTGGGCAGGTTGAGCTGTGCAGGCTGGTTGGGGATGGATACGAGGGTGTAGCCGTCGGAGGTGGTGTCCACGATATTCACTTCCAGAGGCGCGTTATCAAAGTTATAGCCACTGGGAGCAGCGGTCTCCACCAGATAGTACTTGCCCAGCTCCAGACCCTTCAGAGAAAATGCACCGTTCGTGTCTGTCACTATGGCGGGAGTCTGATCCTTGTACAGTTGTACGACCTGCTTCTCAACACCACCGATGGTGAGACTTACAGCGGCAGTATCCTGACTGTCAGCCAGACGATAGAGGTCAAATTTGGCATTTGCCAGCTTTGTTTCCGCATTGTCGGAGGCGTACTTATCGAGCTTCAGACCGTAGGTCAGCACATCGGCGTGAGCTTTCTTGTTCTGAAATACGGCCTCATAATCTGCATAGGGATAGCTGCAATAGGAGTAGGTGGCTTCGCCGCGGTTGACAGTGACAGTATCGGAGGTTTTTGCAGCTATGGCAGCGGAGCTGGTGACGTTGGCTTTATAGACCACGCGGACATAGCTGTACTGGCTGACGGATGCGTATTTGCTGCCGGAGAAATCAATGGTCAGCTTGTTGCCGTCCACGCTCTGCGTAAAGTTGGTGTTCTCTACCAGCAGCGTGCCGGTATCATTGGGGGAGTTGGCACCGTAGACCTCAACGGCAACGGCACCGGACTTGGCGGGGTCGGTCACGAAGGTCAGGCCGCTTGCCAGTACATCCTCAATTTTCATCATCTTGTTTGCAACCGGGGCGGCGCTCAGATAGTTGGGTACCGCGGCAGTGAGCTGGAAGACCACCTGACTGTGAGCAACGGCGGGGTCAACCTTGGTGGTGGCTGCAACCACAGAGGAACCAAAGCTGGCGTTGGCGGCATTCAGCTTGACCTTCTTGTCGATGGAGATGGGGGAGTGCTTGGCACCAATAGAAGCATCGGCATATTCATAAGCATTTGCAACAGTAGCGCTGGGAGTGGGCACGATTGCAACGAACATAGGACGGTAGACGGAGCTTGCAGAGCGGGGTTCAATGAAGTATGCACCGGCTTTGCAGTTTGGGACAGTAACAGTTCCGTCCTGACCTGCTTCCAGAGTATTGCCACCCCATGGGGTTTTCCATAAGGTTCCGGAGTTTGTCTTGATGTGCTGGGGAAGATCTGCAAGCAAGGTGCTCAGTGCATCGGCATTATCCGTGTACTGATTGGACATGAGGTCGGAGACAGTGACATGTTTGGTGTCTTCAAAATAATCTTTGGCGGCGCCGGTATAGCTATAGGTAAGGCTGTTGGAAGATTGATCATAGCCGATACCCACAACCATCCAGACATTGAACTGGTCACCGGGTTCGGCACCGGTAATGGTCAATTTGGCGTGCCCATTCTGTTCACTGCCGTAATCATCAAAGCTATATGCCATTGCGGGCAATGCAAGGAAAGTTGCCATGCAGCACAGAACCATCAGTACTGCCAGAAAACGCTTGAGAGAATTCATATTGTTCAGTCCCTTTCTTTTTGATTGCTTAATATGTACTGCTGTTTTATGGTGCTCAGCAGAATACCTATGGAGAGGAGCAGGAACACCGCGCCGAAGGTAAAGAAGGTGTTGCCTGTGTTGAAGACGCCCGAGGTGGGCATGTCCATCTTGGAGAAGTTGCTCACGGTGATAGAGAGGTCTCGGCCCTCCATCTCCTTGGGAATGCCTTTAATGAGGGCGTTTCGCGCGATGGAGCCGTCGGCGTTCTGGGTGCAGCTCACTGTGATGGGGATGGCGGTCTCGGAAATCAGATAGCCGTAGAGACCGGTCGTCTCTTTCACATAATAGGTTTCTTCCGCATCCAGATTGGTAAAGGTGACGGTTGCATAGCCCTGCGCGTCAATGACGGTGAGCTCCTCATCCCTGATGGGAATACCATAGCGGATGCCGGAGGAGGTATCGAGGGTCTGCGCATCTACAGTGTCTTCTGTGACCTCCCGATAGACGGTGAAGCCCACGCCCGCAAGGGGGGCGGTGGTGTCGCCGTCAATCTTGCGCACGGTCAGGCTGTAGCGGTAGTCCGGTGCATCCGTCAGGGTGATGGCGATGGTGTCATCGGTGTACATACAGTTCACGCTGAAGCCTTTTTCCGTCATAATGCGGATGGTTTCCAGCAGATTGTCGTAGTCGGTCTGATATTTCTTGTCCGTGCCGAGGTTGGCCACTGCCACATAATAGCGGCCTGAGTCTTTGAGATATCCGGCGGGAGCCGTGGTTTCCTCAATGCGGTAGACAGTATTGAAATTCAGAAAATCGTAGGTATAGACACCGCTGTTTTCTGTGGCCGTGCGGTTCAGCGCCGTGCCTCCGGTGGGAGTCCCATTCACAATCTGGATGGGGGTCAGAGTGTAGACAGCGCCGGAAATGGGGGCAACCAGGAGGTTTGCACTGCTCTTCTTGGTGATTTGCAGTGTGGCATGGTCGCTGTAGGTGCTGCCGGTACCGCTGATGTGGTACATAAACTCGGGAGCGATTACCTCGGTATCCTCCGTGGGCGTGAAGCCCTTCCAGTAAGCCAGATTGCTCACGGCGGTTTTGGAGTCCGGGGCAGCATTCACTCGGGTGTCGTATTGAATGGTCAGTGCGGTGGCATCCGGCAGGGTGAATTCCACAATGGTCTTGCCCGGCTCCGACCTAATGGCCACGGCATAGCGGTCGGGGCTCAGGGGCGTTTCGGTCAGGGTCTCATAGATGGTCAGGGAGTCCTCCATGAAGACCAGCGCACCGTTCAGCTCGTCCACCAGTATGACGGAAGGATTGTCAGGGTCAAGCTCCAGACCATTGGGGTTTACATCCAGTGTGAAAGGATAAATGCCGGAGGACAGAGCGACCTCCTGATTGCCCGTCTTCTTCAAGGAGGGCACACAGAACTGATTTTCGCTTTCCAGCAGCTGGGTGCCCAGCTTTGTGCGCACCGCAGCGCGGTTTACATAGCTGTGGTTCTGTCCGTCCCGGTAATCTGCATCCGAGACTCTGGCAATCACTCGGAATGTGACTGCGTAGTTAAGACATGGGGAACCTTGTGTGCGGAGTCTGTCCATAGCCCACACCACGGTGCGGGTGGCGGGATTGTAGTAGTACTGCGCGCCGGCCATGACCGGGGTGCCGGAGGTGGCGTTGTTGCAGTACACCCCTTCGTTGGGCATGGGGTGCGCTTCAAAACCATCGCCCGGGATGGCATCGGGGGCGGGCACCGCTGCAATGGGTTCGTGACCGCCCAGCCATGGGCCGATGGATTGCAGACTCACATAGTCCAGCTCCAGCCCCTCGGGGAGGGTGTCAATGACGGTTGCTTTTCCGTCCGTCAGACCTGTGGTGTTTACGCTGACCAGCCAGGATACATGCAGACCCGAGGCGGTATTGTCCGGCCGGGGGAGATTCACGGTTTTGCCGCTGTCCGGCTCGACCCAGCGTGCACCGGTATAGGCGTAGACCGGACCGGGGGACTTCACAGCACCGTTGCTGTTGTAGATGATCATGGTTGCGTATTCGGTATTTGCCCAAGAGTGACCGTTGTCATAGCTGTGGGTGATGCCGTTGTTGGTGGTAAAATAACCGGTGGACTCGTAGCCGGAGATATCATCCGTCATACGGGTGCGGATAATCAGGAAGAGGTGTTCATCACTTTCCGGCACGATATTGCGCAGGAGTGTGAGGGTATCGTTGCCGTCTACCTGATAGTCCGTGCCCTCGGTCAGGGCGCGAAGCCCCATAACCTCCTGAACCTCGGGCAGGTTCAGCGTGTGGGCGGGATTTCGGTAGGCATCGAAAACCGTGTCGGCCTTACCGATGAATACGCCTAAGAATGCGTTCTCAGGGAGCTGTACGCTCTTTCCCGCCACATCCTTGATTTTCAACCCGCTTACCATATCGCCCACGGCATCCACAATCCAGTACTGGGTGACGCGGTCGGCAAAATAGTTATTGGGGTCGGCGGGCTGGGTGAAGTACCACCCTTTCTTGTGCAGGGTGCAGTGCTGGGTACCCACCACGCTCACATCCACCCACGCATCATCAAAATTCAGCGGATAGTCCTGTCCATTCGCCCCGGCGGTATCCAGAAGGTAGAATCGGTTTCTGGCGGTCATGGTGACATTCACCATGGGGCGGGCGTAGTACAGAAGACGGTAGGCGTATTCATGCTGGGCATCCCCTGTGGGGAAACCCAAATCCTTGGGCTTGAAGCTGAAGCTTGACAGCCTGTCAACTTTCAGCCATACGGTTTTCTCGGCGGGCAGGTTGGCAACAGCCTCAAATGCTTGGGCTTGGGTGGCGCTTACGGGAACGGCTGCACCATGGACATTCACGGACTCAATCTTTACATAGCCCTGATACCACATGTTGGGATCCAAAACATCCTTGAATGTGGTGTTCTCCAGTGACCACTTGCCGCCCTCGTTGACGATAATCTCATATGGGAAGGATTTCTCGGGAACGGTAAAGGCGGTGACAGCTGAGGGGGTGCCCACGGCATCGAATACATTGCCGTCCATGTCGATGGTAGTCTCCGAAAGTGTGGCGGGAGATACATTCTTTCTGCGCCACTGCTTGCCGATGGGGACGGAGTAGGAAATCTTATTGTCTTCTATATTATTTACCGGGTCGCGCAGCCACACATCGGTATTCAGGTTTCCATCGTGCACAACCGCCTGCGCATAGTTTACAAGGTTGATGCGGCCTGAGAATGTGGTGTAAAACAGGGGGTCAACCATTACGCGATAGGTGATGGTCAAGGCACCGCCGGGGGCGAGGGAGGCAATGGGAATCTCTACGATGTTGCCCCAGTTTTCGGTGCTCTGCTTGGCGGTGATGCGCTGACCGTCCGATTGGAAGCTTTCAAAGTCAAATAAGAGCTTTCCCTTGGTGCCGCTGTCAAACCAGTCGTGAAGCGTAATATTGGAGATGGTGTAGGTATTATCCTCCGGGGCGGTGGCAGTAAGGGTGTAATCTATGTATTCCTGACCATCGCTGTTGGTCCGAACTTCGGAACCGACCTTTGTTAAATCAATCTTCGCCTTGGGAAGCACGGAACAGCCGGATTCACTTTGCAGATAGATATTGGGATGGTTCTGTGCCGTAGTTGCAGAGTATGCCGAAGCCTGATTGTAAATTTCACCGGGGATTGCCTGAAGCACAAAGGAATTTTTGAGCTTGACCCGGTAGTAAAGTGTCCGCGTTTCGCCCGGAGTCAAATCGTATGCCTGCCAGACAAGGCCGCTGCCATCGGCGGGGAGATTGTTCATCTGACCAAAATGAACCTGATTGGTTCCGGCGGAGGCAGCCGGGCTGCCGTCGGATGCGACAGAAGTGCCGACAGAAACGGTTGTCTCGGTGCTGCCGATTCCCATATAGCTGTCTACAAAATCGCCGCCCTTGGAGAAGCGGTCAATCACGACCGCCTTGGTCATGGCATTGTCCGCTTTCAACTGCAATGTGTAGTCGATATAATAGTAACCTTCGGTATGCTTGACACATGAGGAATTTTTAACAAGGGTGAGCTTGTCGTATTTATAGAAGCTGTCGGGCTGGAGCTTGATGACGATGTGAATGCCGTCGCCGTTGATGGGTACTTGATCGTCATCGGGAACGGAGGTGGGGTCAATGGTGGCTGTGAACTCGGCAGAACCGCGAAAATCGGAATCTGTGGAGTTTGTAATCTGTTTGTTGTAGCTGACTGTCACCTTATCGGCGGTCACATCGATATGTCCGATAGTAACGGTATCATTTTTAAAGTCGGCGCTGTTGGCAATGCCTCTCAGCGGTTCAGGAATATTGTAGACAAGTACGCCGCCGTGCTCTTTCAGCTCTGTCAGGGACAAATCATAATTTAGGGTGATACGCAGAAGCGTCGTCACTTCCAGTGCGACATCGTCAGTGTATGGAATCCAAGACTCGCTTGCAGAATCGTAGTAATCGGTTTTTGTGGTGAGCCGACTGCTGCTCAGTGTGTTTAGGTTGAGCGGTTCGGGTGGGTCTGCAAGGGGGCTGATGCCTTCGTCAAGGTTATTCTCGGTGCCGCCATCGTCCGCGGGCTGCTCATCTGCAGGCGGCGTGGTGTCGTCTGCGTAGGCCTGCATGGGGACGGGGTAAATCGAAAGGAGCAGCAGGAACACCAGCATCATGGAGATAGTACGCAGGATTCTGCGCCGGGTAACAGGCGGATTCTTTCGCAGATACATGGCATCGTGCCTCCTTTCGTTCAAAAATTACAGTGAAATAACGGATTTTACCCGGGGAAAATCCATGATATAGTATGCTGACTTCGCTCTATTTTCCATAAAGCGGAGAATTACCCATAATCGCCTATCAGTCTATCACAAGATGTTACAAATTGCAATCTTTTTGATATAAAAACTCTGATTTTTTCCATTCTGCCCCGAAAGAAGACCAACCGCCCCCTGCGAAGATGCGATAAAGGAAACTTTCGTTTATTTTGAAAGCACTGAAAAAGACGGTCATTCCGAGACCGGTGCGCACACTGGTCGTGGGAATCCGTCCCCCAAAATGTTGCGTGTATAACTAAGTAGATTAAAACTGTAGACTATGGGGCGCGGATTGCCACGGCATTCTTGCGAATACCTCGCAATGACCCTCTTTCGCAAGATTTCCTTAATGAATTAAAGCTTTCTTTACCTGCAATCTTTCCGCAGACCCACACAGCAAAGCAGGCACGGAAAACCGTGCCTGCTGCAATTCGCTTTTTATTTCTCATATGCAAATCTTGGGTAATCATCCTCCACCACATGGATGATGCCCCGCTTTGTAAATCCCAGCTTCGACAGAAGTCTCTGCATGGGCAGATTGTCCGGGTGGGTGTCAATGCGCAGGTGAGCGCACTGCTCGTATGCCCAGCGGATGCAGGCCTCTCCCGCGCCCTTACAGTTTCCTGCCGATGCAATGCGGTGCACCACGCCATAGGGCGAGGTTTTTTCCCATGCGCCGTCCTCAATATCCCGGTAGGTCGGCTCAATGTCTTCGCCGCAGTCATAGAAGAACACGGCGGCCGCCTTTCCGTCCGCTTCGCATACATAGCTTTTCCCTGCTTCAATGTCCGCGCGGATGAGCGCCTCGGGAGGCCAGTTCGTGTCGCCCCACTGGTGGGGATTGCCGTGCTCAGCCATGAAGCGCCGCGCCCGGGCGTAGATTTCCATGATGGCGGGAATATCCGCCTCAACTGTGTTTCGGATTGTCATTTCTCTTTCCTTTCGGGAGTCGTGGAATCAGGCACACCGGGGAGAACTTGGCTTTGAGCCTCCCCAGCAGGAGCAGGGCATCGTGTTCCGGCAGGTACTTGCTCATCTTGGGTTTCATGTCGATGGGGGTCAGGTACTGCCCGGTCTCCACCTCCACGATTTTCCGCACTCGCTGCTTCATCACATCAAGGGATGCCCCGGCATCATAGAAGTACAGTCCCGCCGTGCCCTCATATCGGTCATCGGGGCGCACCTCCATGCGGAACATGCCGTTTGGCAGCACGGCGCGCATTTCGTAGGCAAGCATCTCAATATTTTCCGCCGTGTCGATGATGCGAAGAAAGGCTATCCAGTCATCCTCGTGGGGAAGTCCGTCGGCATAGTTGCGGTAGGGGGAACGGCGCATGGCCTCGCACTCCCGCTTTTCCTCCATGTTCACCGGCCCCTCGTGATAGATGGCCATGGTGCGCTCGTTCACGGCGTAGATATTCACGCCCACGCCGAAGGAGGCGATGATGGCGCGAAGCCGCTTCGCATTCTCCTCGGGAATGGGAATCACATCCAGATATCGGTTCTGCCGAATGTCATAGATGGCGGCGCCGTCCATGATAATCATGGGCGCATTCACATTCAGCAGTCCCATCTGGCTTATGATGAAGGCCGGAGCCCATCGGGAAATCAGGCAGATTTTCGCCCCGTCCTGATACAGGTGATCCAGCGCAATGTGCACCGAGGAAGGGAGCTGACGGAAGCGGTTGGGGAGCAAATCCATGGTGTCCACGAAGAATAGGTACTCCGGGTGCCTGCGTCTGGGCAGATGGGACACATTGACCACAATGGCAATCACCGTGCCCTCAATGGTGCTGAGCAGGGTGCTCACCGTCTGCACCAAGGGGGAGTACACATCCGGGTAGGTGGCAATGGTGGAGATGGCCACGATGGCCACCTGCGCGGCCAATGCCGGGCGCTTGATGACCACGGTGGTGTAGAGCGAGAGCATAATGTACACTGCCATGATGAAGTAGACCACATACTGATTTATTGTCAGAGAGGGGAAGACGGACATGGTCAGAAGAAACGCCAGTCCCCACACCGCACCGAGTACCGTCGCGCCGACACGCTCGGCAGCAAACCGTCGGGAGCTGGACACATAGGGCTGCATACACAAGATTGCCGTCACGCAGATGCTGCCGATATTGCCGTGGCGGCCTTGCAACTCATAGGCGCACAGGCACAGGAAAACGGCAATGGCGGTCTTGGTAATTCGCTTGCCCAGGGGGGGAAGCAGCCGCTTGTGAAACATAAATGCCCTCCTTTCTCTTATATATATTATAGTATCACACCCCTGTGGGACAATCAAGGATGCGATTATGAACAAAAATATAAAATAAATCCTCTCGACAGCCGCCCTTTTTCGGATTATCATTGAGAAAAAAGGAGGGATAGTATGGCAGTGTGGATAATCGCGGCCGTGCTGGCGTTTTTTGTAAAGGGTATGTGCGGATTCGGGGACGGACTGGTCTTCGGTACCTTTATGGGCTTTTTCTCGGGCTATGCGGATATCACCCCGGTGCAGACATTGCTGAGCTTTCCCTCCAATGCCATCCTGACATGGAAAAATCGCCGCCAGCTGCAGCCGAAGATGTTCCTGCCGGTCATGGCGGTGCTTCTGGTGGGCGATGCAGTGGGGGCGTGGCTGCTGAAATCGCTGGACACCCGCTTGCTCAAGATGGGCTTCGGCGTGCTCATTGTGGCGCTGGGGGCGGAGATGCTCCTGCGCGAGCGCAGCACGAAGAAGATGAAATCCTCCCCATGGGTGCTCACGGGCATCGGCATTGCCTCGGGCATCATCAGCGGCCTGTTCGGCATCGGGGCACTGCTCACGGCCTACTTCGGTCGGGTGACGGAGGACACCGATTCCTTCAAGGGTAATATCTGCATCGTCTTCACGGCGGACACCCTGTTCCGCTTGGGGGTGTATTGGGCTTCGGGGCTGCTGACGGTTTCCGTTCTGACCCGAGCGCTGATGCTCCTGCCCGTGATGATTGGAGCGCTCCTCGGGGGTATGTACGCAGGTCATCGGCTCAATGAAAAGCTGGTGCGAAAAATTGTGGTCGCCATGCTTATCGTGTCGGGCGTGATGCTCACCGTCACTAACTGGGTGTGATGCAGGGGCAGCACCGGAATGCGGCATATGTGGATATCCATGTAGGGGTGGCTAGCCGCCCCTACGCCTAAATCCGCGGGAAATAATCCTACAAAGGAAAAACTGAAATAGGAAGTCATTGCGAGACCATTTCGCAGAATGGTCGTGGCAATCCGTTCCTAAAGTTCCGCTTTTATCGAGGATTGAGATAAAACATAATATCTTGGAAACGGATTCCCGCGTCGGCCTACGGCCTCCTCTGAATGACCGACTTTTTTGACAGTCTCAAAAACCACCTTGCGATATTCGCAAGGTGGTTTTTGTTATAAGCAGTCTTTCTTTGCAACCAAATCCATGGGACTGTCGATTTTCAGGTCAAAGTCCGTGGGAATGCCGAAGCCGTAGCTTGCCCAGATGAAGTCAATCCCCGCACCCCGGGCAGCATCCCGGTCACCCTGGGTGTCGCCGATATAGGCGGCGGAGGTGATGCCGTTTCGCGCCATCAGGCGGCGGATGGTCTCGGCCTTTTCCGTGCCGGTGTCGCCAAAGCACAGGTGGTCACGAATCAGCCCCTCCAGCCCTACGAATTTCATGCACAGCTCCGGGTAGCCGCACTGGGAATTGCTGACGATGAACAGCCGATGACTTTCGGAAAGCTCCGTCAGCGCCTGACGGATGCCCTCGTAGCTGAAATCCCGGCAGTTTTCGCGGATGTGGTTATTCTCCCGCTCCATGCACCGCTCCATGAGCGCATAGCGGGGTTCGGGGGCAATGTCGGGGAAGAGAATGTCGGCAATCTCCGTCATCACCTTGCCGAAGAGGGGACGCAGAATCTCGGCAGTGACGAAGCGGTCATCCATCCCCTCGTCATGCAGCTGTAAATTGTAGCCCTCGGCCACGATTGCACGGCTGTCCCACAGGGTACCGTCAATATCAAAAATCAGGCTTTCATATTTCATATGCAGACAGTTTCCTTTAAGTGCCGCTGGATGCGCCCGGTAATCATGTCCAGCGCCACCTGATTCTTGCCGCCCTCGGGCACGACGATGTGCGCAAACCGCTTGCTGGGCTCCACATACATTTCGTGCATGGGCTTGACGGTGGTCTGGTATTGCAGCAAGACGCTTTCCAAGGAGCGGCCGCGTTTGTTCACATCCCGCTTGATGCGGCGGCACAGGCGGATATCCGCATCGGAATCCACGAAAATGCGGATGTCCATGAGATTGCGCAGCGCTTCGTTTTCAAAAATCAGAATGCCCTCCACGATGATGACGGTTCTCGGCTCAATGTGGATGGTGGCATCGGAGCGATTGTGGACGGTGAAGTCATAGACCGGGCAGTCGATGGCGTGTCCGTGGCGGAGCTGGTCGAGATGATAGGCCATCAGGGAGGTATCAAAGGCGGCGGGCTCATCGTAGTTGAGGTTGCACCGCTCCTCATATGTCATTTCATCATGGCGCTTGTAGTAGTTGTCATGGCTTAAAACCGTGACATCGGTGTCAAAGAACGAAATAAGGTTCTTCATCAGGGTGGTTTTGCCGCTGGCCGTGCCGCCGGCAATGCCGATGACTAAGATGTTGTTATCCATGGTGTGACTTCCTTTACTGACTGATTAGCTTATGGCTCAGCGCCATGATTTGGGGCGTGCCCAGAGAGTTTTCGATAATCAGCTCACCCTCGCCTTCTTCCAGCAGGTCGGCGTTTTTGAGCCTGCGCAGGGTTTCCCGGGCGGTGCCGGGGCCGCCGTCCAGCACATCCACATTGCCGCCTAAGATGCGGGCGATGGTGTGGGAGGCGAAGGGATAGTGGGTGCAGCCCAGCACCACGGCCTTGAGCTTGCCGCGGTAGGGGGAGAAGAGCTGCTCAAGCATCTTCACAGTCTCGGGGGTGTCCACCTGACCGGCCTCCACGATTCTGACCAAACTGGGAGCGGGAATCTTGAAAATGCGGCATTTGTCCTGAAACAGCTCCACCTGATGGTTGAATTTCTCCTGCCCCAGTGTGACGGGGGTGGCCATCACGCCGATGCCCTCGCCGGGGTAGCGCTCGGCGGCCAGCTTCAGCGCAGGCTCCACGCCCACGATGATGAGGTCGGGGTATGCCTGCCGCAGGTCGGCGATGGCGGCGGCGGTGGCGGTGTTGCAGGCGACAACCAACGCCTTGAGTCCGCGCTCCATCAGATGCTCGGCGGCGCGGAAGGAAAGTGCTCTCACCTCGTCGCGGGTTTTGATGCCGTAGGGGGCATTGGCGGAGTCACCGAAGTAGAGGAATTTCTCCCCGGGCATGAGCCGCCGCAGGTGGCGCAGAACCGAAAGTCCGCCCACGCCGGAGTCAAATACACCGATATAATCTTCCTTGCGGTTCATGGACTTCCCCCTTTTGCACATATTTTTTATATTTTACCAAAAGTCACGGAAAAATGCAACCGAAAACCAAACTTTGACAGCACGCAGAAGATGGTTTATAATTGGGGCAGCAGCTGTGAATGCGCGAAAGGAAGTTTTCACGAAGTTGAAAGTTGAAAATGGAAAATTGAAAGTTAAGGAGTCCCTTCGGGATATGCTTGGAAAATCATTTCTGAATTCTTTCAAATCGCGCGAAGCACACAATCATTTTCAATTTTCAACTGAACAAAACATTCCCTACCCGAAAGGATGTTATCTATGACCTTTACCGAAATTGAATCGCTGGAGGCACCGGAGCTGGATGTATATGCCAGGCTTACGGAAGCCCAGCTTCTCAACCGATTTGAACCCAAGAAAGGGATGTTCATTGCCGAGAGCCCCAAGGTTATCGGAAGAGCCTTGGATGCCGGATGCATCCCCGTGAGCCTGCTTGCCGACCGGGGTCATGTGAATGCCGAGGCGGAGGAAGTCATCGCCCGCTGCGGCGATGTGCCGGTCTATACCGCTCCACCCGAGGAGATGACGAAGCTCACGGGCTTTCACCTGACTCGAGGGATGCTGTGTGCCATGTACCGTAAGCCCATCCCAAAGGCGGAGGAAATTCTGAAAAATGCCAGCCGCGTGGCGATTTTGGAGGATGTGATGAACCCCACCAACTTAGGGGCCATTTTCCGCTCTGCTGCGGCGCTGGGCATGGATGCGGTGCTCCTGACCCCGGGCAGCACCGACCCGCTGTACCGCCGAAGCGCCCGGGTCAGCATGGGTACGGTGTTTCAGGTGCCATGGGGGTACTTGGAGGGGGATTGGATGGAAAAGCTTCATACCATGGGATTTTTGACGGCGGCGCTGGCGCTGACGGACAACAGCGTGTCCATCGAACATCCCGCTCTGCGACAGGCGGAAAAACTTGCGGTGATTCTCGGCACGGAGGGGGATGGCCTGAAGCACGAGACCATTGCAAAGGCGGACTATACCGTGAAGATTCCCATGTTTCATGGGGTGGACAGCCTGAATGTGGCGGCGGCCAGCGCTGTGGCGTTTTGGGAACTGCGGAAAAGGTGAGATAAATGAAGCTTTCGCTCAGTAAATGTAGGGATGGAGCTTGCTCCATCCATCTGCGAAGCAGAAAATGCATTGCACTTGCGCCCTTGCGGGCGGCGTGCCGGCAACGGACTCGATTTAATTGAGGAGTTGCCGTCGTCAAGCCGACGGCAAGCAACACCCCACCGGGGTGTTGCATTTAAGTGGGTTCGAGTCCGGTAGGCACCAAAAAAGGAGTACCCGAATGGGTACTCCTTTTTTGGTGCCGGCAACCGGACTCGAACCGGTACGCGTTTTACCGCGAGGGATTTTAAGTCCCTTGTGTCTACCGATTTCACCATGCCGGCGTGGTGAGAGTAATATAGCACAGTTTGATTCCCGCGTCAAGTGCGCCTGTTTCCAAAGAAAAGAAACCGTGACTAATTCCAAATAAAAGAACACCACCCGCCTGCATAGAAAGTGACGATGCAGAGAAAAAGACCCCTTGCCGACAGCTTCAATCAGCGCCGCCTGCAAATTAAAGAAAGAATTAAGAATTGCGCCCAAATTAGCCGTTGCAATCTAAGCGCTGTTCCAGTAAAATAGACCCATAAAATAACCCCCACTGTGGGGCAATGCCGTCAACCTAAAAATACCACCGCACCTGTCATCCTGAGCGCAGCGAAGCGAAGTCGAAGAATCTGCACATTTTGTTTAGCGGAACTGTCAAATCGGTGCGAAGATTCTTCGGTTCCTCAGTCTCATAACACGCTGCATCGATAGAAGAAAGATTAAATCGGAAGAAATTGCTCCCACTTTTCACCGCTCAGAATGACAAAACGAGGTGCACAGATACCCATAGCATTTGTCATTCGTTTTAGGTTGACGGCATTGCCTCCGCGGGGCATGTGAAAGGAATTACCATCATGGGTCTTATCAAAGCAGCGAAAACTGCCGCTTCCGGCATTTTGGGCGACCAGTGGAAGGAGTACTTCTACTGCGAAGCAATTCCCGCCAATGTCTTAGTCTGCAAGGGCAGAAAGCGCACCTCCAATAAGTCTTCCAATCGCGGCGCGGACAATATTATCTCCAATGGCTCCGTGGTGGCCGTTGCCGACGGCCAGTGCATGATGATTGTGGAGCAGGGCAAGATTGTGGAGTTCTGCGCCGAGCCCGGCGAGTTCGTCTTCAATAATTCCACGGAAAGCTCCGTCTTTGCAGGGGACTTGGGTGAGTCCATCGGTGCAAGCTTTGCAACCTTTGCCAAGCGCTTCGGCTTCGGCGGCGATGCTGCCAAGGATCAGCGGGTCTATTACTTCAACACCAAGGAGATTCCCGGCAACAAGTACGGCACCCCCAACCCAGTGCCTTTCCGGGTGGTGGATGCCCGGGCGGGTCTTGACATGGATGTGGGCATCCGCTGTTTCGGTGAGTACTCCTACCGCATTGCCAACCCCATGGCGTTCTACACCAATGTCTGCGGCAATGTGGCCGCCGACTATGACCGCGCTCAGCTGGACAGCCAGCTGAAGACCGAACTGCTCACCGCCCTCCAGCCCGCCTTTGCTAAGCTCTCCGAGCAGGGCATCCGCTACAGTGCGCTGACCGGGCACACCATGGAGATTGCCGATGCACTGAATGAAATTCTCTCCAAGAAGTGGGGCGAAATGCGAGGCATTCAGGTGGTTTCCTTCGGCGTGTCCAGCCTGACCGCCTCCGAAGAGGACGAGGCCGCCATCAAGGAATATCAGCGCACCGCCGCTCTGCGTGACCCGGGTCTGGCCGCTGCCCATTTGGCAGGTGCCCAGGCTGCCGCCATGCAGGCCGCTGCGAAAAACGGCAACGGTGCCGTCATGGGCTTTGCAGGTCTCAATATGGCTTCTCAGGCCGGGGGCATGAACGCTCAGGCGCTCTACGGCATGGCTTCCCAAGCGTCTGCCGCTCCTGCCGGGGACAGCTGGCAGTGCACCTGCGGCCACATCGCTCACGGCAATTTCTGCCCCGAGTGTGGTGCTAAGCGCCCCGCCGCGGGCGGCTGGACTTGCACCTGTGGCCATGTCAATACCGGAAACTTCTGCTCCGAGTGCGGCGCGAAGAAGCCCGCAGGCAAGGCCGTTTGCGCCGCCTGCGGCTGGACTTCCCCCGATGGCAAGAATCCTCCCAAGTTCTGCCCCGAGTGCGGCGCGCCCTTCGGGAAATGATGTTTGAGGCGATGGTATGCCCAATGAAGTAACCAACTACAAATGTCCCAACTGCACCGGCCCCCTGCATTTTTCAGAAGGCACACAGGTGCTAAAGTGCGACTACTGCGAGAGTACCTTCACCGTCTCCGAGGTGGAAGCGATGATGGCAGCTAAGACGGAAGCGGCGCAGGCGGCATCCGGGCAGGAAGCACAGACGGATTGGGACGAAGCCAGAGACGGCGTGAAGGCCTACAACTGCCCGTCCTGCTCGGCGCAGCTGCTGCTGCCGGATACCACGGCGGCGGACAGCTGCCCCTACTGCGGCAATCCCACCATTGTGCCCGGAAAGCTCTCCGGCAGCCGCCGCCCGGACTTCGTGATTCCCTTCAAGCTCAGCAAGGAGGCCGCGCTGGAGGCGCTGAAAAAGCACTATCGGGGAAAGCCCCTGCTTCCCAAGGCCTTCTCCGAGGAGAACCACATCGAGAAGATTCAGGGGGTCTATGTGCCTTTCTGGCTGTTCGATGCCCGAGCCTCCGGGGATTTTACCTTCAATGCCACCCGCACCCACATGCATTCCACCCCCACGGAGAACATCACGGAAACCGACCACTATCTGCTGACGAGAGCCGGAACCATGGAGTTTTCCCGCATTCCGGCGGATGCCTCCCGAGCCATGCCCGATGCCATGATGGATGCCATCGAGCCCTTTGACTACGGGGAGCTGAAACCCTTTGCCCTGTCGTATCTGCCGGGATTTCTCGCCGACCGCTATGATGCATCCCAAAGTGAGGTCTTCTCCCGCATCCGCAGCCGCTGTGAGGGAAGCATGACCTCTGCCATTCAGTCCACCACCATGGGCTATGCCACCTGTGTCCCGGTGCGCCGGGATGTGCAGGTGGTGCCGAAGAATGTGAAGTATGCCATGCTCCCGGTGTGGATGCTGGCCACCCGGTGGAATGGGAAATCATTCCTCTTTGCCTTGAATGGCCAGACGGGGCGGCTTATCGGCGACCTGCCCATCGACAAGGGAAGACTTGCGGCATGGTGCGCAGGCGCTTTCTTAGCGGTCAGCGCCCTGAGTTTACTGTTCCTGTTGTGAGGTGGAAGAAATGAAAAAAGTTTTTGTATTTCTTCTGATGTTCGCACTTGCGGTGCTGCCTGTGTCGGCGTCGGCAGAGCATGTCTATGATGCCTACGGCCTGATGGACGACGAGCAGGCCGCAGAGCTGGAAAGCTTCGCCGCCCGGGTCTCCGAGACCCACGGCTTTGATGTGATTATCCACACGGTTCCCGACTTTCGGGACAGCGGATTTTCCGATGTTTACGACTACGCCGTGGACTTCTATCAGTCCGGGGACTTCCGCGAAAACGGCTCCATGCTGGTGCTGAGTATGGAGAGCCGTGACTACTGCGTGATTTTCAGCGGTACCGTGGGCGCCGAGGCCTTCACCGAGACAGGCCGCGATGATTTGGAAATGGCCTTTCTGGGCTTCTTCCGAGGCGGGGACTACCCCGGTGGCTTTTGGTCGTTCATCGACTCCTGTGACAAGTACCTGACAGCCTATGAGCAGGGAAGTCCCATCGGCTTCGACACCGACCACTCCCGGGAAGGGTATATGCCCTACCATGATACAAAGCCCGTAAAGCCCAATCCCGCCCTTGCTCTGATTCCCGGCCTCATTGCCGCGGTGATTACGGGCGTGTGCATGGCGCTTCCCATGCGCTCTGCCAAGGAGAAGCACGATGCCGCGGACTACAGCTCCCGCCTGAACCTGACCCGGCGGCAGGACATGTTCCTGCACCGCACGGTGACCCGAACCCCCAAGCCCCGGAACACAAGCTCCGGCGGTGGCGGCGGAAGTGTGCACCATTCCTCCGGCTCTTCCATGTCCGGTAGGAGCGGGAAGTTCTGAGTTTGTTGCGAGCGCACCATTCGCGGTAGGGGGCGGCTATAGAGGCCCGCACAGAAAAAACTGAATTAATAATAAATCCGATGCGAATTCGTGCAGTTTTACGAATTCACATCGGATTTTATATTTATGGGGATAAGCTATGCGGAGATTTGTTCTCTGCCTCGGCGCGAAAAATGACGACTACGAAGAAAGCAAGTGAGGCTGTCGATATTTTTGCGTCGCAAAATCGATATTTGCGCAGTGCGCAAGCGATATATGCACCTGACGGTGCATTCGATATTTTCCGCCGTGGGCTGAAAAAAAGGGCGGCCGATGGCCGCCCGTACATGGCTTTTTCAGAAATCAATCACGCCCAGGAAGTTGAGACCCACCTTTAAAAACAGCAGCCCCAGCACGATGAACATGATAAAGCGGATGTTTTTGCTTCCGCCCCGGATGGCGAACCGGGAGCCGAGCTGGGCACCCATCATGGCGCAGACCATGGCGGGAATTGCCACGGCAAAGAGAATCTTGCCCCCGGTGAAGTAGACCACGATGGAGGCAATGTTGGAAGCTAAGTTTGCAACTCTGGCGCAGCCCGAGGATTTGAGCAGACTATAGCCCAGAAAGCCCGAGAAACACAGCGTCAAAAATGTCCCCGTGCCGGGGCCGACCAGGCCGTCATACATGCCGATGGCAAGACCAATCAGGGCGGCGATAACCGTGACCTTGAGCTTGGAATAGGGCTTTTCCGCGGCTGCCTCCTGCTTGCGGGAGAAGAACAGGAACACCGCCACCAGCGGCAGGGCGATGAGGACCAAGGCCTGCAGAATATCGTCGCGCATGAACACGGCAATGGTGGTGGCAATGGCAGAGCCAATCAGAGAAGTCACCGCCGCGGGCAGGGCGCACAGCCAGTCCACATTGCCGGACTTTGCGTAGTTATAGCAGGCCAGCGCCGTGCCGCAGCCGTTGGCGAATTTATTGGTGCCCGCGGCCATTTTAATGGGAATGCCCGCAATTAAGTAGGCGGGCAGGGAGATGACACCGCCGCCTCCGGCCACGCTGTCCACAAATCCCGCCAGCAGCACCAGCGGGCAGATGATGAGATAGGTAAGGAAGGACATCTGCATTACTCAAAGTCCTCCATGTCCAGCACCTCGCCGTTCTGAGTCAGAGGGTAGCACGCGCCATCGCGAATCAGGCAGCTCTCGCCGAACAGCAGCAAACAGTCTTCGTCCTGATAGAAGTAGCTGCCGTCGGGCAGGGCAAAGAAGGTATTGCCGATGCTGTCGGAGTATGTAATGTCCTCAAACAGGCGCAGACCGTCCAGTGTGTAGTTTTTCACCTTCTGATAGTGGGGCAGGATGTTCACATCCGTCAGTCCCAGACCGACACCGAAGTGGCGGAAGCCCGGGTCAACTCCCTCGCCCACCTCCTCGGGCTGGATGTAGACCAAATCCGCAAGGTTCATGGAGCCTGCGCTGATTCCCATGACGGTGCCGTCAAAGCAGCGCATTTTCTCCCGCAGACCGATTTCGCGGAAGAAGGCATTCTGGGTGGGCACATGGCCGCCGGAACACACGATAAAGTCGGCATTTGCAATGAGGAAATCCGCATCATCCGCATTGCGCCCGTCCAGCACATGGTAGCTCTCAAAGGCCATACCGGCCTCGGAGAAGGCCGCCACGGTGTCCGCGCCCCAGTGACAGGTGGCATCGTGATTATCGGGATCGGCGCAGATAAACAGTGCCCGCGGATTCTCCGGCAGGGCACTGCGCAGTCGGTCAATAAAATCGTTGGCTCCGCTGAGGATTGCCCGGTCGGCATTCTCCACATAGGGGCTGCTGGTAATGAATAATTTCATAAAAATCCTTCTTAAATTTTGGTATCGGGGAAGTACTCCGTCACGAAGTCCACAGTTTCCACCTGAAAGGACTTGCCCCGCATGTATTCCAGAATTCCGGCATCCGTGGGAAAGTCAAAGCTCAAGCGGTAGGAGTAGAGCGCCTGAATAGTCCGATCAAAGCGCTTGTCCAGCTTGCCGTACTTGCCGTCGCCCAGCAGCGGGTGGCCTGCGTGGGCGAACTGAGCGCGAATCTGGTGGGTGCGCCCGGTGATGAGCTTGCACTGTACAAGGCTCAGGCCATTGCGGGTTGCCAGAGTCTTATAGTCTGTCTGACAGCTCTTACTTCCTGCCCGGGGTTCGTCCGTTACGAAGACGCGGTTCTTGACCGCATCCTTGAATAGATACCCTTTTAAGCTCCCGTCCTTGGGCTTCGGCGTTCCTTCCACGATGGCGAGGTAGCGCTTGTCGATTTCCCGGTCTTTGATTTTGTCGTTCATAATCCGCAGCGCTTCCGCATTCTTTGCGGCGATGACGATGCCGCCGGTGTTGCGGTCAATGCGGTTGCACAGGGCGGGGGCGAAGGCATTTTCCCCTCTGGGGTTCCATTCCCGCTTCTGGTACAGATATGCCTGAATGTGGTCAATGAGGGTGCGGCCATACTCCGCCCCATCGTGGGGGTGGACGGCCAGACCCGGGCGCTTATCCACTAAGATAAGGTTTTCATCCTCGTATACGATGGTGAGCTTGGGACTTGCCACGGTGAGGAATGCATTGTCCTGCCGGGGCATGTCAAAGAATTCATCGTTGATGTACAGCTGCAGCACATCTCCGGCGGCAAGCCGCGTGTCCCGCTGGGCGCGGGCACCGTTCAGCTTAATGCGCTTCAGGCGGATGTACTTCTGGGCTAAGGATGCCGGGAGCAGGGGCACAGCCTTGGCAAGGAAGCGGTCTAAGCGCTGCCCGGCATCGTTGGCACCTATGGTCAGTTCTTTCATAGTGTGCTCCCCATGGCGGACTCAAAGTGGCGGTTAATCTGCTCGGTGAATTCTTGCGCCGCGTTGTAGCCCAGCTTGCGCTGGCGGTTGTTGATGGCGGCAACCTCCAGAATCACGGCGAGGTTACGACCCGGGGTGACGGGGATGGTGTAGGTGGGCAGCTTTACGCCGAGGATTTCGGTGTACTGGTCTTCCAGTCCCAGGCGGTCATAGGCCTCCTGGGTGTTCCAGGGCACGATGTTTACCACCATGTCCACGGCCTTGTGGGTGCGCACGGCACCGATGCCGAAGAGCTTCGCCACATTGATAATGCCGATGCCACGCAGCTCGATATAGTTGCGGATAAGCTCCGGGGCACAGCCGCGCAGGGAGTTGTTGTCCACCTTGCGGATTTCCACGGCATCGTCGGCAATCAGACGGTGGCCGCGCTTGATAAGCTCCAGAGCGGTCTCACTCTTGCCGATGCCGCTGTCGCCCATAATCAGAAGACCTTCGCCGTAGACCTCCATGAGGACACCGTGGCGGGTGATGCAGGGGGCAAGGGCGGCCTTGAGGTAGGTGATGAGGGCGGAGGCCATGGAGGCGGTGGGCTCCGCAGTTTTGAGGATGGTCACATCGTGCTTTTGCGCCATGCGCAGGCACTCGGTGGAGGGCTCCAGCCCGCGGCAGAAGAGCAGGGCGGGAATCTTATAGGAGAAGACCCGGTCATAAATAACGGCGCGGCTCTCGGGAGTCTGGCGGGTCAGATAGCTGAACTCGGCGTTGCCAATCATATAAAGGCGCACGGGCTCAAAGTGGTCAAAGTAGCCTGCCAGCTGTAAGCCGGGGCGGGACACATCCTCCACGGTGATGCGGATATGTTCAAAGTCCGTGGCTTCATAGGCGATTTCCAGCTTGAATTCGTCCACCAGAGCGGAAAGCGGCACAGAGTAGGTTTCAATCATGGGGATTCTCCTTTCTGCGGAGGCATAACATAGTACCTTACATTATATCAGGAATTGGCGGAATATCAACCGAAATAAATAATTTCGAGAAATAATGAAAAAAGGACTTGCATTTTTTCGGAAAGTTTGCTATCATATCAAAGCGCCTGAAAAGGCGTGAATGAGAATTCATCCGGATGGGAGGTGCAATCGAATGGCTAAGTGTGATTTTTGCGGCAAGGGCGTGACCTTCGGTATTAAGGTCTCTCACTCCCACAGACGTTCCAATCGTGCATGGAAGCCCAATGTCAAGCGGGTTAAGGCTGTTGTCAACGGAACCCCCTGCCATGTGTACGCTTGTACCAGATGCCTCCGTTCCAACAAGGTTGAGCGGGCTGTCTGATTCACCGTGCTAATAAATACGCTGCTGAAAGTTTTCAGCGGCGTTTTTATTTTTTATAGGGTGTTTCTGCGGGCTGTTGTCAGCGAGGAACCCCTTGCCATGTGTACGCTTGTACCGGAAGCCCCGCTCCAACAAGTGAGGAGCGAGTGTCTTCTTCACCGTGCTAATAAATACGCTACCGAGTAACGCGGTAGCGTTTTTATTTTGCCCTTGCGAGCACAATCCAAAGCTTCCAGCGAGGAAGCTGGCAAGGCTGCCGAGTACAGACCGATTCGTCCACAAATTGCCGCCGAGCAGCCTTGACTGAAGCAGGTAACCGCAGTATGATGTAGAAAACTGAAAAATAAGGGTGAATACCATGAATGCGAATCGCACCTACAACAAAGCCCTCAAATCCAATGCACAATCTTTGAGAAAGAATATGACGGCAGAAGAGCATATTTTATGGTATCAGTTTTTAAGTAAGCTGTCAGTGCGATTTTATCGTCAGCGAATTATTGGAAATTACATTGCGGATTTTTATTGCCCGAAAGCAAGACTTGTCATTGAACTGGGTGGTTCCCGGCACTATGACGAGAGGGGATTGGCATATGACGCAAAACGCGATGCCTTTATGGCAGAGAACAATATGACGGTATTACGAATCCCCAATAATGAAGTTCGGAATAATATGACTGGGGTAGCGGATATGATTTTGGAATATATGCCCAAGGGCACAGGGCTGGTGTGTGCGAACGAACGCACAGAATAATTCTCATGGAATCCCCTCTTTCGTCTGAGCCGCACGGACATGATATGAAGTGGATGCTGCGTACCGCCTCAGCCACCTTCCCCTCAAGGGGAAGGTTTTGATTGTACCTGTTATTTTATTGTAAAAAGCGCTGGCCTTGCGGTCAGCGCTTTTTGGAATTTGCATGGGACTTTGCCGCAGTCCTGGAACCGGGCTGTGCAGATTTTACAGAGGTGTATTTGGGGGCTGCTTTTCCGGAGCCGGGTTTGCCGGACTTTCCACCTGCCATTGCGGATTTCCCACCGAATTTTGAGGATTTCTCGGCTTTGCCTGTGCTGACCTTGGCACCTTTGGTTATACCGGGTTTTCCGGTCGGGGCAACGGGCTTGGAAGACTTCGGGGGCGCACTCTTGAATCCCGGCTTTCCGTAGCTCTTTCCGGGGGGGACGGCGCGAATCAGGCATTTTGCACCCGACCCGATTAAATCCTCCCGCCCGGCCTTTTCCAGAGCCTCCCGCACCAGATAGTAATTCTTGGGGTCGCGGTACTGGATAAGTGCGCGCTGCATGGCTTTCTCGTGGGGGTCGGTGGGTACATAGACCTTGTCCATGGTTCTGGGGTCGAGACCGGTGCAGTACATCACCGTGGAGAGTGTGGAGGGGGTGGGGTAGAAGTCCTGCACCTGCTCGGGGTTGTAGCCCATGTCCCGTATGTATTCGGCCAGCTCCACGGCCTCCTTCATGGTGGAGCCCGGGTGGCTGGACATGAGATACGGCACCAGATACTGATCCATGCCGTACTGCTTGTTGAGGGCAAAATACTTGCTGACGAATTGGTCATAGACCGCACGCTTGGGCTTTCCCATCCGCGCGAGCACCTTGTCGGATACATGCTCCGGGGCGACCTTGAGCTGACCGGAGATGTGGTACTGCACCAATTCCTTGAAGAAGGTATCTTTCTTGTCCGCCAGCAGATAGTCAAATCGGATGCCGCTGCGCACAAAGACCTTCTTCACACCCTCGATTTTGCGAAGCTTTCTCAAAAGCGCCACATAGTCACTGTGGTCGGCGTTCATATTTTTGCAGGGGGTGGGGTAGAGGCACTGCCGCCCGCCGCAGGCACCCTTGGTCATCTGCTTTTCGCAGGCGGGATGGCGGAAGTTGGCGGTGGGGCCGCCCACATCGTGGATGTAGCCCTTGAAGCCCGGCTGTGCTACCATCTTCTGCGCCTCTTCCAGAATGGACTCGTGGCTTCTAACCTGCACGATTCTGCCCTGATGGAAAGTCAGAGCGCAGAAGGAGCAGGCGCCGAAGCAGCCGCGGTTGGAAACCAGACTCCACTGCACCTCTTCAATGGCGGGCACGCCCCCGGCCTTCTTGTAGCTTGGATGGTAGGTGCGCATATAGGGCAGGGCATACACCGCGTCCATTTCCTCCATGGAAAGGGGCTTCTGGGGCGGGTTCTGCACCACAAAGTAGTTTTCGTAGGGTTCTGCCAGACGCTTGGCGGTGAAGGGGTCGCAGTTGCCGTACTGGATGCGGAAGGACTCGGCATAGCGCCGGGGATTGGCCTTGACCTCCTCAAAGGCGGGCAGGACGATGGTGGGAAGACTCTCGTCCAATTCCTTGGCCTTAAAAACCGTGCCGTCCACAAAGGTGATATCCTTCACATCGTAGCCCGCATTCAGGGCATTGGCAATCTCCACGATGCTCTTTTCGCCCATGCCGTACATCACAATGTCGGCCTGAGAGTCAAGCAATATGGAGCGCTTCATGCTCTCCGACCAGTAGTCGTAGTGGGCGAGTCTTCGCAGGCTTCCCTCAATGCCGCCGAGGAGGATGGGCACATCCTTATAAGTTCTGCGAATGAGGTTGCAGTACACCGTGGCGGCATAGTCCGGGCGCTTGCCCATCACTCCGCCGGGGGTGAAAGCGTCGGTCTTGCGCCGCCGCTTACTCACCGAGTAGTGGTTGACCATGGAGTCCATGTTGCCGCCGCTGACCAAAAAACCCAGACGGGGGCGGCCATAGACATCGATGGACTGGGGGTTTTTCCAGTCGGGCTGGCAGATGAAGCCCACGCTGAAGCCCGCATTTTCCAGCACACGGCTGATGATGGCATGGCCGAAGGAGGGGTGGTCTACATAGGCGTCTCCGCAGACATACACGAAGTCGCACTGCTCCCAGCCCCGGGCGAGCATATCCTCTTTACAGATGGGTAAAAAATCCATGAAAGTGTTCCTTTCATATTAGTTGTCAGGCATCAGGTATCAGTGGAGGTAAAATCGGTGCAAACCGTTTTGATTATCACAAGCAAAATCTGATGTCTGAATCCGGACACCTGAATCCTAAGCTTTAACGGCTATGCCGTTAAAGCTCTCCAGCGTGTCAAAAAACCTGAAATAGGGGGTCATTGCGAGACCATTCCGCAGAATGGTCGTGGCAATCCGTACTTAAAACTGTACTTTTTATCGAAAGAATGGATGAAAACGCAATATTTGGAGGTGCGGATTCCCACGTCGGCCTACGGCCTCCTCGGAATGACC
>JAZRVX010000003.1:0-4781 GCA_045599455.1 Faecousia sp. | reverse complement strand
GTATCCGGGGAATGCGATTCGCTGGCTGGAGGCTCTCCCTCCGGAGCATTCCGCTGTGCTGATGAAGCATTTTGTGCTTTTTTCACACTGCGGCCTGTTCTCCAGCGGAATCCATCTTCCCGGGACTTCCCGAATCTGTTTTACAGTTAATAAGATCTTTCCGATTACCAGCTGGCCTTGCGGACACCGGGAATCTGGCCCTTGTAAGCCAGCTCACGGAAGCAGATACGGCACACGCCGTAGTCACGCAGGTAAGCATGGGGTCTGCCGCAGATCTTGCAGCGGTTGTAGCGGCGGCTGGAGAACTTTGCCTCAGCCTGCTGCTTCAGGATCATAGACTTCTTAGCCATTTGTGTCTCCTCCTAATCAAGCGGTGAAGGGAGCGCCCAGCTGGGTCAGCAGCTCTTTGGCTTCCTCGTCGGTGGTAGCGGTGGTGCAGATGCAGATGTCCATACCACGAATCTTGTCCACCTTGTCGTACTCGATCTCAGGGAAGATCAGCTGCTCCTTCAGACCGAAAGCATAGTTGCCGCGGCCGTCGAAGGAGTTGGGGTTAATGCCACGGAAGTCACGGACACGAGGCAGAGCCACGCTGAACAGACGGTCCAGGAACTCATACATCTTGTCGCCGCGCAGGGTGACCTTAACGCCGACGGTTTCACCTTCACGAACCTTGAAGTTAGCGACGGACTTGCGAGCCTTGCAGGTCACGGGCTTCTGGCCGGTAATGGTGGCGATATCCTTGCAGATAGCCTCAATTTCCTTGGCATTGTTCTTGCTCTCGCCGCAGCCGACGTTCACAATCACCTTGTCCAGCTTGGGAATCTGCATAACGCTCTTGTAGCCGAACTTCTTGTTCAGGGCAGGAGCGATTTCCTTAACATACTGCTCTTTCATTCTGTTAGCCATTTGTTATTACGCTCCTTTCCTTAGATTTCGGCGCCGCACTTGCGGCAGACGCGAGTCTTCTTGTCACCGTCGACCTTGAAGCCGACGCGGACACCCTTGCCGCACTTGTCGCAGTACAGAGCGACCTTGCAGCTGCGGATGGGGGTCTCACGCTTGACGATGCCACCGGTCTCACCCTGACGGCGGGGCTTGGTGTGGCAGGTAGCGACATTGACCTTCTCCACGATGACCTTGTTCTCGCTGGGCATGGCGACCAGCACCTTGCCCTTAACGCCCTTGTCCTTGCCGGACAGGACGATAACGGTATCATTCTTCTTGATATTCATTCCTGCGGTTCCCCCTTAAATAACTTCGGGAGCCAGGGAGAGGATCTTCATGAAGTCTCTCTCACGCAGCTCACGGGCAACCGGTCCGAAGATACGAGTGCCCTTGGGGTTTCTGTCCTCCTTGATGATGACAGCAGCATTCTCGTCGAAACGAACGTAGCTGCCGTCCTCACGGCGGACGCCCCGCTTGGTGCGGACGATAACGGCCTTAACGACCTCGCCCTTCTTCACAGTGCCGCCGGGGGTAGCCTTACGGACAGAAGCAACAATGACATCGCCAATGTTGCCGGTCTTGCGCTTGGAGCCGCCCAGGACACGAATGCAATGGATTTCCTTGGCGCCGGTGTTGTCGGCAACCTTCAGGTAACTCTCCTGCTGAATCATTCTATGCCGACCTCCTTACTTCGCCTTTTCGATGATTCTCACAAGACGCCATCTCTTGTCCTTGGACAAAGGACGGGTCTCCATGACCTCAACGGTATCGCCGATGCCGCACTCGTTGTTTTCGTCGTGGGCCTTCAGCTTGTAAGTCCGCTTCATGGTCTTCTTATACAGAGGATGGCGGACGCTATCCTCAATCGCAACCACAATGGTCTTGTCCATCTTGTCGGAGACAACCTGACCGATTCTGGTTTTGCGGAAAGCTCTGGTATTTTCAGTCATAATTGCTTATCCTCCTCAGATGTTGGTCTCTTTCTCACGAATAATGGTCTTGACGCGGGCGATGTCCTTCTTCACAGCGGCAATCTGCAGGGGATTATCCAGCTGATTGGTGGCATGCTGCATGCGCAGCATGAACAAATCCTTCTTCAGCTCGTCCAGCTTCTTAGCCAGCTCCTGTGCGGACAGATTCTTCAGTTCCTTTGCCTTCATCATTATTCACCGCCAATCTCAGAAACTTCCTTGGTGATGATTTTGGTCTTGATGGGCAGCTTGTGCTGAGCAAGACGCAGAGCCTCGCGGGCAACCTCTTCAGAAACGCCGCCAATCTCAAACATCACCTTCTGGTTCTTAACAACTGCAACCCAGCCTTCGGGAGCGCCTTTACCGGAACCCATACGAGTACCGAGGCCCTTCTTGGAATAAGGCTTGTCGGGGAAAATCTTAATCCAGACCTTACCACCACGCTTGGTGTAACGGGTCATGGCAATACGGGCAGCCTCGATCTGGTTGCCGGTAATCCAACCGGGCTCCAGAGCCTGGATGCCGAAGTCACCGTAAGCAACAAAGTTGCCGCGGGAGGCAGCACCGGTCATACGACCACGCTGGACCTTACGGTACTTAGCTCTTTTAGGCATCAGCATTAGCGGTTACCTCCTTCATTGCGGTTATTGTTGTAGGGACGGCGCTCACGGCGCTCACCGTTAGCGGGACGACGGTCGCCCTGACGGCGGTCACCCTGACGGCGCTCGCGGCGCTCGCGCTTCTCGGGTTCGGGAGCAGCGGCACGCAGGGTGGTGTTCAGGACTTCGCCCTTGTAAATCCACACCTTGACGCCGATGCGGCCGTAGGTGGTAGCAGCCTCAGCAAAGCCGTACTCGATGTCGGCACGGATGGTCTGCAGAGGAATGGTGCCCTCGTGGTAGGACTCGGAGCGTGCGATTTCAGCGCCGCCCAGACGGCCTGCGCAGGTAACTTTGATGCCCTTGGCACCCAGGCGGGTAGCCTGCTGCATTGCCTTCTTCATTGCACGGCGGAAGGAGATACGCTTCTCCAGCTGCTGAGCAATGTTCTCAGCCACCAGCTGAGCGTTCAGGTCGGGGGAGCGAACCTCAACGATGTTCAGGTTGACACTCTTGCCGATCTTTGCCTCCATCTCCTTGCGCAGGTTCTCGATTTCGGCACCAGCCTTACCGATTACCACGCCGGGACGGGAGCAATTGATGTTGATCTTGACCTTGCCGTTGCTGCGCTCGATCTCGATCTTAGCCACGCCAGCGGCGTACAGCTTGTTCTTCAGATACTTACGGATGTTGTAATCTTCGACAACCAGGTCGCCGACCTTGTCCTCACGGGCGTACCAGTGAGAATCCCAGTCCTTGATTACGCCAACACGCAGTCCATGGGGATTAACTTTCTGTCCCATAGCTACCTCCTGCTTAAGCCTTCTCGCTCACACCGATGGTGATGTGAGTGGTTCTCTTGTTGATCCGGACGAAACCACGGCGGGATGCGATGCGGCCGCGCTTCAGGATGGGGCCGGGGTTTGCAACCACAGTGGAGACATACAGATTGTCAGCGTTCATGTTGTTATTGTGCTCTGCGTTGGCAACAGCGCTCTTCAGCAGCTTAGCCATGGGCTCACAAGCGGCCTTAGAGGTCTGACCCAGGTACGCAGCGGCAGTCTTAACGTCCTTACCGCGGATCATGTCGCAAACCAGCTTGACCTTGCGGGGAGACATACGGACATACTTAACGTGTGCAAAAACTTCCATCTTCGTACCTCCTTACTTGGAATTGGCGGTCTTGCTGCCGCTGTGACCACGGAAGGTTCTGGTGGGAACAAACTCACCCAGCTTGTGGCCGACCATATCCTCAGTGATATAGACGGGAACATGCTTGCGGCCGTCGTGGACAGCGATGGTATGACCGACAAAGGAGGGGAAAATGGTGGAGGCTCTGGACCAGGTCTTCAGAACCTTCTTTTCACCGGCCTTGTTCAGCTCCTCAACGCGCTTATACAGCTCGGGAGCTACGAAAGGGCCCTTCTTGATACTTCTGCTCATTTCATTTCCTCCTTACTTGCTGTTTCTGCGCTTAACGATGAACTTGTTGGTAGGATTCCTGCTCTTACGAGTCTTATAACCCATAGCAGGCTTGCCCCAAGGAGTCACAGGACCGGGACGGCCAACGGGAGCGCGGCCCTCACCACCACCGTGAGGATGGTCATTGGGGTTCATGACGGAACCACGAACGGTGGGACGGATACCCATGTGACGGGTACGGCCAGCCTTTCCGATGTGGACGTTCTCATGATCCAGGTTGCCGACCTGACCGATGCAGGCGGTGCAGTTCATGCGGACGTAGCGGACTTCGCCGGAGGGCAGACGGACCTGAGCCATCTCGCCTTCCTTAGCCATCAGCTGTGCAGCAACACCGGCTGCGCGGACCAGCTGTGCGCCGTGACCGGGCTGCAGCTCCACATTGTGGATAACGGTACCGACAGGGATGTTGGCGATGGGCAGGCAGTTGCCGGGCTTGATATCAGCGGAAGCGGAGGAGACAACCTGATCGCCGACATTCAGGCCGTAGGGGGCCAGGATGTAGCTCAGGGTGTCGTCGGTGTACTTGATCAGAGCGATGAAAGCGGAGCGGTTGGGATCGTACTCGATGCGCTGCACAGTAGCGGGCATATCCAGCTTCTGGCGCTTGAAGTCGATCACGCGGTACTTACGCTTGTTGCCGCCGCCGCGATGACGGACGGTGATGTGACCATAGCTGTTGCGACCGGAATTCTTCTTCAGAGTCTCAACCAGGCTACGCTCAGGTTTTGCCTTCTTATCCACACCGTCGAAGCCGGAAACAGTCATGTTTCTTCTGGCAGCG
>JAZRVX010000002.1:0-19174 GCA_045599455.1 Faecousia sp. | reverse complement strand
CCCGCCCCCACCCATGTGTTCATCGGCGGAAGCTCCGGGCAGATGGAGGAAATTCTGCGGATTGCCCTTGCCAAGAATCCCGCTGTGCGTATCGTAGCGACGGCCATTGCGCTGGAAACTGTGGCAGAGCTGACAAGATGCCGAAAGTGCCTGCCCTGGGCACAGACCAACTGCGTGAGCCTGACGGTATCAAACAGCCGCAAGGCGGGGGACTACCACCTGATGACCGCCCAGAACCCGGTTTATATTTTCACTTTCAAAGGATAATTCTATGAAACTTCGTGTCCTTGCCCTCCTTGGGGGCATTGTACTGGATTTAATTCTGGGAGACCCCCGATGGTTTCCCCACCCCATCATCGCCATCGGAAAGCTCATTTCCTTTCTGGATAAGACTTTGCGCCGCCTATTCCCCAAGACCACGGGCGGCGAGATTGCCGCAGGTGTTGTGCTGTGGTTTGCCACCGTTGGGGTGAGCTTCGGGCTTTCCTTCGGAATCCTGCGATTTGCCTATGGGGTGTATCTTCCTGCCGGGTTTGCCTTGGAGACCGTGCTCTGCTGGCAGATTCTGGCGGGAAAATCCCTGAAACATGAATCCATGAAGGTCTACTATGCCCTGAAAAACGGCACGCTTGACGATGCCCGTTACGCCGTGTCCATGATTGTGGGGCGTGACACCAAAGAGCTCAGCCACGCGCAGGTTGCCAAGGCGGCGGTAGAGACCGTGGCGGAGAATGCCTCCGACGGCGTGATTGCGCCCATGCTCTATTTCGCACTGGGCGGTGCGCCGCTGGCGCTTGCCTACAAGGCAGTGAATACCTTGGATTCCATGGTGGGCTATGTGGAGATGCCCTACAAGAATATCGGCTTGTTCAGCGCCAAGGCGGACGATGTGTTTAACTTCCTGCCTTCTCGCATCTGCGCTGTGATTATGCTTGCGGCGGGGGCGCTGTGCCGCCTGAATTTCCGAAACGGCGTGAAGATTTTCCTCCGTGACCGTTACAACCACGCAAGTCCCAATTCCGCCCAGACCGAGTCCGTGTGTGCGGGACTTCTGGGCTTGCAGCTGGCGGGGGATGCCAGCTACCATGGGGTTCTGCATAAGAAGCCCTTTATCGGCGACCCCCTGCGCCCCATCTGCGACGAGGATATTCCCCTTGCCAATCGGCTCATGTATGCCACCGCCGGACTCTGCGCCGGAGTATGTCTTATTTTACTGTACATCATCTGAGGAGAAACCCATGCTCTACGAAACCAGGAATCCCCACGGCGGCGACCTCTACGAGACCCCTGTCCGTTTGGATTTTTCCGCCAATATCAACCCCTACGGCACACCGCGCTCCGTATTGGATGCGGTGTGCGAAAGCGTGGGAGAGCTGCGCAATTATCCCGACCCCAACTGTCGGGTGCTGACGGCGGCCATTGCAGATTTTGAGGGCGTAGACAAAGGGAATATCCTCTGCGGTGCCGGTGCGGCGGAGCTGATTTTCGTCTTTGCAAGGGCGGTGAAGCCAAAGAAAGCTTTGCTGCTTGCCCCGGGCTTCAGCGAGTATGAAAGCGCCCTGCGCAGCTTCGGTTCCGAGATTCAGTATCACTACCTGAAAGAAGAATATGATTTCCGCCTTGGGGCGGATTTTGCGGAGGTTCTGCGCAGCTTTTCCGGGGATGCCGTGATTCTGTGCACCCCCAACAACCCCACGGGACTGACCATTGAAGCGGGACTGCTTTCTGAAATTCTGAACATCTGCCATGAAAAAGGCTTGCCGATTCTATTGGATGAATGCTTCCTTGACCTCACCGATGGGCGGGGGCTGTCCGCCAAGGGTAATCTCCCCCAAATTCCCGAGCTTGTCATCTTGAAAGCCTTCACCAAAAGCTACGGCATGGCGGGTCTGCGGCTGGGCTACTGTCTCAGCGGCAATGCTGGGATTCTCGCGGCCATGAGCCGCCAAAGTCAGGCGTGGAATGTGTCCACCCCGGCGCAGGCGGCGGGTGTGGCGGCATTAAAAGAACAGGCCTTTGTGGAGCGCGCCCGGGAGCTTATCGCCGAAGAGCGCCCAAAGCTCAAAAAAGCCCTGGAGGACTTGGGCTTTGCCGTTATTCCCTCGGAGACCAATTATCTGCTGTTCAAGGCATTCCCGGGGCTGAAAGAAAAAATGCTCTCCCGGGGCATTCTCATTCGCGCCTGCGGCAACTATCCGGGACTGAGCGAAAGCTGGTACCGCATTGCCGTGAAGCTGCCGGAGGAGAACAGGGAATTGATGCTTGCATTGGAGGAAATTGTCCATGGCTAAGAATATTATGATTCAGGGCACCATGTCCAATGCAGGAAAATCCCTGCTGTGTGCGGGTTTATGCCGAATTTTCAGACAGGACGGCTTCCGTGTCGCCCCCTTTAAGAGCCAGAATATGGCGCTCAATTCCTTCATCACCGCAGACGGCGGCGAGATAGGCAGGGCGCAGGTGGTGCAGGCCGAGGCGGCGGGAATCGCGCCCGATGTACGCATGAACCCCATCCTCCTGAAGCCCACCACCGATGTGGGCAGTCAGGTCATTGTCATGGGGCAGGTTCAGGGCAATATGAAGGCCATGGAGTATTATAAGCGCAAGCGGGAGTTCGTTCCCGCCGTCATGGAGGCCTACGAATCACTGGCCGCCGAGAATGACATCATCGTCATTGAGGGCGCGGGCAGCCCCGCGGAAATCAACCTCAAGCAGGAGGACATTGTAAACATGGGGCTTGCCAAGCTGGTGGATGCCCCGGTGCTGTTGGTGGGCGATATTGACCGCGGCGGCGTGTTTGCCCAGCTCTACGGCACCATTGCACTGCTGGAAGAGGATGAGAAAGCGCGCATTAAGGGCACAATTGTGAATAAATTCCGGGGAGACCGGGCGATTTTGCAGCCGGGCATTGACATTCTGGAGAACATCTGCGGGGTACCGGTTGCGGGCGTGGTGCCCTATGTCCATGTGGACATTGACGACGAGGACAGCCTGTCCACAAGGCTCGAGCGTTCCGATGTGCGCAAGGCGGTGGATATCGCCGTGGTTTCTCTGCCCAGAATGTCAAATTTCACAGACCTCAGTCCCTTTGAACGGTTTCCCAATGTGTCGCTGCGCTATGTGAAAAAGCCCGCCGACCTCCACAATCCCGATATGGTCATCATCCCGGGCACAAAAAGCACCGTGGCCGATATGCAGTGGATGCGCCAGAGCGGCATGGAAGCGGCGGTGAAAAAGCTCTGTGATGCCGGGTGTGTAATCTTCGGCATCTGCGGCGGCTATCAGATTCTGGGCGAAAATATCTATGATCCCGATATGGTGGAGGCCGGAGGCGTGACCGAAATTGCGGGTATGGGGCTGCTCCCCATGGACACGGTGTTCCGCGGCGAGAAAGTTCAGCGGCAGGATGAAGGTGTCTTCCCCGCAATTCCCGGCGTATTTTGCGAGCTTGCGGGGCTGAATTACCGGGGCTATGAGATTCACATGGGTCGCGGCGGCAATGCTTTCCCCGTGGAGGTGCAGGGGAATGTCTATGGCTCCTACATCCACGGCATTTTCGATGCCGATGGTGTGGCGGAGTCCATCGTCCGGGCACTGGCACGGAAGAAAGGCATGGACGAGAGCACCATTCATTCCTTCGATATGACGGCTTATAAGGAGCAGCAGTATGATGCTCTGGCCGATGCCGTTCGCAGTGGGCTTAATATGGAGCTTGTGTATAAGATTCTGAACCGGGAGGTATAACGATGGTTCATATCTACTGCGGCGACGGCAAGGGCAAAACCACTGCCGCCATGGGGCTTGCCCTGCGCATGGCTGGGGCGGGCAACCGCGTGGTGGTCGCCCAGTTCTTCAAGGACGGTTCCTCCTCCGAAATTTCCCTGCTGAAAGGTCTTCCCGATGTGTCGGTTCACCACTGCAATACGGTGAAGGGTCGTTTTGTGAATCTGTCCGCCAAAGAGCGGCAAACTGCCCGGCAGGACTATACCGCTTTTTTGCGGGAGCTTCTGGCCATGGACTGCGACTGCCTTGTGCTGGACGAGGCAGTATCCGCCTGCAACCATGGGGTCATCCCCGAGGACGAAATTACAGTCTACCTGAAACAATGGAGTATTGCCCGGGAAATAATTCTCACCGGACGGAATCCTTCCGCAGCGCTCCTTGCCTGCGCCGACTATGTCACCGAGATGGTCAAGCACCGCCATCCCTTCGATTCCGGCATTCCCGCCCGCCACGGCGTAGAGTTTTGATGAAATTTTTGTTTCATAATGCAGAATAAGAGAACGATTCCTGTGTTAGAAACTGTAGGGACAGCTACAGAGGCCCGCGCAGTACCTCTTAGAATTTCGTACAAATCCGATGCAAATTCGTTTCATTTTATCGAATTCACATTGGATAATCAAATTATCTCGGGTGCATTCTGTGTGGGTGACTGATAGTCGCCCCTACGCGAAATATCACAGCAATATATTCCGATTCCTCCATTATGCGGCATATACCGCTGACAATTCAAACCGCCCCGACGCGAAAGTGTCGAGGCGGTTTCGTATTCTCTCTCAGATTCCTACATTGCCGCTGTTCATGCCGGCGTTTGAACCCTCGGTGGGCAGCCACTCGATGGCCTTTTTGATGTAGCAGTCCCAGAAATCCCACTCATGGGCACCGGGGCCAATCTCAAATGTCACGGGAAAGCCACAGTCTGTGAGTACCTTTGCCATTTCCTTATTGGCACCCAGCAGAGAGTCCCGGTCACCGCAGGCCATGTACACCTTGGGCAGTTCCACTCCCTCGGTTTTCAGCTTCCGAGCCAGCCATGCCGGGTTCTTGTCGCCCTCCAGCAGAGCCTCCTGCGTGCCGAAAACCGCCTGCACGAAGCTCCGGCTGTGCAGGATGAATTCGCTTTCTTTCCTGCGGCTTGCCATCTCCTCCATGTCGAATGCCCCGGACAGGCTGACGATATAGCCGAAGGTCTCAGGGTGCGCAAGCCCCGTGCGCATGGCACCGTAGCCGCCCATGCTGAGGCCACCAATGAAGGTGTCCTCCTTCTCCCTGGAAAGGGGGAACATTTTGCGCATCAGCTCCACCAGCTCCGTGCCGATGAAGTCGCCATAGTTGTTGTGCATGCCCTCTTGATTTACATAAAAGGCATTGTCCCCGCTGGGCATCACCACGCACAGGTCGTGCTCCTCGGCGAAGCGCTGAATCCGCGTGCCCGTCACCCAGTCGGTGTAGTTGCCGAAGATGCCGTGCAGCAGGTAGAGTGTCTTGTAAGGCTTGTCCTCTCGGGCTTTCATCCCGGGGAAAATCATCTTGTCCACCGGCAGAATCACATTCACCGGCACCGTCCGCATCAGACTGCGGCTGAATAAATTAACCTGTATGAGTGCCATGGGGTGTACCTCCTTGATTTTTCTTTATTATACCATGAAGCGAAAGCGAAATGGTATAATATGCACATCATTTTCGGTTGTCCCGGCAGGGACGAGAAAATGGTGCATTTCAAGTATAATAATTGCATTCGCAATTATTATACTGCAATAGAAACAGAATTGCAAATTCAAACACAAAGCGGATGCACCTTTGGGCGCATCCGCTTAAACCGGGGTCAAATATCCAGTAATTCTTCCACGCCTACGCGAAGAACCCGGGCAATGTGGACAAGCTCAATGTCCGTCACAAACCGCTTGCCCGCTTCCATGCGCTGGATGGCGTTCTTGTCGATATCCAGTCCGTCCAGTTGAAGCGCATCGGCAAGCTCTCGCTGGGATTTCCCCGATGCCTTGCGCAGCTCGGCAATCCTATGCCCGCATATATTGTTGTCACCGCTCAGGCTCTTGTTGATGAACATACATAACTCCTTAACGACATTCACTGCTTGTCATTAAGCTGAGTATATGCTATATTGAATTCGATATTGACATTCACTAAGTGTCAACAGAGAAAAGAGGAAAAATTTATGATTTACAAAGAGGATATATACACAGAGGAAATGCTGACGGATTCGATTCTTGCTCTTCGCCGCAGCTATGAAGCGTTCCACCCGGAGCAGGAACTTGTGATTTTATCCCTGCCGAAATCCGACCCGCAGCAGCGAACACAGATTCTTGCCCGTGCGATGGAACTGTTTGCGGATGCATAGCATACAAATCCGGGAATTGCAATATGCATAATGCATAAAAAATAATCCTGAATTTTTGCGCGGAAAATGGGGCGTTCCACTTGTGCCGGGGTAAAAAATACGATATACTGATAAAAAATATATAAGGAGGATTTTATCCTATGGCTGAAAAGAAGAAGCAGGATATGGGTACCGGCAATATCAAGAAGCTCATGGTATCTCTGGCCATCCCCGCTGTGGTGGCACAGGTCATTAATCTGCTTTATAATATTGTTGACCGTATCTACATCGGCCACATTCCCGAAATCGGCGGTGCCGCCCTCACCGGTGTGGGCTTGTTCACCCCCATCCTGATGCTCATCACTGCATTTGCTATGCTCTGCGGCGCAGGTGGCGCACCCCGCGCGGCCATCTCCATGGGCAAGGGCGAGATGGACAAAGCCGAGAAGATTGTCGCCAACTGTTTGACCATGCTGCTGGGCATAGCCGTGGTGCTGACCATCTCGTTCTATATTTTCGTGCCTGACCTTGTCCGTCTCTTTGGCGGCTCGGATAACACCCTGCCCTATGCCGTGGCCTACGGCAGAATCTATGTACTGGGCAGTGTGTTCGTGCTGATTGTCATGGGCATGAACCCCTTCATCACCACCCAGGGCTTCGCAAAAATCTCCATGCTGACCACCGTCATCGGCGCTGCCATCAACATCATCCTCGACCCCATCTTTATCTTTGTATTCAACATGGGCGTTCAGGGTGCGGCCACCGCAACCGTCCTTTCTCAGGCGGTCAGTGCTGTGTGGATTCTCAAATTCCTCACGGGCAAGAAGTCCACTCTGAAGCTAAAAGCTTCCAATATGCCTCTGCGTGGGGACATCATCCTGCCCTGCCTTGCGTTGGGTGTATCCAGCTTCATCATGGTCTCCACCGAGAGCCTGCTCTCTATCTCCTTCACCTCCAGCCTTGCCCGCTACGGCGGTGATGTGGCCGTGGGTGCTATGACCGTGCTCACCTCGCTGAATCAGCTGGTTACCATGCCCCTGCAGGGCATCTGTCAGGGCGGCCAGCCCATCATGAGCTATAACTACGGTGCCAAGAAGCTGGACAGAGTGAAGGAAACCTTCTGGTGCCAGTTCGTGGTCTGCGTGGGCTATACCACCGTATTCTGGCTTATGCTGATGATTGCCCCCAAGGCTTTCGCCGGCATCTTTACGAATAACGAAGCACTGGTGAACTACGCCGCATGGGCACTGCGAATCTATCTGGCCGCCGGATTCTCCGTGGGCTTCCAGATTTCCTGCCAGCAGTCCTTCATGGCACTGGGTCAGGCGAAAATCAGTCTGATTATGGCGCTCCTGCGTAAGATTATCCTGTTGATTCCCCTGATTTTCATCCTGCCTATGTTCTTTGCGGACAAGGCCTTCGCCGTGTTCCTTGCTGAGCCTGTGTCCGATTTCATCGCCGCCGCTGTCACCACCTTCATGTTCATGCGCTTCTTTAATGGGCTTATGAAAAACGGTGTGCAGGATTAAATTTAATACATAAAAAAGGAGTCCGCTGTGCGGACTCCTTTCAGCTTTTTGACAAGCAAAGAGGCTTCCGAAGAAGCCTCTTTTATTATGTAGATTTTCGAAACGATTACACCATTGCGGCGGTGATGATGGCCATCTTGTAGACCTCGTCCGCATTGCAGCCGCGGGACAGGTCGTTGATGGGAGCAGCCAGACCCTGCAGGATGGGGCCGTAGGCCTCGAAGCCGCCCAGACGCTGGGCAATCTTGTAGCCGATGTTGCCGGCCTCGATGGTGGGGAAGATGAAAGTGTTGGCGTAGCCTGCAACGGGGGAGCCGGGGAACTTCAGCTGGCCGACCTCGGGAGCAACGGCAGCGTCAAACTGCATTTCGCCGTCAATCATCAGGTCGGGAGCCATTTCCTTGGCAACAGCGGTGGCATCGTGGCTGAGCTTGACAGTGCCGCCCTTGCCGGAGCCGTTGGTGGAGAAGCTCAGCATTGCGACCTTGGGGTCAATGCCGAAGACCTTGGCGGTGTTGGCGGTCTCGATAGCAACCTCAGCCAGCTTTTGAGCAGCGGTCAGGGTCACATTGCCATCCTTGTCAACAGAGTCTTCGTAGCTCAGGTTGATGGCGCAGTCGCCCATGGCCAGCTTCTGCTCACCGCGAACCATGATGAAGCAGGAGGATACCAGATGGGCCCCCTTCTTGGTCTTGACCAGCTGCAGAGCGGGACGGACGGTATCGGCGGTGGAGTAGGTAGCGCCGCCCAGCAGAGCATCGGCGTAGCCCATCTTCACCAGCATGGTGCCGAAGTAGTTGCCCTTGGAAAGAGCAGCCTTGCAGTCCTCGGGGCTCATCTTGCCCTTGCGCAGCTCCACCATCTTGGCGACCATCTCGTCCATGCCTGCGTAGGTCAGGGGGTCGAGAATCTCCACACCGTCGATGCAGAAGCCACCCTTAGCGGCAGCGGCCTTGACTTCGTCCACATTGCCGACCAGAATGGGGGTCAGGAAACCGCCCTTAACCAGACGGTCGGTAGCCTCCAGAATACGGGCATCGGGACCTTCGGTGAAGACGATCTTGCGGGGATTGGCCTTCAGAGTTTCAATCATAGCGTTGAACATGATACATTCCTCCAATTTTTGTGAGGGGAGCAGTCCCCGCACGCTTTTTGAGCGATTTCCGCCCTTTTTTACAAGTTTATTATATACTACCTTTTTCCGCCTTGCAACCGTTAATTCGCCGGAAACGGAAAAAATGTGCAGAGCACATCGGACTGCCGCAGACTACAAGCTGCCGAGGGATAAGCAGATGGCGATGCTGGGGAACAAAATCTCCTGTACCCCATCGGGCGCGGGCTTTTGTGCATGGGCTATTGGGCAAAATGATGAAAAGTATTAAAATATTCAAGGATTTCCTATTGCTTTTTGTGCGTTTTTGCTTTATAATAATTTCCAATACAACGGGGGGAGTCGAATTATGGCAGAAATCATAGGATTTTTGTCCGGCAAAGGCGGAACGGGTAAAACCTCCGTGTGCGCCGGTCTGGCCACGGCTCTTGCCGCTGACGGGAAGCGCGTGCTGTGCATCGACTGCGATGTGGGACTGCGTAATCTGGATATTTCCCTTGGCCTTGCAGACTGCGGTGCGCTCTCTTTCCGGGATGTAAGCGAGGGCAGCTACAGTGTTTTTGATGCCGCCAAGCACCCGAGTTATCCGAGTCTTTCCTTCCTGACCGCCCCTGTGGGCTGCCTTGCAGAGGAACTGGATTTCAATAAATTCTACAATATGCTCATGGACTGCCGGGATGCTTTTGATTACATTCTGCTTGATGCCCCCGCCGGGGTGGATGCAGGCTTCCGTCTGGTGTCCGGTGCGTCGGATAAAATTCTGCTCGTCACGGGCTATGGCCCTGCCGCCATCCGGGATGCTGCCCGCGTGGGCGATATGCTGGAGCTTGCGGGGAAGAACGATGTGCGCCTGATTTTCAATCGGGTGGAGCCCGACATGCTGGAGGATATCCGCACCAATATTGACGACTTGATGGATGCCGCCGGGCTTCCGCTGCAGGGAATTGTGGTGGAGGATAAGCGGGTGGTGCTTGCCGCCATCTTCGGCTACCCCATGCTCAAATATTCCAAGCGCAGCGCAGCGTCACGCTGCTTTGTCAGAATTGCCAAACGGATTCAGGGTCTACGGGAACCGATTCCGTTCCGATAATAAAAAAGGAGTGAATTGTTGTGAACATTGCATTTCTGGCCCACGACAAGAAGAAAGAGCTGATGGTGCAGTTCTGCACCGCCTACAAGAGCGTCCTCATGAAGCATAACCTGTTCGCAACCGCAACCACCGGCCGGCTGATTTCCGACAATACAGGCCTGCCCATCACGCTGTTGCTGTCTCATAAGCAGGGCGGTCATCAGCAGATTAACGCCCGCATTGCCTATAACGAGATTGACCTCGTCCTGCTCTTTACCGACCCCAATACCACCAACCCCTGGGATGACAGCCAGATCGTGGAGACTATCCGCCACTGCGACAAGCACAATGTGCCCATTGCCACAAACCTTGCCTCTGCCGAAATGTTCATCATGGGTCTGCAGCGCGGCGACCTCGACTGGCGTGAAATGCTGCACACCAAGCCGAAGTTTTAATTGGCAAAAAACCGATAACCAGAGTCATTGCGAGGCATCCGAAAGGATGCCGTGGCAATCCGTATCTTCCAAGCAGGAGGCGGATTCCCACGCCGATGTTTCATCGGCTCGGAATGACCTCTTTTTTGACAATCTGAAAATAAACCCGAAAGGAAATGACTATGGAAATTATCAAGCCTCGGACCCTGTCCGGCTTTATGGAGCTGCTTCCCGATGCACAGCAGCGTTTTGAGAAGATGCTGGAGATTTTACGCCGCACCTATGCCTCCTATGGCTTTGCGCCGCTGGACACCCCCGCGATTGAAGATGCCCAGATACTTTTGGCCAAGGGCGGCGGCGAAACCGAGAAGCAGATTTACCGCTTCCAGAAGGGTGACAGCGACTTGGCTCTGCGCTTTGACCTGACTGTGCCGCTGGCCAAGTATGTGGCGCTGCACTGCAATGAGCTGGCGTTCCCCTTCCGCCGCTATCAGATCAGCAAGGTTTACCGCGGCGAGCGCGCCCAGCGCGGTCGTTTTCGCGAATTCTATCAGGCGGATATCGACATCATCGGCGACGGCAAGCTGGATATCATCAACGAAGCTGAGATTCCCGCCATCATCTACAAGGTCTTCACAGGCTTCGGCCTGAACCGCTTTCAGATTCGGGTGAACAACCGCAAGATTCTTAACGGCTTCTATGCCATGCTGGGGTTCTCCGAGAAGAGCGGCGACATTATGCGCACTGTGGACAAGCTGGATAAGATTGGCGCCGAAAAGGTCAAGGTCATTCTGCTGGAGGACTGTGGTCTGACCGATACCGAAGCGGACGAAATTCTGAAATTCATTGCCATCCGGGGCACGAATGCCGAAGTGCTGAACGCGCTGGAGAGCTATGCGGGAAGAAACGAGACCTTTGACATGGGTCTTAGCGAACTCAAGGCCGTCACGAAGAACCTTTCCGCCTTCGGCGTGCCCGAGGCGAACTTCGCCGTTGACCTGACCATTGCAAGAGGTCTGGACTACTACACCGGCACAGTGTACGAAACCACCCTCCTTGACCATCCCGAGATTGGCTCCGTCTGCTCCGGCGGCCGCTATGACAATCTGGCGGGCTACTACATCGAAAAGCAGCTGCCCGGTGTGGGTATCTCCATCGGCCTGACCAGACTTTTCTATGTACTGGATGAGCAGGGGCTCTTAAATCCCGAGCTGCCCTCCGCCCCCGCCGATGCCTTGGTGCTGCCCATGACTGAGGATGTGGGCGCGGCCATTGCCCTGGCCGAGAGCCTGAGAAGCACCGGCCTTCGTGTACAGCTCTACGGTGAGCAGAAGAAGTTCAAGCAGAAGATGGCCTATGCCAACAAGCTGGCGGTACCCTTTGCAGTGCTGCTGGGTGAGGATGAAATCGCCGCCGGTAAGTGCTCCGTCAAAAATATGGCAACCGGTGAGCAGGCCACTGTGACCGCTGAGGAAGCCGCCGCCATGATTCACACCGCCGTGGACAAGACCGTCCCCGTGATTCTGGAAAAGTAAAGATACATCCCCTCCGTGTACCCGGCACGGAGGGGGATTTGTAATGGAGAATAAGAAGACGATTCCTGCATTAGAAACTGATAGGGCGGCTACAGAGGCCTGCGCAGTACCTCTAGAATTTCGGACAAATCCGATGCGAATTCGTAAAACTTTTCGTATTCACATTGGATTTTTTTGCATTCTATTGGTGTGTGCTGTGCGGGCGGCTGGTAGCCGTCCCTACGCTGAATAACCCGGTTAAAGAATCCTTTATGCCATAACCCCGCAATGCAAAACAGCCTCCTGCTTTTACACAGGAGGCTGTTTGAATAATTACATATCGAAGGGCTCCATGCTCAGCACGGGGTGACCAACCTCGGACAGGTAGTTCAGCAGTGCCTCGGGATCCTCGGTGCAGATGGTTTCATCGGCAACCATGTCGGTGAAGTTCTCAACGCCGTACAGCTCCAGAGCGGTCGCATCCAGGCGCTCACGCACCTGCTCCTTCAGCTCCTTGGGCAGCCACACAATACGGCCGGGGCCGCCTTCGGCTGCGATAAACTTCTTGGAGGAGATGAACTGCTTGCCGTGACCCATGAAGCCGGGGGTCTGAACGCCGCCGCCGGTCATGGAAGCCATCTCGGAGAAGCTCATGCCCAGAGGAGTGACACCGGCGTGCTCACGGGAGGTGATGACAACGCCCATGGACACAGGCTCCACGCCGCAGATACACTCGAAGCAGCCGCAGGAGGTCATGGGATCCTGGAACAAAGAGTAAAGGGTCACATGCTCCAAAGCGCCGTGGGAGTACTTTGCAATAGCCTCATCCACATCCTCGTAGCGACCCAGCTTCTCGTCAATGCAGCGCTCCTTGGGAACGACCTGGCAGGGACCGGTGGGATCCAGCTCATTGGTAGCCTTGGCATCCAGCCAGCTGACGGCACCGCACAGACCCAGGCGCTCGGGAGTGACGATGCACACATGGCTGGGAGAGAAGGCCTGGCACATGATGCAGGTGTAGTAGACAGGCACGGACTCGTCGGTCATGGACTTCAGGCGGTCGTCACGCTTGGAGAAGACTTCGTTTGCCTTGGCACGCAGTGCCTTGTTCTGCTCGGCATCCACCACGATGGTGACCTGGCACTTGTCCACGACGGCATCAAACTCGCTCTTGAGCTTGGCGTACAGGACTTCGCCGATGTGCTTAAACTTGAAGCCTGCCTCGAAGTCAGCCTTGCTGATACGAATACGAATCATATCACGCTGACCGGTGTGCATGACACCCTCGATGCAGTTGAGCCAGGAGTGAATCTTACGCTCCATGACGGACTCGAAGTCGGGCTGCATCGCTTTGCCGGCGACCTCGATGGTGTAGGACAGGGAAATCTTGGAGCCAACGGCGATGTCGTCAATCTCGGGGCCGACCACGGTAATCTTGTGGTCTTCCACATCGCTTGCTTCCTTGGTCTGAACCAGCTCGAAGCAGTCCACACGGGAGCCGTCCACTTCCACCTGCATATCACCCTTACGGATGATTTCGCCCTCGAATGCGGAGGCGAAAGACACGGGGATGTCGATGTTGGTAATCTTAATCTTGATGTCGCGAGCCTCTAGAGAGGTGGCATTCCACTTCTCCACATCCAGCTGCTGAATCAGGGACTTGGGCACGCGGAACATATTCTCGGTCTCGTTGGAGACGACAGGGAAGCCAAGGCAGATAGCGCCTGCACCGTAGGAGACAATCTCATCGGACAGGGGCTTGTAGGCATTGACGAAGGCACGGACGCGATCCATGGTGTACTTTGCCAGAGCCTTGAAGTCGCCGGGGGTGATGTTGCCGAAAATCAGGGCAGCACGGACGGCCACGGAAACAACATGGATGACGGACTGAACCTCGGTGCCCAAGGGGCAGACGCGGACATTCTTGCCGGTCTTGTAGCCGGCCTCAGCCAGCTGATTGACGCACTCACCGCTCAGGGTGACCAGAATGCCCTGACCCTGATAGGACTTGACCAGGGAAACCAGCTGCTCGGCGGACTCGGACTTGCCGATGATGACGGCAACGCCGGGGATATCGCCGGTAACCAGGGGCACGCCCAGCTCACGGACGAAAGCATCGTCCAGATGACCCAGAGCGGGCTCGGCATAGGGCTGTGCACCATTCAGGTACTTCAGAGCTTCCAGGAACTCTGCGCACAGAGCGGAAGCAATGCCGGACTCGAAAGCGTCATACAGACGGTTGTTACGGGTCATCTTGGCCTTGATGGTAGCCATAGCAGCCTTCATCTGGCCGAGAGTCTCAATCTTCTCACCCGTCACGCCGTAGTAGCAGGGCAGGGAGTAAGCAGTGTCGGGGAAGGACACTGCGCAGCCTTCGCCATGGGTGGCGATGGCACTGTCAATAGCGGCTACGGTACGCTCGTAGTTGTAATCGTTACCGCCGAAAACTCTATCAAAAAGTGTCACGATTTTTCCTCCTATTATTCTTCACAATCCAAAATCGCCTTGATGGCACGGATTTCTTCGATGGCTGTGGGGCTGAAATCATAGGGTGATTTTCCCTGACGGTCGGCATCCATGATTTCGGGGTTATAGTGGATGAAACCCAGCAGATCCTCTGCGGGGATGGCACCGCGGATGAAGTCCTCGTCGCCTGTGTCCCGAATCTTATTGGCAACCACACGCACCTGCTTCACACCCAAGTCGGATGCCAAGCGCTTGACATTGCGGTAGGTCTGGACGCTGCGTGCGCCCGGCTCAATCACCACGATGAACTGATCCATATTGGATGCCGTGCCTCTGCCCAGATGCTCAAGCCCTGCTTCCATGTCCATGATTACCACATCATCCTTGTGGTAGGAAAGACTGGAAAGAATCGCTTTCAGCATCACATGCTCGGGGCAAACACAGCCGCTGCCGCCCACATCCACGGTGCCCATGACCAGAAGCTTTACGCCGTTAATATCCTTGGAGAATTTCTCGGGGATATCCTCCACATAGGGATTGAGCTTGTAAAACTTATTGCTGCGGTCAGCGCCCGTGCGCTCTTCCACCAGTGTGCGCATCTTGGAGATGGGGATGATTTCATCCACTTCCTCCTGAGAAAGACCCAGCGCCAAACCGAGGTTGGCATCGGGATCCACATCGGCGGCCAGAACGGTGCGGCCTTCATCGGCATAGAGTCTTGCCAAAGTGGAGGACAGGGTGGTTTTGCCCACGCCGCCCTTTCCTGTGATTGCAACTTTCATTGGGAAAATTCCTTTGATTTTTTACTTAGATGCCCAGAGCGGCACGCTTCTGCTCGATGCGCTCAATCATCAGGTCGCCCAGCTTGTCGATGTCCAGCTCCACGGTGTAGTTGGCCTCGACCCAATCCTTGACGCCGTGCTCGCCCTGCAGCAGAGCAGTGACCTCGGAGGAACCCTTGGTGTAGGGGTCAACGCCCAGGAAGGTGTCGATGCCGGTAGCCACAACGTAGTTACCGATGGACACAGCCTTCTCGGACATCCATTCGGGAGCGCAGCCGACAACAGGAACCTGAGAAATGTTGATGCCCCAGTCCTTGGCGATGTCGGAGGCCAGGATCATCATACGAGAAATATCCACGCAGGAACCCATGTGCAGGACAGGAGGAATGCCGGCCAGCTCGCACACACGCTTCAGGCCTGCACCGCAGTACTCCTTGGCGTTGACGGGATCCAGCAAGCCTGCCTTACCGGCAGCCTGAGCGGAACAGCCGGACACAATCAGGATGATGTCGTTCTCCAGCAGCTTCTTCATCAGCTCAATGTGAGCGGTGTCGGGGCGAACCTTGGGGTTGTTGCAGCCGACCATGGCCACAGCACCACGCAGAACGCCGGAATGTACGCACTCAATCAGGGGCTTGGTGGTGCCGAACTCGTCAACCTGGGAGTTGGCAACGCCGTCCAAAACCTTCTTGATGGCCTCAACAGAGTAACCCACACGGGCATTCTGCTTCTGGTTGGGGATGTTGACCAGGGACTGGTCACGATTCTTGAAGTTCTCAACCGCCATCTTCACGATTGCCTTGGCGTTTTCGCCTGCGGACTCAGCGGAGAACTGGATGAACTCGGAGTCGGGCATACGGCAGATGGGGGAGGTGGTGATGAACTTGGTGTGGAAGCACTTGCTAAGGGGACCCAGTGCAGGGAAGATGCACTGCACATCCACGACGATGGCTTCGCAGGCGCCGGTCAGGACGACATTCTCCTGAGACAGGAAGTTGCCGGCCATGGGGATACCGTGACGCATGGTGACTTCGTTGGCGGTGCAGCAGACACCGGCGATATTGATGCCCTTGGCACCCACGGACTTTGCCAAAGCGATCATCTCGGGGTCGTTTGCGTAGTAGACGATCATCTCGGACAGGCTGGGATCATGACCGTGGACAATGATGTTGACCATGTCCTTCTCCATGACGCCGATGTTAGCGGTGGTGTCCACGGGCTTGGGAGTGCCGAACAGAACGTCGGAGAACTCGGTGCCTGCCATGGAGCCGCCCCAGCCGTCGGAAAGGCCGCTGCGCAGAGCCTGACGAATCAGTGCTTCGGGCAAGGAAGAGTTACCCATGTGGGTCATGTGCATGGCAGTGGAGACCTCACGGTCGATTGCACGGGGCTCGATGCCTGCCTCATGCCACAGCTGCTGGGTGTGCTCGGGAGCACGCTTCAGGAAGCGCTGCACGCCGAAGGGCTTGCCGTACTCCAGCAGAGCCAGCTCGGCCATCTCGTGAGCCAGGTCATAGATGTCCTTGCCCTCGGTTTCCACACCCCACTCGTGGGCGATGCGGATTAGCTTCTCGGGGTCCTTGACCTGATAGTTGCCACCCTCTTTTGCCTCGTGCAGGGTGTGGCAGATTTCACGGCCATGGTCGGAGTGTGTTGCGGAGCCGCCTGCGGTGAAGCGCAGGAAGTTACGACCCACGATGCCGTGAACATCGCAGCCGCAGATGCCGCGGGGAGCCTTGGGGGTGATACGGCAGGGGCCCATAGCGCAGATACGGCAGCAGGTACCTGCTTCGCCGAATCCGCAATGGGGAGTCTGGTTCTTGACACGCTGCTGCCAGGAGTCAGCGCCGACCTTCTTGCCGTTTTCCAGCAAGGAGTTGGTGGCGGCTTCCATCTCTTCAACAGTAGTCAGATAAGCCCAATCCTTCAAAGTGATTTCCTCCTAAATATAATACTCGTTGGTGATAGCATGATAGTGACAGTAAATCGATATTATGTATCGATAATATTATACTCATATAAGTCAAATAAGTCAATTACAGAGTACGGGCGAAAACTGCCGTATTTGGCATCCCCCACGGGGGGATTTTTCGTCACTATGCCAATGGCAGCAAAAATCCCACCGCAGATGCGGTGAGTTTGGTTTTATCCCCGGCGGTTGTAGCTTTCCGCAATGCGGTTGAAAAGCTTCTTGTCATCCACGATGTTGAAGGTGATGTTCTCGCCGTTTTCCTTGTAGCGGAAGATTTCTACGGTGTCGGTGATTGCATCGTCCTCCACCGGGCTGACGATGGCATAGCGCTTACCCTCAAAGTCGTGGTAGTCTAAGATGGCACACTCGATTTCGCCATCGGATGTGGGCAGCAGGATGGTTTCGTAGTCCTTGTATTGTTCGTCCATGATGTATCTCCTTGTGATTTGAATTTTGTATTCTAAGCTTATTGTGAAATAATGATTGCATATCTTGCAAGAGAAAACACATTTGTGCAAAGCACTATTTCACTCTGCGAAGCAGAATTTCACTTGCCCGCAAGGGCAAATTTCACTTCCTCGTGACCCGTACGGGAATCGATTTAATCAAGGAGCATCCGGCATCAAGCTGCCGGATGGCAGGTGCCCACCGGGCACCTGCATTTAAGTGGGTTCGATTCCCGCAGGTCACAGCATGATAAAAAACCCACTCCAAAAGGAGTGGGTTTTTTATCATGGTGACCCGTACGGGAATCGAACCCATGTTACCGCCGTGAAAGGGCGGTGTCTTAACCGCTTGACCAACGGGCCTGGTAGCGGCAATCTGATTCGAACAGATGACATACCGGGTATGAACCGGCTACTCTACCAACTGAGTTATGCCGCCATGTGGTCAAAGTGATCTCGGCACCGCCGAAATCAAGCTTCGTTATTATATGCATTTTTTTGGAATTTGTCAATCTTTTTTTCGGCAATCGGGAAAATATTTTCTTTTCCGCGCCGCCGCAAGGTGTCCGCCGAGGTTACCTTCCCAGCAGCGCCTCCCACTCGGATTCTTTGAATCCCACGCCTACGCCCTTTTCCGTCACCAGAATTGGGCGCTTCACCAGCATTCCATCCGTTGCAAGCAGTGCAATCTGTTCTTCCTCCGTCATGCCGGGCAGGCGCTCTTTCAGGTTCAGCGCTTTGTACTGCAGCCCACCGGTATTGAAGAATCGTTTCAGAGGCAGACCGGAGGCCTTCACCCACACGGACAGCTCTGCCGCAGTGGGGTTTTCGGTTTTGATATTGCGCACCTCACACGAAATACCCCGGGCGACAAGCCAGTCGGCGGCTTTCTTGCAGGTGGAGCATGCGGGATAACCCACAAAAAGCATCGCATTTTCTCCTTTTGCTCCATCTTACCACCCCCCGGGGATATTGTCAAAGCCTATTCCAGCGCCGCGCGGAGCTTCTCCAACGCGTGTTTCTCTATCCGGGATACATAGCTGCGGGAAATGCCGGTAATCTGCGCCACCTCCCGCTGGCGGTAGGCCTTGCCGCCGCCCAGACCGTAGCGCAGGCGGATAATCTCCCGCTCCCGGTCGGTGAGCACCGTGTCCAGCGCTTTGCCCAGCTGCGCCACGGACTCCTTGGTGCTGATTTGCTCCAGCAAATCCGTGTCCTCGCTGATGATCTCCATGAGGGAAAGCGGCGTGCCGTCGGAGCCGGAGTCGATGTAGTCCGACAGCGACACATCCTGCGCACTTTTCTTCTGCCCCCGGAAGTGCATGAGGATTTCATTTGCTATCCTCACACTGAGGCGTCAAAGGTGCGTCATCGTAGTCTACATCTGGGAAGGGTTCCAAATTTTCTGTTTCGTCTGCTTCCACGGTGCTTTCTATAAGATACGACATATCTGGGAATTCGATTTCATCTTCATTGGCACCGAAGAGAATGACGTGTGCATTAGCACCATCCCAGATGACCTTGCGGACAACCGTGCGGATGGCAGCCCGCTTCTGTTCCAGGGGCATGTCGTCAATGTTCTCCTTGAACACGGATAGCAGCTGGCGCAGCAAATCAAATTCCATGTCGCTGAGGGCGTGCTGAGAGGTCAGGGCAAGCAGCTCCTGGATTCGCACTTCCAGCGCATCGCTTTCCGCTGTCAGGGCTTCAATGCGCTTGGCAACCCGCCCTTT
>JAZRVX010000001.1:0-1150 GCA_045599455.1 Faecousia sp. | reverse complement strand
GACATCCTTCCTTAACCTTCCGGCACTGGGCAGGTGTCAGCACCTATACGTCAGATTTCTCTTTAGCAGGCACCTGTGTTTGTGGTAAACAGTCGCTTGGGCCTCTTCTCTGCGGCCGGGCTATGCTCCAGAAGCAAGTTCCTTCACATTGCCGGCTACCCTTATCCCGAAGTTACGGGTACATTTTGCCGAGTTCCTTAACGAGGGTTCTCCCGCGCACCTTAGGATTCTCTCCCCGCATACCTGTGTCGGTTTACGGTACGGGCGGCATAGGTCTAACTAGAAGCTTTTCTCGGCAGTGTGGGGTCAGCAGCTTCAGCTCCTTTCGGAGCCTCCGCGTCACGCCTCAGGTCTTAAGAAGGACGGATTTGCCTATCCTTCACCCTACACGCTTGCACAGGAACAACCGATCTCCTGCCTGCCTGCCCTCCTGCGTCACTCCATCGCTCAAACAATTTCCGCCGGTGCAGGAATATCCGCCTGCTGTCCATCTCCTACGCTCCATGCCTCGGATTAGGTCCCGACTTACCCTGGGACGACGATCGTTGCCCAGGAATCCTTATGCTTTCGGTGGACCGGATTCTCACCGGTCTTTTCGCTACTCATACCAACATTCTCACTTCCCACAAGTCCACCGGTCCTTCCAGACCGACTTCAGCCCTGTGGGAACGCTCCCCTACCCCACGACTTTCGTCGTAGCCACAGCTTCGGTTCCGTACTTTAGCCCCGGAAATCTTCGGCGCAGGTTCTCTCGACCAGTGAGCTATTACGCACTCTTTGAATGGTGGCTGCTTCTGAGCCAACATCCTGGTTGTTTAGGAGAACCCACATCCTTCTCCACTTAGTACGGCATTTGGGACCTTAGCTGGTGGTCTGGGCTGTTTCCCTTTTGACCACGGATCTTATCACTCGTAGTCTGACTCCCAAGCTCTGCAGCATAACCATTCGGAGTTTGACAGGGTTCGGTAACCGTTACGGCCCCTAGCCCGATCAGTGCTCTACCGCCTATGCTTACTACTTGAGGCTAGCCCTAAAGCTATTTCGGGGAGAACCAGCTATCTCCGCGTTCGATTGGAATTTCACCTCTACCCACATCTCATCCTAAAGCTTTTCAACGCTCACAGGTTCGGTCCTCCACGCAATTTTACCT